>DATIUQ010000271.1:0-45940 GCA_035466775.1 Arthrobacter sp.
CCAGCACCCGCACCGAGGAAGCGAACACGACGATCAAGCGCACCGGCCGCGGCGTCCGCAACGGGCGCAACTACCGATACCGGGTCCTGCCCACCAGCGCCGCGCGAGTCGCAGCGTGAAAACCCTTCAGCAGGTCAACCCGCCACGAACCGCGAGAAGTCGCTAATCTGGGGGCACCCGAAAGCAAAGGAGAGACCCATGGGCAAGGTGGTCATGTACAGCTCGGTGTCGGTGGACGGCTTCATCGCGGATGAGAACGACCAGCCCGGACCCCTATTCGACTGGTTGACCAGCGGTGACGTGCCGTTGGACGAGAGCGGCGAGTTGAAGGTGTCACAGACGTCCTACGACTACACCCGGCCGTACTGGGACGAGATCGGGGCGACCATCGCCGGCCGCCACGTCTTCGACTTGACGGACGGCTGGGACGGGAAGCCTCCGAGCGGGGTCGCCCACGTGGTCGTCGTGACGCACCGGCCGGAGCCTGAGGGCTGGGACCCCGAGGCGCCGTTTCACTTCGTCGACGGCGTCGAGGCAGCCGTGGCCAAGGCGCAGGAGCTTGCGGGTGACCGCACAGTTGAGGTCGCTGCTGGCGACGTCGGTGGCCAAGTGCTTGCCGCGGGGCTGGTCGACGAGGTGCGCATGGACGTCGCACCCGTCGTGTTCGGGTCCGGCAAGCGCTACTTCGGCTCGGTCCACGCGCAGCACCTGTTGGAGGATCCTGACGTGGTCATTCAGGGCAACCGGGTGCTTCACCTGCGCTATCGAGTGCGCCGTTGACCGGTCTGAGCGGGTACTCAAAGAAGTCCGCTCCGAATCCAGACACAGGATCGGGCGTCCGCTCGCTGGCCTAGCAGCTGATCTGCCGGCATCGGCGCCGGCCCCCGGCGCCGCTCGAACAGTCGACGGTTAGCAAGCAGTCAGCCGGCGTCGACGCCCGGGGGAACGGTTCGTTGTTCCTGGTCGTCGCCAAGGGATGTGGCGGCCGCAGCCTGAGTGGCTCCGCTCAGGGTCTCGATGTAATCCAGAGTTTTCGGACTGACGTGCCGTACGGCCGCCAGTTCCTCCCGGAGAATGCCTCTCTTGGCCTCCTCACCGAACGTGGCCCGGAGGTCCATCACCGTTTCGATGCCCTGGCGCTCGAACACGAATGTGATGTCCTCGACCTGGGCCAGGCGGCCAGGCGACGGCCAATTGATGACTTCCGAGAGCTTTCCCGTATCGAGACGACGGCGGAATCCGCTGGTCGTGGCGGCATCCGGCCAGGCCTCAACCAGTGCGACAACGCGGGGCATGACGGTCTCGTGGTAGTTCTGCCGTCGCTGCAAGGTTGCGTCGACGATTATCGCGCCGATGTGGTCCCAGCCACGGCGGATTTCGGTCGAGGCGTCAATGCCCTGTGAGTCCACCGGCGCCGGAATGTTGGAATCATCATTATCGATAGTCATAAGTGAATACTTCCACGTCCGGGAGTTGAGGTCGGGCGGTCAGTCGCAAGATCCGTTTTGTCCCCCGCGGGTCATAATCCTGGAGTGCATCCAGCGGTCGTGTGTCCGTGGACTGTCGACGGGCTGGCCTGGCGGGGCAGGGCCTTTCAGCACTGGAAACCCTGATCGTGGACGGAGAACAATCGGAGTGAATAGGGGCATTCGCCCCCTCGGCAGGTCGCTCGACCAGCCGTCAGCGGCCGCAATTAGTGGAGGCTCCCTGTGAAAGTTGTTCTTGCGGAATCCGTGGCAATGATGGCCATCGGGGACGGTGTCCTCGGAGTGTTGTTTCCGGTGCAGCACTCGACGCGGTGGGAGTTCGGCCCGGAGCCGTGGCGCAAGTGCATGCGTATGTGGGCTGACCATCCTCAACTGACGCGGGCTGTCAGTCTCTTGCAGATCGGTGCGGGCATCGCATTGGCGTCGCGCCTACCTGCTAGTCCGGAGGGTAGGCCGCAGGGGCATTAGACGAAGCCGGCGGATCCGTCACCAGGATCCGCACGGCGCACAGGTCAGCGGCGGCCTTCTTCAGCACTGCGGCGCGCGGATCCGGGACGTCGAGGAACGCCAGCCTCGGCCGTGTGGCGTACTGCTTCAGCACCGGTTCGGCGAGGACCTGCTCGGCAAGGGTGCGGTCGCCGCCGGGAGCCAGGTACTCGATCCGGTGCTCCGCGAAAATCCGTGCCGCATGCTCCGCCACGGCCTCCACCAGCGCATCGGCCTGGTTCGCCCGGCGCCGGGCAAAGCGCTGCTGCGACCAGCCGCCGGCAGCCGTCCGGGACTGGACATGCCGTGTGCCGGTCTTGGACGCGAGCACTGCACCGCCGCTCACCACCGCCACGGAGTAGCCGCCGCGGCGGACCAGTACCGCTCCGATGCCCCGCGGCTGGGACGCCAGGGACGCGAGGCGGGCTACGGCGTCGCTGCCGCGCCCGGGACGGCCGTCCGCCGGCCACGGCGCCTGCAGCAGCGCCACGGCCCCGTCCCCGGCACTCAGCTGCAGGCCGCCGTCGCGCTCTTCCTCAACCAGCGTGCCGTGGCTCGCCGCGAAACGCTCCACCCACCCCTGCAGCCGCGCGCCGGAGACGAACGCCACACGTGACTCGGGGGTTGTCATGTCGCGGGTCTCCATTGTGAGGTGAGTGTCTGGGCGGGCGGGAACTAGAAGTAGCCTATCTATGTGGATGATCTCTTTGGCGCAGGGCGGGACAGCGGCGCCGCTATCGAGGATGACGGCGACGCGGAGGAATCCGGCGAGGCCCGCAGAGTGTCCCCGCGCAGCCCGCTCGCCGTCCGGATGCGGCCGCGGACGCTCGACGACGTGGTGGGCCAGCAGCACCTCCTCGGCCAGGGCTCGCCGCTGCGCCAGCTCGCCGCCGGAACGGACGCCACCGGACCCGCAGGCCCCAGTTCCCTGATCCTCTGGGGCCCGCCCGGAACCGGCAAAACCACGCTCGCGCACGTCATCGCCAAGGGTCCCGGCCGGAAGTTTGTCGAGCTCTCCGCCATCACCGCCGGCGTCAAGGACGTCCGGCGCGTGATGGACGAGGCCCTCACCGCCCGTGACCTCTTCAAGACCACCACCGTGCTGTTCCTGGACGAGATCCACCGCTTCAACAAGGCCCAGCAGGACGCCTTGCTGCCCGGCGTCGAGAACCGCTGGGTGGTCCTGGTCGCAGCAACCACCGAAAACCCCTCCTTCTCCGTCGTCTCCCCGCTGCTCTCGCGCTCCCTGCTGCTGACGCTCAAACCGCTCACCGACGCCGACGTCGAGGGCCTTCTCCTGCGGGCCGCAACGGACGACCGCGGGCTCGGCGGCAAGGTGGAACTGAGCGACGACGCCCTGGCGCACCTCGTCCGGCTCTCCGGCGGAGACGCCCGCCGGGCGCTGACCGCGCTCGAGGCGGCGGCAGGCGTCGCGTTCGGGGACGCGGACGACGCCGACGCAGTGGTCAGCGGGGCGGCGCCGATGAAGATCGAGCTGAAGCACACGGAACGCGCCCTCGACGTCGCCTCGGTCCGCTACGACCGCGCCGGCGACCAGCATTACGACGTCGCCAGTGCCTTCATCAAGTCCATCAGGGGCTCCGACGTCGACGCTGCCCTGCACTACCTCGCCCGGATGCTCGAGGCGGGGGAGGACCCGCGGTTCGTAGCGCGGCGCATCGTCATTTCCGCGGCCGAGGACGTCGGCATGGCCGACCCGACGGCGCTCCAGACTGCCGTCGCTGCGGCGCAGGCCGTGCAGCTCATCGGCATGCCGGAAGGCCGCATCATCCTGGCCGAGGCTGTGGTCCACCTCGCCACGGCACCCAAATCCAACGCCGCCTACCTGGGCATCAACCAGGCGATCGCCGACGTCCGCGCCGGCCTGGGCAACGGCATCCCCGCCCACCTGCGCGACGCCCATTACCCGGGTTCCAAGCAGCTGGGCCACGGGCAAGGCTACAAATACGCCCATGACGCGCCCCACTCCGTGGCCACCCAGCAGTACCCGCCGGACGACCTGGTGGGCCGCAACTACTACGAGCCCACGGCCAACGGCGCGGAGCGGGACATTTCCACCCGGCTGGAGCGGCTGCGAAAGATCATCCGCGGCAAGTGACCGGGCGGCGACGGAAACTGCCCGTTGACTTCCCGTCCCTGAGGTCTAACGTGGATTTAGATCAGCAAGGACCTGCTGAACGTGCGTGTTGTGACCGCTCCGGCCGCACGTGGACACGCGGCAAGCAGCACACATCGCCGGCTCTTCGCTTCCCGGACCTCAGGTCGGCGGCCGGCCCACCAAAAGCCTGGCTCAACGCCGGGCTTCATCGTCCGAGTTCCTAGGTCGTGTCTTTATGTCCGTAAATTTCGTCACCGCCCTGGCAGTAAAGTCCTTCGATGTACCGGACAAGAAGCGGTGCCCGGAGAACGCCGAATTCGACCTTGTCACCGTGAACGACTACTCGGTGGCCCGACTCATCCTCGGACCCGGGTGGCGGTG
Source organism: Arthrobacter sp. (assembly GCA_035466775.1). Taxonomy (GTDB): domain Bacteria; phylum Actinomycetota; class Actinomycetes; order Actinomycetales; family Micrococcaceae; genus Arthrobacter. The sequence goes on from DATIUQ010000271.1 coordinate 4,474, forward strand.
GTCCGAGTCGATCAAACCCCTTGAGCAGACTGAGCTGTGCCAGCACCACCACCTCGGGTTCTGCATCTCGGGGGTGATGGAAGTGGAATCCTCCGACGGGCTGCGGACCACGATCCGTCCCAACGACACCTACACGATTCCACCTGGCCATGATGAATGGGTGGCGGGGCCGGCATCGTTCGTGGCCGTCGAATTCCTGGGTGCCGCATCCTTCGGGCGGCGCAGCAGCCGGGGCGTGCACGCCAGGTTCTGACTGACGGCCCTGACCGGCTGCCCTGACCGGACTGACGGGCCGCAGGCTCCGGCATGGTAGGCTTGTTCGTTGTCTGGCAAGGCACAGACGCACAATCCACCCGATTCCAGCATTGCACGCTGTTGCGATGTTCATTGGATGGGTTTGCCCTGTGCCCAGTAGCAAAAGGCAGCGGTTGGCCGATGCTCTCCATCGTGGAGGCCAGTAACACTGACACACCGCAGATATTGGAAGGACACAAGTGGCTAACAACACTCGTGCTCGCCGTACCGCACGCCTTTCGCGTGCACTCGGCATTGCTCTGACCCCCAAGGCCGCCAAGTACATGGAGCGCCGCCCGTACGGCCCCGGTGAGCATGGCCGTGCCCGCAAGAAGCAGGACTCGGACTACGCCGTACGTCTGCGCGAAAAGCAGCGTCTGCGCGCCCAGTACGGCATCCGCGAAGCCCAGATGACCCGTGCCTTCGAAGAAGCACGCCGCACCAAGGGCCTGACCGGTGAAAACCTGATCGAACTGCTCGAAATGCGTCTCGACGCCCTCGTGCTGCGTGCAGGCTTCGCCCGCACCATCGCCCAGGCCCGCCAGCTGGTAGTCCACCGCCACATCCTGGTCGACGGCATCCGTGTTGACCGCCCGTCTTTCCGCGTCTCCGAGGGCCAGCTGGTCCACGTTCACAGCCGCAGCGAGAGCATGCCCCCGTTCCAGGTTGCAGCAGCCGGCGCTCACCGCGACGTCCTGCCGATGGTTCCGGCATACCTGGACGTCAAGCTCGACGCCCTGCAGGCACGCCTGGTCCGTCGCCCCAAGCGCTCTGAGGTCCCCGTGACCTGCGAAGAGCAGCTCGTCGTGGAATTCTACGCACGCTAGATCCAACGCGACACCTTACAAAGAAGCCCGTGGCAAGCGCCACGGGCTTCTTTGTATGTAAGGTACTTGGGGGAGTTCTGCGGTTGCCGGCTGTGTCAGCCGGAGACGCCCGCAGACAGACGACGCAACAAGGAGATGAACGACTATGACTGGTGGCGATATTGCCGGCCTGATCGCGGCCGGGGTGTTCGCACTGCTGGTCCTGCTGCTTGCCGTGCCGATCCTGAAGCTCGGGGGAGTGTTCGACGAGGTGCGGACCTCGATCCGTTCGATCAGTGACGGTGCCACCCCGCTGATGGACGAAGTCACAGCCACTGTCTCCACCACCAACGAGCAGCTGAAGAAGGTCGACGGGATCGCGAACAACGTCTCGGACGCGTCGGCCAACATCTCGGCGCTGTCCTCGCTCATGGCCGCCACCGTCGGATCGCCGCTGATCAAGGTCGCGTCCTTCAGCTACGGCGTGCGCTCGGCCTTCACCGCCCGCAAAAAGCCCGCCACCGGCCGCCGCAGCCGTTAAACCCACTGGAGAACCTGACATGAACAGAATCATCTGGATGGGAATCGGCGTCGCCATCGGCGTTATCGCGTTCCGCAAGGTCACGGAAGCGCAGTCCAACCTGGGCCCCGAGGGCCTCAACCGGGCCGTAGGCAGGCTCGCCGACGGTCTGTACGACTTCGCCGACGCCGTCCGCGAGGGCATGAACGAACGGGAGACCGAACTCCGGGGGGCGTTGGGCATTGACGCCGGCCTGGAGAAGGCCGTCAGCAAGAGCTCCGCCGGCAAGGATGCAGTCCGGCGGTAGCCGGGAGACAATGAGAAAAACGGCGGCACCCGGAAAAGGGGCCGCCGGCACGGCCACAGGCCGCCACCAGAACGTTCCGCGGACCATACGCGTGAACCCCCGAACGTAGTGAACATAAACACAGTGAACACAAACACAGTGAATATTGAAGGGTAAGTAATCAGCTCATGAAGTCGCAGGAGATCACCAAGCGCTGGATCGACTTTTTTGTCAGCAAGGGCCACACGGCGGTTCCTTCCGCCTCCCTGGTCTCCAGCGACCCTTCCCTGCTGTTCACGGTGGCCGGCATGGTCCCGTTCATCCCTTACCTGACAGCCCGGGAAGAAGCACCCTACAAGCGCGCCACCAGCGTGCAGAAGTGCATCCGGACCGGCGACATCGAGGAAGTCGGCAAGACGGCCCGCCACGGCACCTTCTTCCAGATGTGCGGCAACTTCTCCTTCGGCGATTACTTCAAGGAAGACGCCATCAAGTACGCCTGGGAACTGCTCACCACGAGCGTTGACGACGGCGGCTACGGACTGCCGCCCGAGCTCCTCTGGGTCACGGTCTACGAGGAAGACGATGAGGCCGAGCAGCTCTGGCTCAAGAACACCGGCATGCCCGCCGAGCGCATCCAGCGGATGGGCAAGGCGGACAACTACTGGTCCACCGGCCAGCCCGGCCCGGCCGGCCCCTGCTCCGAGATCTACTACGACCGCGGCCCTGCCTACGGCGTCGAAGGCGGACCGATCGCGGACGAGAACCGCTACGTGGAAATCTGGAACCTCGTGTTCATGCAGTACCAGATCGACAACGTGCGCTCCAAGGTCGACTTCGACATCACCGGCGAACTGCCCAAGAAGAACATCGACACGGGCCTCGGCATGGAACGCCTCGCGATGATCCTCCAGGACGTCGAGAACATGTACGAAACGGACCAGGTCCGTCCCGTCATCGACCGGGCCGCCGCACTGTCCGGCCGGGAATACACCTCGGCCGAGTCCGCCGAGGACCCGCACCACACGGACGACGTCCGGATGCGCGTCGTCGCCGACCACATCCGCTCCTCCCTCATGCTGATCGCCGACGGCGTCACCCCCTCCAACGAGGGCCGCGGCTACGTGCTGCGCCGCCTGATCCGCCGCGCCGTGCGCTCGATGCGCCTGCTCGGCGTCGAGAAGGCCTGCCTGCCGGAGCTGCTGCCGGCCTCCCGCGATGCCATGAAGGGCGTCTACCCGATCGTGGAGACGGACTTCGACCGGATCAGCCGGATCGCGTACGCCGAGGAGAAGGCGTTCCTGCGCACCATCGCCTCCGGCACGGCCCGGCTGGAGGACGCCGTCAAGGAATCCCAGGCCGCCGGCCAGCCGCTCTCCGGCGCCGACGCCTTCGCCCTGCACGACACCTACGGCTTCCCGATCGACCTCACCCTCGAAATGGCGGAAGAAGCCGGGCTGAAGGTCGACGAGCCGGAGTTCCGCAAGCTGATGCTGGAACAGCGCCAGCGCGCCCAGGCCGACGCCAAGGGCAAAAAGGGCTCCCACGCGGACCTCAGCGCCTTCCAGGAGCTGCTCTCCGCCGGCGAGACCGTTTTCACCGGCTACACGGAACTCAACGGCGAATCCAAGGTCCGGGGCATCCTGTCCGGCGGACGCAAGGTCTCCCAGGCCTCCACGGGGGATGAGATCGAGCTCGTCCTGGCCGAGACCCCGTTCTACGCCGAGGCCGGCGGCCAGGCCGCGGACACCGGGCTCATCACCGGCGACGGCTTCGTCGTCGAGGTCCTCGACGTCCAGCGCCCCATCAAGGGCCTGAGCGTGCACAAGGCAATCGTCCGCGAAGGCGAAATCGGGGCCGACTCCCTCGTCCAGGCGGCCGTCGACCGGGAACGCCGGCACGCCGCCGAGCAGGCCCACACCGGCACGCACATCGTGCACGCTGCCCTGCACCAGATCCTCGGCCCGGAAGCGCTGCAGCGCGGCTCCTTCAACAAGGCCGGCTACCTGCGTTTCGACTTCGCCTGGGGTGAAGGCCTGAGCCCGGCCACGCGTTCGGAGATCGAGGAAGTTTCCAACATCGCGATCCGCAACAACTACCGGGTGGAGACCAAGGTCATGGGCCTCGCCGAGGCCAAGGCCCTCGGCGCCATGGCACTCTTCGGCGAGAACTACGGCAACGAAGTCCGCGTCGTGGAGATCGACGGCGCCTGGTCCCGCGAGCTGTGCGGCGGCACCCACGTCGAGAACACCTCGCTGATCGGCAGCCTGTCCCTGCTCGGGGAACAGTCCGTCGGGTCGGGAAACCGCCGCGTCGAGGCCTTCGTCGGCATGGACGCCTTCCGGCACCTCGCCGCCGAACGCGCCCTCGTTACCGAACTCACCGAAATGCTCAAAGTGCCCTCCGGTCTCCTCGCGGACCGGATCGCCACCACCCTGACCAAGCTCAAAACCGCCGAAAAGGAACTGGAGCGCCTGCGCAAGGAACAGCTCACTGCGGCCGCCGCGCAGCTCGTGGGCACCGCGAAGGATGCCGCCGGCGTCAAGGTCATCGCGCACGACGCCGGCCAGGTCAGCGGCGCCGATGACCTGCGCGGCCTGGCCCTGGACCTGCGCACCCGCCTTGGCTCCGAGCCGGCCGCCGTGGCCGTCGCCGGTGTCAGCAACGACCGCCCGGTCATCCTGATCGCCACCAACGAGGCCGCCCGTGCGGCCGGCGTCAAGGCCGGCGCCCTGGTGCGCCTCGCCGCCGGAATCCTCGGCGGCGGCGGTGGCGGCAAGGACGACGTCGCCCAGGGCGGCGGCACCGACGCCGCCAAGGTCGGCGCGGCGCTCGACGCCGTCGTGGACGCGATTACCCGGCGATAACGGACCAACGATGAACGAAGCTGCTGTGCCCGGCGACTACCCCCGGGGCGTGAAACTCGGGGTAGACGTCGGCACCGTCCGGGTCGGCGTTGCGGTCTGCGACCGTGACGGCATCCTTGCCACGCCGCTGCGGACCCTGGACCGGAACGCGAAGAAGAACACCGATGTGCGGATTCTTGCGGCCCTGGCCGTGGAACTCGGCGTGGTTGAAATCTTCGTTGGCCTTCCGCGGACGATGAAGGGCGAGGAACACGCCTCGGCCCGGATGGCTTCGGACTACGCGAAACTACTGGCGGGTAAACTGGGGGAGTGCGGTTCCGACGTGCCGGTGAGGCTGGTGGATGAGCGGCTGAGCACCGTGACCGCCCACCGGAACCTGCACGAAGCTGGCATGAGCAGCCGAAATCACCGTAAGGTAGTTGATCAGGTTGCGGCCGCAGGTATCCTGCAACAAGCGATCGATATGCAAAAGGCCAGGGGGACGGAGGTCGGAAGCCGCGTGTACGCGGAGTCCGCACCGGGGCCGACCGGGGATGGCGCTCAGGCCACTCCGGGTTTAGACACGCATTCTGCACAACGCATTCTGCCCAAGATGGAAGGCTACAGTGAGCCCGGTCAACAGTGACGACTCCTCCGGTGATGCTTTCGGCGGCGCCGGCCGACCGCTGACGCGCAAGGAGATCAGGGCCCAGGAGAAGTCCCAGGTGACCCAAAGCCAGGACATCATCCCGCCGCAGGCTTTCGAGACCGGCGAGGACACCCCGGCCGCCGCGCCGCGCGCCGCGTCCGGGCGGGACACCGCCCCCGACGCCGATTTCCATCCCGGGCCGATCCAGGCTGCCGGCGCGCCGGACGTGCCTGCGGCGGCGCCGACCGTGCACGAAGAGCCGGTCCACGAAGAGCCAGCCTATGAAGAGCCGGTCCATGAGCAGCCCGTCTACGGCGGCCAGGTCCACGAAGAGCCTGTGCACCAAGAGCCGGTCCACGAAGAGCCCGTGCATGAAGAGCCCGTGCATGAAGAACCTGTCTACTACGAGCCGGTCCACGAAGAGCCCGTGCACGAGTACGCCGGCGGGGTTGCCCGTGCGGACACTGCCCATTACGAAGCCGACGCCCCGGCCGCCTACGATCACGGCCACGACGCTGAGTTTCACGCCGTGCACGCCTCCGGCGATGCCCACTATGCCTACGACGGCGCGGACGGCCAGCCTGAGGACTACCATCACGAAGAAGACGGCCAAGTTGTAATGGCCGGAGGTGCCGCCATCCGCACATCCAAAGGCCCGTCCAAAAAGGTCCGGCGCCGGCGCCGGTTCCTTGCGCTGTTGCTGACTCTGTCGGTCTTTGTCATTGCGATCGCCGTCGGCGCGCAGTTCCTGAAACCCCTCCTCGGCGGGGACACGGTGGCCGACTACCCCGGCCCCGGAACGGGCGAGGTCATCATCACCGTGCCCGAGGGCGCCGGACCGAAGTCGGTGGCAACCCAGCTCCAGGAGAAAAAGGTCGTCGCGAACGCCGACACCTTCCTTCGGGACTTCCTCGCCGCTGGCGGGGCGCTGGCCCCGGGCGAGTTCACCATGCGCAATGAGATGAAGAACTCCGACGCCGTGGCCGTGCTGCTGAACAAGGACCAGGGCAAGGTCATGTACTTCGCCCTCAGCGCCGGACTCAGAATCGGAGAGTCTCTCCAGGCCATCTCCGAGGGCTCGGGAGTTCCCGTCTCGGAACTCAAGGCGCTCAACGAATCGCCCGCCCAGTTCGGGGTGCCGGCCAAGGCCAAGAACCTCGAAGGCTTCCTCGCCCCCGGCGAGTACCGGTTCCCACTCGGCACCTCCGCCAAGGATGTGCTGCAGAAGCTCGTCACCACCACCCTCGACGAGCTCAAATCGCAAGGTGTCACCGACCCTGCGAAGCAGTACGACGTCGTGACGGTCGCCAGTATCGTGCAGGCCGAGGGCGGCCAGGCCGAATACGGCGATGTGGCGGGCGCGATCTACAATCGGCTCAAGCCGAACAACACCGAGACAAATGGCCTGATCCAGTCGGACGCCACGGTGACCTACGGGCTGGGCATCAAGAGCTTCCACATCGACGAGGAGCAGAAGGCCGACAAGTCCAACCCGTACAACACCTACGCCAACCAGGGCCTTCCGGTGGGGCCGATCGGCTCGCCGGGCAAGACGGCGATCGACGCGGCGGCCAAGCCCAAGGCGAACGAATACCTCTACTGGGTGACCATCAACCTGGACACCAAGGAGACCCTGTTCTCCAAGACGCTGGCGGAGCACAACACGTACGTCGCCCGATACAACGCCTGGTGTGAGGACAACCCCGGACGCTGCGTATGACGCTGCGGGCCGCCGTGCTCGGGCACCCGATCAGCCATTCCAAGTCGCCGGCGCTTCACCGCGCCGCCTACGCCCGTCTGGGTGTGCAAATGGACTATTCGGCGATCGACGTAACGGAGGACGCGCTCCCGGCCTTCATGGCGCGGGTCCGGGAGGACGTCCGGCAGGGCGAGGGCTGGCGCGGGCTGTCGGTCACCATGCCGCTGAAAACCGGCATGGTCCGGGAAATGGATGAGGTCCGCGGCGTCGCCCGCGCCCTCGGAGTCGTGAACACCGTGGCTTTTGAGCCCCAGGCCTCCGGCGCGGGCGCCGGAGGCACGCGGCTGGTGGGCTACAACACCGACGTCGCCGGAATCGTCAATGCGCTCCGCCATGCGGGCGCCGCTTCCGCGCCCACCGCCGTCGTCCTCGGCGGCGGCGGCACGTCAGCCGCCGCCATCGCGGCGCTGAACGAACTGGGCGCGGCAGGCGCGGACATCTTCGTCCGCGATGTCAGCCGCGCCGCGGAGGCACGGGCGGCCGCTACCGCCGTCGGCCTGCCGGTCCGGATTCTTCCCCTGGCTGGGGCGGCCGTCGCCGTCGCCGCGGCCGACGTCGTGATCTCCACGCTTCCGCCGCGTGCCGCAGACCCCCTGGCCGAGGAACTGGCGCGGCTTTTCGCGCAGCGCGCGGAGGGGCAGGTCCGGCCCGGTGTGTTGCTCGACGTCGCCTATGACCCCTGGCCCAGCCGGATCGCCTCCGCCTGGCAGGACGCCGGCGGCAAGGTGGTCCCCGGACTCGAGATGCTCATCTACCAGGCCGTGGAACAGGTACGCCACTTCACCGGCCTCGGCGAGGCCATGCCGGCCGAAGTCATAGATGTGATGTGTGACGCAGTCGGGGCGCCCCGACGGGTGTTCTAACCGCCTTACATGGCAGGATGGATTTATGCTGCGTTGGTTGACTGCCGGAGAATCCCATGGCCCGGCCCTGGTCGGAATTATTGAAGGCGTGCCCGCCGGTGTTGAACTCACCAGCGCCCAGATCGCCGATTCGCTGGCCCGACGGCGGCTCGGCTACGGCCGCGGCGCCCGGATGAAATTCGAACAGGATGTCGTCACGATCCTCGGCGGCGTCCGCCACGGCCTGACCCAGGGCGGCCCGGTCGCCATCCAGGTCGGCAACACCGAGTGGCCCAAGTGGGAACAGATCATGTCTTCCGATCCTGTGGCCCCGGAAATCCTCGCCGACCAGGCCCGCAATGCCCCGCTGACGCGCCCCCGGCCCGGGCACGCGGACTTCACCGGCATGCAGAAGTACGGCTTCGACGAGGCACGCCCCGTGCTGGAGCGCGCCAGCGCCCGCGAGACAGCCACCCGTGTGGCGCTCGGCACTGTGGCCTCCGCGTTCCTCAAACAGCTCGGCATCGAGCTGGTCTCCCACACGGTGTCGATCGCCAGCACCGCCGTCCCGGAAGGCCGGCCGCTTCCGGTCCCGGACAACGTCCTTGCCCTCGACGCCGACCCCCTGCGCTGCTTTGACCGCGAAACGTCCGACGCCATGGTCGCCGAGGTCGACGTCGCGCACAAGGAAGGCGAAACCCTCGGCGGCGTGGTCGAGGTCCTCGCCTACGGACTCCCGCCGGGACTGGGCAGCTACGTCCACTGGGACCGCCGCCTCGATTCCCGGCTGGCGGCCGCCCTGATGGGCATCCAGGCCATCAAGGGCGTTGAGGTCGGAGACGGCTTCCTCACCGCGTCCCGCCGCGGCTCGGCCGCCCACGACGAAATCGTCAAGGACGCCGACGGCAGGATCATCCGCACCTCCAACCGTGCCGGCGGCATCGAAGGTGGCATGAGCATCGGCGACGTCCTCCGCGTCCGTGCGGCCATGAAGCCGATCGCCACCGTGCCCCGCGCGCTCAAAACGGTCGACGTCAGCACCGGCGAGGCCGCCAAGGCCCACCACCAGCGCTCGGACGTCTGTGCGGTCCCCGCGGCCGGCGTCGTCGCCGAGGCCATGGTGGCACTGGTGCTGGCCGAGGCGGTAACGGAAAAGTTCGGCGGCGATTCCGTGCAGGAAACCGCCCGCAACATCAAGGGTTACCTGGACAACATTCCGGCGTCCCTGGACTCGATCGGCCACTAGTGCCGGCCGACATTCCGGCATCGCCGGACAGGGGCGCCGCCCGGCCTATTGCGCTGATCGGACCCATGGCAGTAGGCAAATCGGCGATCGGACACCAGCTCGCCCACCAGCTGGGAGCCTCCTTCGTGGACACCGACGTGCTGGTGGTCGCGAACCACGGATCCATCGCCGAAATCTTTGCGAGCCGCGGCGAGCACGCCTTCCGCGAGCTCGAAGCCCGGGCCGTCGCGCGGGCCATCGAGGACGCGCAGGGCAGCAATGCGGTAATCTCGCTGGGCGGAGGCGCCGTCCTGGACTCCGGCACCCAGCAGCTGCTCGGCCGCTGCACCGTGGTCTACCTCGAGTGCGATGCGGACACCGTTGCGGAACGTATTGCCAGGAATTCGGGCCGGCCGCTGCTGGCCGGAGACGCCATGGAACGATGGAAGATGCTGTTCGCCACCCGGCGGCCGGTCTACGAACGGCTGGCCGATGTTGTCTTGGACGTGCGGTCCGGAACCGTTCAGGACCTCGCCCGGCGGTTAGAAGATGCGCTGCAGAGCTACGCCGCGGGGACACCAGCGGCCGTAGCCACTCCAGCGGGGACAAAGGAAGTTGAAAAGTGATCACCGAATCAACCGTCATCAAGGTCACCGGGCAGACGCCCGGCGAGAACTACGACGTCGTGGTGGGCCGCGGCCTGCTGCCCAGCCTGCCCGGGCTCCTGGGCGAGCGCGTCAAGCGTGTCCTCGTCATCCACCCGCGGGCGCTGCGCCTCACCGGCGACACCGTCAGGGAAGAACTCTCCGCGGCAGGCTTCACCGCCCTCACGGCCGAGATCCCCGACGCCGAGGAAGGCAAACACATCGAGGTGGCCTCCTTCTGCTGGCAGGTGCTCGGCCAGAATGACTTCACCCGCTCGGACGCTGTCGTCGCCGTCGGCGGCGGGGCGGTCACCGACCTCGCCGGCTTTGTGGCCGCAACCTGGCTGCGCGGCGTCAAGGTCATCCATATGCCCACCAGCCTGCTCGGCATGGTGGACGCCGCCGTCGGCGGGAAGACCGGCATCAACACTGCCGAGGGCAAGAACCTCGTCGGGGCGTTCCACCCCCCGGCCGGTGTCCTCGTGGACCTCGACACCCTGGACACCCTGCCTAAGAACGAGATGATCTCCGGCATGGCAGAGGTCATCAAGTGCGGCTTCATCGCCGATCCGGCGATCCTCGACCTGATCGAAAAGGACCCGGCCGCCGTCACCGATCCCCGCTCGGACGCCGTTCGGGAACTCATCGAGCGCGCCATCACGGTGAAGGCCAAAGTCGTATCCGAAGACCTCAAGGAAACCGGCCAGCGCGAAATCCTCAACTACGGCCACACGCTGGGCCACGCGATCGAACTCGCCGAACGCTATTCCTGGCGCCACGGCGCCGCCGTCTCCGTCGGCATGATGTTCGCCGCGGAGCTGGCCCGCAGCGTCGGCCGGCTCAGTGACGCCGACGCCGACAGGCACCGCAGCATCCTGGAAAGCCTCGGCCTTCCCGTCACCTACCGGCGCGACCGCTGGCAGGCCCTCCTCGACGGCATGCGGCGGGACAAGAAGTCGCGCGGGGACCTGCTGCGTTTCGTGGTGCTCGACGGCGTGGGCCGCCCCGGCATCCTCGACGTCCCGGACACCTCGCTGCTGTTCGCCGCCTACCAGGAGATCGCCTCCTGATGCCCTTCATCACAGGCACCAGCGATTGGCCGGATGCAGGCTTTCCAGGGATCAAGATCAACCCGGACAGCCTGGTCCCGCAAATCGTCAACGAGGAGACCTGCGCCGCCGCGCTGGCAGCCTCGACCGATCCCGGTGACCTGATCTTCGTCCGCCTCGTCGAGGGGCACGCCGCCGAGGCCGCCGAGCTGCTCGCCGAGGCCCGGTACAGAGACCCGTCCTCGCTGCGCCTGCGCATCTTCGAAGCGGACATCCTGCGGGTCTCCCACCGGCTGGACCGGGCCGTTGAACTGTTCCGCCAGCTGCTGGCGGAAACGCACGGCACGCTGGACGAAGCCGCCGTCCGCCAGCACCTCGGTCGGTCCTACTTCGCCAGCGGCAACATTGCCGCCGCCGTCGAATCCTTCGCGAAAGCGCTCGACCTGCGGGTTTCCGGATCCGCGGACGCGGCCCTGATCTATGCCTCCACCGTGGCGCTGCAGCGCGCCCGGGACGTGCTGGATCTCGCCTCCTGAAACCGGACCGCCCGCGCTCCGCGGAGGCCCCGCACCGGGGCGTCCGGCAGCGGCGGCGCAAAACCGGTAGAATGGTTTTTGGATTTTTGATAAATACGCGCTGGCTGCCAATCGGCATGCTCGCCTGGCATAACCGGCTGGCAGCAAGAAGCAGCAAGAAACGAAACCAGAGGATACTGTGGCAACCACTAACGACATCAAGAACGGTACCGTCCTTAAGCTGGAGGGCCAGCTCTGGAACATCATTGAGTTCCAGCACGTCAAGCCCGGCAAGGGTGGCGCGTTCGTGCGCACCAAGATGCGCAACGTGATGTCCGGCAAGGTCGTCGACAAGACCTTCAACGCCGGACTCAAGATCGAGACCGCCACGGTTGACCGCCGCGACTACCAGTACCTGTACCAGGACGGCGCGGACTTCGTGTTCATGGACACCACCGACTTCGACCAGCTCACCGTTCCGGGCGCAACCGTCGGCGACGCCACCAACTTCATGCTCGAGAACCAGATGGTCAACATCGCCATCCACGAGGGCAACCCGCTCTACATCGAGCTGCCCCCGAGCGTTGTCCTCGAAATCACCTACACGGAGCCGGGCCTGCAGGGCGACCGCTCCTCGGCCGGCACCAAGCCCGCCACCCTCGAAACCGGCTACGAGATCCAGGTGCCCCTGTTCGTCGAGAACAACACCAAGGTCAAGGTCGACACCCGCGACGGCAGCTACCTCGGCCGGGTCAACGACTAGTGAGTGCCCGCGGTAAGGCCCGTAACCGGGCCCTGGATGTTCTCTTCGAGGCGGAACAGCGTTCCGTCTCGGCGTTCGATGTGCTGAAGTCCCGCCGGGAACGGACGGACCAGATCGTCAACCCGTACACCCTCGAAATCGTTGAAGGCGTCGTCTCCCACCAGGCGGCGATCGACGAGTTCCTGGAAACCTATTCGCAGGGCTGGACCCTGGAGCGGATGCCCTCCGTGGACCGCACCATCCTGCGGATCGGCACCTGGGAGCTGCTCTACAACGACGACGTCCCCGACGGCGTGGCCGTCAGCGAGGCCGTGGCGCTGGCCAAGACCCTCTCAACGGACGAGTCGCCGTCGTTCATCAACGGCCTGCTGGGCCGCCTGCAGCAGCTGAAGCCTTCGCTGCTCGCATAAGCGCACCGCGCTTCGAAGAACCCCGTCCGGGACATCCCGGGCGGGGTTCTTTCATTCTGCGGCGGCCCCTTTCACGGCGCTGCCGCGCCGGATATCGTGGGCGGGTGGACACCGATTCCGGGCTCGAGGCAACGCTCCGCACCCGGCTGGGGTCCAGACACCCAAGGTTTGCCGCGGCCGCCATCGCCGGCGGTGAGACAAGCCTTGTGGTCAGCGGGGTCGCCCCGGAAGCGGACTTCGAGATCGGCTCGATCTCCAAGGGGATCACCGGCCTGCTCTATGCGGACGCATGCGGGCGGGGCGAGATTTCCCCGGACACCCCGCTCGGCGAACTGCTCCCGCTGGGGACCTGCGCCGCCGCGGGCGTCAGCCTTGATGCGCTGAGCCGGCATGCCTCGGGGCTGCCCCGGCTGGCGCCGGCAACACCGGGTTCCGCGTCCATGCTGGGGCGCACGGTGTCACTTGTCCTGCATGGCGATAATCCGTACGGGGAGAGCCTCGCGGAACTGCTGGAGCAGGCCCGCGCCGTCCGGTTGCAGGAGGCCCGGTTGCCGGGGCCCCTGCGGCCGGCGCCGCGGCCACGGTATTCCAACCTCGGGTTCGAACTCCTCGGCCACGCAATCGCGGCCGGCGCGGGAATGAGCTACCGGGAGCTGGTGGCGGCACGCCTCAGCGGCCCGCTGGCACTCAACTCGGTGTACATGCCTGCAAGCCCCCTCGAACTGGGCCCGGCCGCCCTCACCGGGACAAGCCGCCGGGGCCGTCCCCGGCACCCCTGGACGGGGGAGGCGCTGGCGCCGGCCGGCGGCATCCGAGCCTCAATCCAGGACCTCGCCCGGCTCGCAGGGGCGCTGCTGGACGGCACCGCCCCGGGCATGTCCGCCCTGGACCCGGTAGCGCAGTTCGCCGGCCCGGCGGTCCGCATCGGCGCCGCGTGGCTCACGCTCGACGCCAAGGGGCGGCGGATCACCTGGCACAACGGCGGCACGGGCGGGTTCAGCAGCTGGATCGGCCTGGACCGGGAGGCAAGGGCCGGGGTGGTCCTGCTCTCGGCAACGGCGGCTTCGGTGGACCGCCCGGGTTTCGAACTGCTGCGGGAACTGGCAATGCCGAACCCGGGCCTGCTCTAGGGACCGGCGGCGGCCGGGACCATCCAGAAACCAGCAACCGCTCCGGTGCCGGGGCCGGCGGTGGGGTAAAACCCTTGAACCTGAACCGGCCCTGCTGCGATGTGGACCTGCGCTTTTGTGGCTTTTCCGCAGTCGAGATTCAATTCGAGTTTGCTGCCGTCCCGAAGGCCTTCCTGGGAAACTGAAAGGTATGCGGTCGGGGTGCCGACGCAGGCCGCGGTAATTGTGTACCTTCCCTCGGCCAACGCCCTGACCGACTTACGGAACCCAACTCCACCTAGTCCACCGACACCTTCCAGAACGACGTTTTCTGGCCCGGCGCCGAGTAAGGGACCGAGGTCTTTGAAGTTCCGATTTTCGGCGTTGGCAAGAGCAGGGTCCGCCGGCAGCGGTGACGGAGGTGCCGGCCGGCTGGTTCGGGAGGGCGCCGAGGTTGTGTCTTCGCCGTCATCCGCATATTCGCAACCGGACAGGCCCGTTACCGCACAAGCGCCGGCTAACAACAGCGCGGTCCCACGGAACCAAGTCCTTCTTCCCCCAGGTAGTAACATTCCCCGAGCCTACTGGGAGTACGACGTCCATTAGCCAATTTATCCCGCTGGAACGGCAGCTCTTTGGGGTCGCGACTGGCGGCGGTATTTCTGTCATGGATGGACGGACCAAGGTGAGGTCTGCGTCCATGCCGAACCGTGGACAAAGTTTGACTGGGTGTGTACCTATTGAAGGGCCAAGCACCAGACGGGCGTGCTTACCGGATCTTCCGGTGAGTTCCAGCCCGTTCCTGCGTCTTCAGGCGCATCCACCATCCGCGCGCGAATTTTTGGGGGCACGTTTGAAACTCTTACTTACCTCAGGCGGCGTGACGAACCCGAGCATCCACGCGGCGCTCGTGCAGCTTCTCGACAAGCCCGTCGCCCAGTGCCACGCCCTGGTTGTCCCGACAGCGCAGTGGGGTCACCCGATGTGCGGACCGGCATCGGTGCGGGACCTCCTGGCCGCCGAGCACGACTCCCGTCACTTGGCCGGCCTGGGCTGGGCGTCGCTCGGCGTTCTCGAGCTCACCGCGCTGCCCACCATCGGCGCGGAACGATGGGTCCCCTGGCTTCGGGAAATCGACGTCCTCCTGGTCGGCGGCGGCGACGCGACGTACCTGTCCCATTGGATGCGGGAGTCCGGGCTGGCCGGGCTGCTGCCGTCACTTCCCGACACGGTGTGGGTGGGAGTGAGCGCCGGAAGTATGGTGATGACGCCCCGGATCGGGAAATCCTTCGTCGAGTGGCCGTCCGCGCCGGATGATCGCACCCTGGGGGTGGTGGAATTTTCGATCTTCCCGCACCTGAACGCTTTCCCGACCAACACCCTGGCGCACGCAGAGCGGTGGGCCGCCGAGCTCGGCGCCCCGGCCTACGCCATCGACGAACAGACGGCTATCAAGGTCGTCGACGGCTCCGTCGAGGTGGTTTCCGAAGGAGAATGGAAGAAGTTCGGGTGATAGTGCCCAGCAATTGTGACGACGCGTGGACGCGACCACCCGGTCTCCTATCGAACGACGGCGGCCCGGAGTGCGGCGATTTCGGCAAGCTGGTGCCGCTCATCGAGCTGGTGCGCCGGGATGTCCCGGCCGCTGAGGATCCGCTGGCGGGTGAAGGCCAGCTGGGTGGCGGCATGGAGCAGGGCCTTCATCTGCGGGCCGCGGCCGGTGGACTTCGCCCAGCGCAGGGCGGAGCGGCGGCCGCCGCTGGTGGCCAGCATGTCCACCTCGGCCGCGCTGAACCAGCCCGCCGCCGCGTATTCCTTGAGCCGCTGGCGGGTGAGCCTGCGCTCGGCGACGCGCAGCAGCACGATGACCACGACCGCCAGCAGGAAGATCGGCACCTGCACCAGCACGTACGTGGCCAGGAAGTCCGTGCCCATCCTGTTCCAGGCGCTGTGCAGCAGCATCGCGGGGATCAGGCCGACGGCGAACGCCAGCACGGACAGCCCGTTGTGCCAGCGGCGCGCGGCGAAGCCCATGATCAGCCCGGTGGTGCCGGTGAAGATGGCGTGCGCGAACGGCGACATGACCCCGCGGAGGAAGAACACCACCGCGAACTCGGTGCCGGGATCGGAGGATTCGGCGATCGCGCGGCCAAAGTAGAGGATGTTCTCGGTGAACGCGAAGCCGGCCGCGATCGTGAAGGCGAACACCACGCCGTCGACCGGCCCGTCGAAGTGTTTCCGGGCGAAGAGCAGGAGGAGCAGCAGCCCCAGGGACTTGGCGAATTCTTCCACCACCGGCGCCTGGACGGTCACGGCGAAAGTCGTATAGTCCAGGCCCGAGGCTGGCCCCGCCACGGCCGAGAAGTAGGGCTGCAGGAGCATGGTCACGGCAATGGAGACCACCGCACCCCAGACGAAGGCGAACAGGAGCAGCGGCCGCGGCTCCGGCTCCCAGCGGTCGATGAAGCGCACTGTCAGCAGCACGGTCCCCAAGGGAATGAGCGAGGCGATGAAGCCGATGACGAAGCCGGAAATCCCGGTGCTGCCCAGAAGGAACGGCAGGACCAGGAAGAGGCTGAAGAACCCCAGGAACAGGCCGGCCAGCAGGAGCCCGGACAGCCCCGCGGAACTGCGGCCGCGCCGAAGCGCGGAAGCCGCGGTAACCGCCGGCGGAAGGACCGGCTGGAACCCGCCCCGGTCGTTGGGCGGCGCCTGCCGGTAGTACTCCGGCTGGACATGCCCCAGCCACGTCGGGTTGGCCTGCTGCGGCAGCGGCCGCCGGCCGTCGGGGGAGTAGCCGGGGCGGTCTGGCCCCGGCCGCGGCTCATTCGTCGTCATGAACCCGAGCCTATGTCCGTGTGAGGTTAAACGCATGCCGGCGGCGCCGGGGCGTCAGCGCCGCTGTGGTAATTTGAGAAGGCAAATAATCCTTTTTTAATTCCGTCCCGTGAGGCGGGGAAAGGGGAGACGAGCGTTGACTTCTGTTCCAGAAGCACCGGTTCCGGCCAAGGTTGTACTCACCCGAGTGGTACTCAACCAGGCGGACATCGACCGTGCACTCACTCGTATCGCCCATGAGATCCTTGAGTCCAACAAGGGCTCCCAGGACCTGGTCCTGCTGGGCATCCCGCGGAGGGGCTACCCCCTCGCCGTCCGGCTCGCCGCCAAGATTGCCGCCGCCGATCCCACCGTGGACCCCGCCGCGATCGTCGGCCAGCTGGATGTGACCATGTTCCGGGACGATCTCTCCCACCAGGCCATGCGCCCGCCGTATCCCACCCAGCTTCCCCGCACCGGCATCGACAACAAGGTTGTGGTGCTGATCGACGACGTCCTCTACTCCGGCCGGACCATCCGGGCCGCCCTGGACGCGATCATCGACCTCGGCCGTCCGCGCATCGTCCGCCTCGCGGTACTGATCGACCGGGGACACCGGGAGCTGCCCATCCGCGCGGACCACGTCGGCAAGAACCTCCCCACCTCATCCTCCGAGAAGGTCCGGGTCCGGCTCGCCGAAACGGACTCGGTCGACGGCGCCCCCGTCAACGAAGTGGTCATCGAGGCCACCGCATGAGGCACCTGCTCTCCACCGAAGACCTGAGCCTGTCCAACGCCATCCGCATCCTCGACACCGCCGAGGAAATGGCGGCCGTGGGGGAGCGGGAGGTCAAGAAGCTTCCCACCCTGCGCGGCCGGACCGTGGTCAACCTGTTCTTCGAGGACTCCACGCGAACCCGGATCTCCTTCGAGGCCGCCGCCAAACGGCTTTCCGCCGACGTCATCAACTTCGCGGCGAAGGGCTCCTCCGTCTCCAAGGGCGAATCCCTCAAGGACACGGCCCAGACGCTCTCCGCGATGGGCGCCGACGCCGTCGTCATCCGGCACTGGGCTTCCGGCGCCCCGCACCGGCTCGCCGCCACGGACTGGATCGACGCCGCCGTCATCAACGCAGGCGACGGCACCCACGAACACCCCACCCAGGCGCTGCTGGACGCGTTCACCATGCGTCGGCACTGGTCGAAGCTGGCCGGAACCCCGTCCGCGGGGGCGGACCTGACGGGAATGCGGGTCGCGATCGCCGGGGACGTCCTGCACTCCCGGGTGGCCCGTTCCAACGTCTGGCTGCTGCGCACCCTCGGCGCCGAAGTCACCCTGGTCGCCCCGCCGACGCTGCTGCCGATCGGCGTCGAACAGTGGCCCTGCACGGTCAGCTACGACCTGGACGAGACCCTCGCCCGCGGCGTGGACGCCATGATGATGCTGCGCGTGCAGGGGGAACGGATGAACGCATCGTTCTTCCCGACCACCCGCGAATACTCGCGCCGCTGGGGCTTCGACGACAACCGGCTCCGCGCCCTGGACAGCCTCGGCCTGAAAGACACCATCATCATGCACCCCGGGCCCATGAACCGCGGCCTGGAGATCTCCTCCGCCGCGGCCGACTCGCCCCGCTCCACAGTGCTGGCGCAGGTCCGCAACGGCGTCTCCATCCGGATGGCGGCCCTCTACCTGCTGCTCTCCGGGGACACCCGCGAACCGACCGTCCACGCCACGTCCAACCACTCCACTTCCGCAGAGAACAACTCCGCCCACGTCACCAAGGAGAGCCACTGATGGCATCACAGCAACAGGACGCAGGCACCGGCGCCTACCTGATCCGCGGGGCCGCCATTCTCGGCGGAGCCCCCGAAGACCTCCTGATCCGCGACGGCATCATCGCCGAACGCGGCCAGGACCTGTCCGCCGAGGGCGCGACCGTCATTGAGGCTGCCGGGCTGGTGGCCCTGCCCGGCATGGTGGACATCCACACCCACCTCCGCGAACCCGGCCGCGAAGACGCCGAAACGGTCGAGACCGGCACCCGCGCCGCGGCCCTCGGCGGCTACACCGCCGTGCACGCGATGGCCAACAGCACCCCGGTCGCGGACACCGCCGGCGTCGTCGAGCAGGTCCTCACGCTCGGCCGCACCGCCGGCTGGGTGGACGTCCGCCCGGTCGGCGCCGTCACGGTCGGCCTCGCGGGGGAGCAGCTCGCCGAACTCGGCGCGATGGCCGACTCCCGCGCCCGCGTCCGGGTCTTCTCCGACGACGGGATCTGCGTCCACGACCCCGTCCTGATGCGCCGGGCGCTGGAATATGTCAAGGCGTTCGACGGCGTCGTCGCCCAGCACGCGCAGGAACCGCGGCTCACCGCCGGCGCGCAGATGAACGAGGGCGAGGTCTCCGCCGTCCTCGGCCTCACCGGCTGGCCCGCCGTCGCCGAGGAAAGCATCATCGCCCGCGACGTGCTGCTCGCCCAGCACGTCGGTTCCCGGCTGCACGTCTGCCACGTTTCCACGGCCGGCTCCGTGGAGATCATCCGCTGGGCCAAGTCCCGCGGCGTCAACGTCACGGCCGAGGTCACCCCGCACCACCTCTGGCTCACGGACGAGCTCGCCCGCAGCTACGACCCCGTCTACAAGGTAAACCCGCCGCTGCGCACCGACGCCGATGTCCAGGCCCTGCGCGCCGCGCTGGCCGACGGCACGATCGACGTCGTCGGCACCGACCACGCCCCGCACCCGAGCGAACACAAGGAATGCGAGTGGGCGCAGGCCGCCATGGGCATGACGGGGCTGGAAACCGCGCTGTCCGTGGTGCAGCACACCATGATCGAGACCGGTCTGATGGGCTGGGCCGATTTCGCCCGCGTCACCTCCACGGCCCCGGCCGCGATCGGCCGGCTGGAGGACCAGGGCCGCCCGCTCGACGCCGGGGAACCCGCCAACGTCACACTCGTGGACCCGGCTGCGCGCTGGACCGTGGACCCTTCTAAGATGGCAACCATGGGCCGTAACTCTCCGTTTGCCGGCCGGGAACTTCCCGGCAAGGTGGTGGCGACGTTCTTCAAGGGCCACCCCACCGTCCTCGACGGCAAGCTCAACACCCCGTACCGGTGGCTCGCTGACGCGCCGGCCGCGCCCGGCACCGGTGCGGCGGGCGGCAACTGATGGTCAAGGAACTCTCCCTGATTTTCACGCTGGTCCTGATCACCGCCGCGTTGGCGCTGATCTGGCTCGGCTGGCGGAACCGCCTGCGCCGCCAGGCCGACGTCGATCCGCTGCCGGAGATCCCCGGCGCGCTGGGCACCGCGCTGGCAGTGGCCGACGGCCAGTACGTCGCGTCCACCACTGCCGGTGACTGGCTGGACCGGATCGCCGTGCACAATCTGGGCATCCGGACGAACGCCGAACTCAGTGTCCACCCCGAAGGGGTGCTCTTCGACCGCTCCGGCGCGGCCCCTGTCTTCATCCCGGCCGCGAGCCTCACCGGCGTGCGGCAGGAAAGCGGCATGGCCGGGAAGTTCGTCGAAAAGGACGGACTGCTGGTGCTCAGCTGGATGCTCGGCAGCCGCGAACTCGATTCCGGGTTCCGCACCCGGCACGCCGATGACAAGACCAAGCTCCTCAAAGCCCTCCAAGATTTGATCCCCGCGGCCCCTCAGGCCAATGCCGATAGTGGAAAGTAACGACGTGACGGATACGAGCGAAGTGAGCAAGAAAACAGTGACATCAAACGCAGCAGCCTCCACCCCGGCGGCCCTCGTCCTCGAGGACGGCCGGATCTTCCGCGGCACCAGCTACGGCGCCACCGGCACCGCCCTCGGCGAGGCCGTGTTCGCGACCGGCATGACGGGCTACCAGGAGACCATCACGGACCCCTCCTACGCCCGCCAGCTCGTGGTCCAGACCGCCCCGCACATCGGCAACACCGGCGTGAACAAGGACGACGCCGAGTCCCGCCGCATCTGGGTGGCCGGCTACATCGTCCGCGACGCCGCCCGCCGGCCCTCCAACTGGCGCTCCGAACGTTCCCTGGACGAGGAACTGGTCGAACAGGGCATCGTCGGCATCCAGGGCGTGGACACCCGCGCCATCACCCGGCACCTGCGCGAGCACAAGACCATGCGCGCCGGCATCTTCTCCGGCGACGCCGTCCGCGCCACGGACAAGGAACTGGTGGACACGGTCCTGGCCAGCGCCCCGATGGAAGGCTCACGCCTGGCCGAAGAGGTCAGTGTGGACGAGGCCTACACCGTGGAGCCCAAGGACTGGGGCTGGGACGGAGAACCGCGCTTCAGCATCGCCGCCATTGACCTTGGCATCAAGCGGATGACCCCCATCCGCTTCGCCGAGCGCGGCGTCCGGGTGCACGTGCTGCCGGCCACCGCCACCCTGGCCGACGTCCAGGCGGTCAAGCCCGACGGATTCTTTATGTCCAACGGCCCGGGCGACCCCGCCACCGCCGACAACCAGGTCAAACTGCTCCGCTCGGTCCTGGACGAGAAGATCCCGTACTTCGGCATCTGCTTCGGCAACCAGATCCTGGGCCGCGCCCTGGGCTTCGGCACCTACAAGCTGCGCTACGGCCACCGCGGCATCAACCAGCCCGTCATGGACCGCCGCACCGGCAAGGTGGAGATCACCTCGCAGAACCACGGCTTCGCCGTCGACGCCCCGCTCGACGGCGCCACGCAGGCCCCCGAGGAGCGCTTCGGCCGTGTCGAGGTCAGCCACGTGAGCCTCAACGACGACGTCGTCGAGGGCCTGTCCTGCCTCGACATCCCGGCCTTCTCGGTGCAGTACCACCCCGAAGCCGCCTCCGGCCCGCACGACGCCGCCTACCTCTTCGACCGCTTCATCGAGCTGATGGCGGCCTCTTCTGCAAAGACAAACACCGAGACTTCCACCGAATCCAAGACTGAGGACAAGAAGTAATGCCCAAGAGAACTGACCTTAAGAGCGTCCTGGTCATCGGTTCCGGCCCGATCGTGATCGGCCAGGCGGCCGAATTCGACTACTCCGGCACCCAGGCACTGCGCGTCCTCAAGGAGGAGGGCCTGCGCGTCATCCTCGTCAACTCCAACCCGGCCACCATCATGACCGACCCGGAGTTCGCCGACGCCACCTACATCGAGCCGATCACCCCCGAGGTGGTCGAGAAGATCATCGCCAAGGAACGCCCGGACGCGATCCTGCCCACCCTGGGCGGCCAGACCGCGCTCAACACCGCGATCGCGCTGGACAAGAACGGGGTGCTGGAGAAGTACAACGTCGAGCTGATCGGCGCCAATATCGCCGCGATCGAACTCGGCGAGGACCGCGAAAAGTTCAAGGGCGTCGTGGAGCGCTGCGGCGCCGAATCGGCCCGCAGCCACATCATCCACACCATCGACGAGGCCCTCGCCGCCGCCGAGGATCTTGGCTACCCGATGGTGGTCCGGCCCTCCTTCACCATGGGCGGCCTCGGCTCCGGCCTCGCCTACGACGAGAACGACCTCCGCCGGATCGTCGGCCAGGGCCTGCAGTACAGCCCCACGTCCGAGGTGCTGCTCGAAGAGAGCATCCTCGGCTGGAAGGAGTACGAGCTTGAGATGATGCGAGACAAGAACGACAACGTCGTGGTCGTCTGCTCCATCGAGAACTTCGACCCGGTCGGCGTGCACACCGGCGACTCGATCACCGTCGCCCCCGCCCTGACCCTGACGGACCGCGAATACCAGCGCCTGCGCGACATCTCCATCGCCGTCATCCGAGAAGTCGGCGTCGACACCGGCGGCTGCAACATCCAGTTCGCCGTCGAGCCCGACACGGGACGCGTCGTCGTAATTGAAATGAACCCGCGCGTCTCGCGGTCCTCGGCGCTGGCCTCCAAGGCCACCGGCTTCGCGATCGCCAAGATCGCCACCAAGCTCTCCCTGGGCTACACCCTGGACGAGATCCCGAACGACATCACACAGAAGACCCCGGCTTCCTTCGAGCCGACCCTGGACTACGTCGTGGTGAAGGTCCCGCGCTTCGCCTTCGAGAAGTTCCCGGCGGCGGACCCCACCCTCACCACCACCATGAAGTCGGTGGGCGAGGCCATGGCCATGGGCCGCAACTTCACCGAGGCCCTGCAGAAAGCGCTGCGGTCCCTCGAGCAGAAGGGCTCCCAGCTGGACTTCAGCCACGTCCCCGAATGGGAAGTGGCCGAGCTGATCGAGAAGTCCAAGCGGCCCACCACGGACCGCCTGCACCAGGTCCAGCGGGCCCTGCTCGGCGGCGCCACCGTGGAGCAGCTCTTCGAAGCGACCAAGATCGACCCCTGGTACCTGGACCAGCTCCAGCTCCTGAACGAGATCTCGGTCGAGATCCGCAAGGCCGCCGCGCTGACCCCGGAAATGCTGACCCGCGCGAAGCGCCACGGCTTCTCCGACGAGCAGATCGGCGCCCTGACGCACAACTCCGAGGACGTCGTCCGCGGCGTCCGGCAGGCCCTCGGCATCCGCCCGGTCTACAAGACCGTGGACACCTGCGCCGCGGAATTCGCCGCGTACACGCCGTACCACTACTCCTCCTACGACGAGGAGGACGAGGTGGCGCTGCACGCCAAGCCGTCCATCATCATCCTCGGCTCCGGCCCGAACCGGATCGGCCAGGGCATCGAGTTCGACTACTCCTGCGTGCACGCCTCGATGGCGCTGCGCAAGGCCGGGTACGAGACCGTGATGGTCAACTGCAACCCTGAGACCGTCTCCACCGACTACGACGTCTCCACCCGGTTGTACTTCGAACCCCTCACCCTGGAGGACGTGCTCGAGGTCATCGCGGCCGAGGAGCGCACCGGCGGAGTGATGGGCGTCTTCGTCCAGCTCGGCGGCCAGACCCCGCTCAAGCTCGCCCAGCAGCTCGCCGACGCCGGCGTGCCGATCCTCGGCACCTCCCCGGAGGCGATCGACCTCGCCGAGCACCGCGGTGCCTTCTCCCGCGTCCTCGACAAGGCGGGCCTCATCTCGCCGAAGAACGGCACGGCCGTGTCCTTCGACGACGCCAAGAAGATCGCCGACGAAATCGGCTACCCGGTCCTGGTCCGCCCGTCCTACGTGCTCGGCGGCCGCGGCATGGAGATCGTCTACGACGAGCCCAACCTCTCGCGGTACATCGCCAACGCCACCGAGATCACCCCGGACCACCCGGTGCTGATCGACCGCTTCCTCGAGGACGCCGTCGAAATCGACGTCGACGCCCTCTACGACGGCACGGAGATGTACCTCGGCGGCATCATGGAGCACATCGAGGAGGCCGGCATCCACTCCGGCGACTCCGCCTGCGTGCTGCCGCCCATCACCCTGGGCAACAACGTGCTCGAGCGCGTCCGCACCGCGACGCTGGCGATCGCCGAGGGCGTCGGAGTCCGCGGCCTGATCAACATCCAGTTCGCCCTGGCCTCCGACGTGCTGTACGTCCTGGAAGCCAACCCGCGGGCCTCCCGCACCGTCCCGTTCGTCTCCAAGGCGACCGGTGTGCAGATGGCGAAGGCGGCCGCCCTGATCGGCACCGGCGTCACCGTCAACCAGCTCCGCACGGCCTACAAGATGCTCCCGGAAACCGGCGACGGCTCCACGCTGCCGCTGGACGCGCCGGTCTCGGTCAAGGAAGCCGTGCTGCCGTTCAGCCGCTTCCGCACCCCGGAGGGCAAGGTGGTGGATTCGCTGCTCGGGCCGGAAATGCGGTCCACCGGCGAGGTCATGGGCATCGACAAGCACTTCGACACGGCCTTCGCCAAGAGCCAGGCTGCCGCCAACAACGCGCTGCCCACCGAGGGCAAGATCTTCGTGTCCGTGGCGAACCGGGACAAGCGCTCGGTCATCATGGGCGTGAAGCGGCTCTCCGACCTCGGCTTCGAGATCGTCTCGACCGGCGGCACCGCCGACGTGCTGCGCCGCAACGGCATCCAGGCCACCCCGGTCCGAAAGGTCGCGGAGGGTTCCAGCGCCGAGGGCGAGGGCACCATCGCCGACCTCATCATCGCCGGCGAGATCGACATGGTCTTCAACACCCCCTCGGGCGGCGAAGCACGCAGCGACGGTTACGAACTCCGCGCCGCAGCGACGTCGATCGGCATCCCGTGCATCACGACGGTGGCCGAGTTCAACGCCGCCGTCCAGGCCATCGAGGCGCTGCGCACCTACGAATGGTCGGTCACCAGCCTGCAGGAGCACGCCGCCGCGCTGTTCGCCTCGCAGGATCGCGTGACGCAGGAAGCCAACGCGAATGCCTGAGGCTGCCGCCGCTGAGACAACCGGCCGGGAGTCCTTCGGCTCCCGGCTGGGCCGGGCCATGGCGGACCGCGGCCCGCTGTGCGTCGGGATCGACCCGCACCCGGCGCTGCTGCAGCACTGGGGACTGGACGACGACGTCGCCGGCCTGGAGCGCTTCTCGCTCACCGTTCTGGATGCGGTGGCTTCGCTCGCTGCCGCGGTCAAGCCCCAGGTGGCCCTGTATGAGCGGCACGGCTCGGCCGGTATGGCTGTGCTGGAACGCGTCCTCGCCGCGGCGGCGGACGCGTCGGTGCTGACCATTGCCGACGCCAAGCGCGGCGACATTGGCTCCACCATGGCCGCCTACGCCGACGCCTGGCTGCGGGACGGTTCCGCCCTGGCCGCCGACTCGGTCACGCTGAGCCCGTACCTCGGCTTCGAGTCGCTCCGGCCGGCCCTGGACCTCGCGGCGCAGACCGGGCGGGGCGTGTTCGTCCTGGCGCTGACGTCCAACCCGGAGGGTGCTTCCGTCCAGCACGTTGGCGGCGCGGACTCCGTGGCCCGCCGGATCGTCCAGGCCGCAGCCGAGGAGAACCGGCGGTACGGCGTTGATCAAGACGGCGGGCAGCTGGGGTCAACCGGGCTCGTCGTCGGCGCGACCGTCGGCTCCGCACTCACCGACCTGGACCTGGACCTGGCCGCTGTGCGCGGCCCGATCCTGGCTCCTGGCCTCGGCGCGCAGGGCGCCACCGCCGCGGACCTGCGCCGCACTTTTGGCGCCGCTTACGGCCAGGTGCTGGGGACGTCCAGCCGGGACATTCTCGGCGCCGGTCCCCGGATCCAGGACCTCAGCGACGCCGCCCTGCGGACCCTCGAGGAGCTGCGCTCGGCCTAGTCGCCACGCTCTTAAGCAAACGGGTCCCTGGGGTGGCCGGGATGCGTTGGCGGCACGCGTCGCTGGCACCCATCCGACGCAGGTGGCCGCTATGGGGAGCGTCATAGCGGCCACTCGTGGCGAATCGGCGGTGCAGGAGGGTCTTGGCGGCCGCTCGTGGCGAACGGGCGACACCGCATTGCCGCCGGGCCGACGTCGGGAGTGCCGCGGGCGGTCCGACCTTCGGACGAGCTGGGGGCGGGGCAATCATCCATTGATTTCTTCGGCATGCAGACGGTAGGTTCAGGACAAGTCCGCGGTACCGGCCGGGGCTGTGTTCTGCCCCGTCCAGACGGGCCGGCTCCGCGGCCCGTCTGACAATGCAGGGAGGCATTCAGTGAGTTTGCGACCCCTCACCCCGCAGGAGCGTGCCGACGCCTTGAGTAAGGCCGCCGCCGCCAGGACCACCCGGGCGACCGCCAAGGACCGGCTGAAGTCGGGGAAGCTGACGATTGCGGAACTGCTCAGCGCCGGGGAGAGCGACGACGCAATCGCCCGGATGAGGATCGTGGAACTGCTGGAGGCGCTGCCGGGAATCGGGCGGGTGCGGGCCGCGGCGATCATGGATCAGCTCGGCATCGCCGCTTCACGCCGGGTCCGCGGCCTGGGAATCCACCAGCGCCAGGCGCTGGTAGATTTTATAAACGACAAACAGCCCGGTCCGCCGCGCTGACTTCAAACCGCCCAAAGGAATATGTGAGCAACAAACCCGGACTGACAGTCCTCGCCGGCCCGACGGCTGTTGGCAAAGGCACCGTGTCCACCTACATCCGGGACAACTATCCCGAGGTGTGGTTGTCCGTTTCGGCCACCACCAGGGCCCCCCGGCCCGGGGAAATCGACGGAGTGCACTACTACTTCAAGTCGAAGGAAGAGTTCGAGTCCCTGATAGCTGCCGGCGAACTCCTCGAATGGGCCGTCGTGCACGGACAAAACACCTACGGCACCCTGAAGAGCACGGTCAACCAGGCCATCGCCGAGGGCCGCCCGGTGCTTCTGGAAATCGATCTGCAGGGAGCGCGCCAGGTAAGGAAGGCTGTTCCGGATGCCCAGTTCGTGTTCCTGGCGCCGCCAAGCTGGGACGAATTGGTGCGTCGGCTGGTGGGCCGCGGCACGGAAAGCGCCGAGGAACAGCAGCGGCGGCTGGAAACCGGTAAAGTAGAGCTAGCTGCTGAACCGGAGTTCGACCACACCGTTGTTAATGACGACGTTCGCCGGGCAGCGGACGAGCTCGTTTCACTCATGGGGCTGACCCCCCACCCGCGCTAGGCGCGGAAAGCCATCAGCCCGTTAGAATTTGGAGAATTCGTGTCCACGAACCTTGAAGGCATCATCAACCCGCCGATCGACGAGCTGCTGAAGGCTGCCGACTCGAAGTACGGACTGGTGATTTTCGGCGCCAAGCGCGCACGTCAGATCAACGCCTACTACGCCCAGCTGCACGAGGGCCTCTTCGAGTACGTCGGCCCGCTGGTCGACACCAAGCTGAACGAGAAGTCCCTCTCCATCGCGCTGCGCGAAATCAACGAGGGCAAGCTCGTTTCCACCCCGATCGAACCTGCAGAGTAATTCCGCAGACGCAGACGGAGGTCACGTGCGCATAGTCCTCGGAGTCGGGGGAGGGATAGCCGCCTACAAGGTGGCGTCGCTCCTCCGGCTTTTTACTGAAGCCGGCCATGACGTCACGGTCATCCCCACGGAGGCCGCGACCCGCTTCGTCGGCGTCGCCACGTGGGAAGCGCTGTCCGGACATCCGGTCAGCAACAGCGTCTTCGACGACGTGCACACCGTCAACCACGTCCGGCTCGGCCATGAAGCCGAACTGATCGTGGTGGCCCCCGCCACGGCCGACCTGCTGGCCCGCGCCGCCACCGGCCAGGCCAACGACCTCCTGAGCAACACCCTGCTCATGGCCGGCGATTGCCCGGTGCTGATGGCCCCGGCCATGCACACCGAAATGTGGCAGCACCCGGCGACCCAGGCGAACGTCGAAACGCTCCGAAGCCGGGGCGTCACCGTGCTGGAACCCGCCTCCGGACGGCTCACCGGATCGGACTCCGGGCCCGGCCGGCTGCCCGAACCGGAGGCCATTTTCGCAGCTGCCCTGGCCCTCGCCGGTGCGCCCGCGGTGCCCGCGACGGCGCCGCTGCCGGCGTCGGACGCGGCACTGTCTTCACCGCAGAGTCCGCTGGCCGGGCTCACCGTCACCATCAGCGCCGGCGGCACCCGCGAACCCCTGGACCCCGTCCGGTTCCTCGGAAACCGCTCCTCCGGCAAGCAGGGCGTGGCGCTGGCCGCCGCCGCCCGCGACGCCGGCGCGAGGGTCCGGCTGCTGGCCGCCCACATGGACGTCCCGGCGCCGGCCGGCGTCGACGTCGTCACCGTGGAGACGGCCCTGGAACTTCGCGAGGCCGCCCTGCACGCCGCCGCCGATTCCGACGTCATCATCATGGCCGCCGCCGTCGCCGACTTCCGCCCGGCGGATGTCTCCGGCACGAAGATCAAGAAGCGCGACGACGTCGACGATCCCGTCATCTCGCTGGTCCGGAACCCGGACATCCTGCGGGAACTCGTCGAAGTCCGCGACGCAGCCTCCCGTAACCAGCTGATTGTCGGCTTCGCGGCCGAGACCGGCGACGCCGACGGCGACGTCCTGGAATACGCCGCGGCCAAGCTGCGCCGCAAGGCATGCGACCTGCTGGTGGTCAACCACGTGGGCCAGGACAAGGTCTTCGGCGAGGACACGAACTCCGTAGTCATCCTTTCCCGCTCCGGCTCCGAACCCCAAGAGGCGTCGGGTTCCAAATCCGACGTCGCGGCTGCCGTGATTGACCGCATCAGCGCCGAGCTGAGCCGGGTTGTTCCGCCGGCCTGAGCCGGGCGTAAGCAACGTCTCCTTAGCACAGGGACACACGCCGCCGGACGTCCGTTTTCCAACCAGTAAGGTAGTTGAGTGACTTTACCGCTGCACATCCCTGATTTCCACGGGTCCACGCCCGCCTCGCTCCGGCTCTTCACGTCCGAGTCGGTGACCGAAGGACATCCCGACAAGATCTGCGACCAGATCAGCGATGCGATCCTGGACGCCCTGCTGGCCAAGGACCCTGAATCGCGGGTGGCCGTGGAGACGCTGGCCACCACCGGGCTGGTCCACGTTGCCGGCGAGGTCACCACCGACGCGTACGTCGAAATCCCGCAAATTGTCCGGGAGACCATCCTGGGTATCGGCTACGACTCCTCGGCCAACGGCTTCGACGGCGCCCGTTGCGGCGTGTCCGTCTCCATCGGCCAGCAGTCCAACGACATCGCCGGCGGCGTCTTCAATTCGCTGGAAGCCCGCGAGGGCCGCCAGGAGGACGACTACGACCTCCAGGGCGCCGGGGACCAGGGCCTGATGTTCGGCTACGCCAGCGATGAGACCCCCTCCTACATGCCCGTTCCGATCTGGCTCGCGCACCGCCTCTCCGAGCGCCTCACCGAGGTCCGCAAGAACGGCGAGCTCGCCTACCTGCGCCCCGACGGCAAGACCCAGGTCACCGTCGGCTACGACGGCGACCGGCCCGTCTCCGTCGAGACCGTTGTCATCTCCAGCCAGCACGCCGAGGGCGCCAGCCTGGACCAGCTCCGTGCCGATCTGGCCGCCCACGTGGTCGACCCGGTCATGGCGCTGTCCAACCTGGACATCTCGCGGACCAGGAACATCCTGAACCCGGCAGGCGCCTTCGTCATCGGCGGCCCGGTCGGCGACGCCGGCCTCACCGGCCGCAAGATCATCGTGGACACCTACGGCGGCATGGCCCGCCACGGCGGCGGCGCGTTCTCCGGCAAGGACCCGTCCAAGGTGGACCGCTCGGCCGCGTACGCGATGCGCTGGGTGGCCAAGAACGTGGTGGCTGCAGGCCTCGCGAAGCGGGCCGAGATCCAGATCGCCTACGCGATCGGCCAGGCCCGTCCGGTGGGAACCTACGTCGAGACCTTCGGCACCGAGACCGTGGATCCCGCCCGGATCAGCGCAGCAATCGCCGAGATCTTCGACCTGCGGCCCCGGGCTATCATCGATGCCCTCGACCTGAAACGCCCGATCTACGCCAAGACCGCAGCCCACGGCCACTTCGGCCGCGAGGACCCCGACTTCACGTGGGAGCGCCTCGACCGCGTGGACGAGCTGAAGGCGTTCTTCAACGCCTGAGGCCGGCGCCGCCGTCCAAGAGTCTTGAATGTCACTGCCCTGTGATGTGCTGTAGCCAGGCCGCCGATACCGGCGGCCTGGCTACTCGTTATTGAGCCGGCACCGCTGTGGGCCGGCACGCAAACCGCTGTTGAAGGGAGGACACCCGCGATGAGCCCGCCCCATGGCGCCGCCGCACCGGACGAGCCCCAGCAGCTGTCGCTGCTCCACGGCTTTCCCGCCTCCGCAGCCGCTGGCCCCGCCCTGGCCGCACGGCTACCGGTGGCACGGGTCCGGCTGGAGTCCTCCCTTCCGCACCTCGACCGGCCCTTCGACTACAGCGTGCCGGCCGGGCTCGACACTGCGGCGCAGCCCGGTGTCCGCGTGAAGGTGAAGTTCAACGGCCAGGAACTGGCCGGATACCTGATCGACCGGGTGCCGGAATCCGACGCCGGACACCCCCTCGTCCCGCTGCACAAAGTGGTCTCTCCCGTTCCGGTGCTGACGGCTGCCGTCGCTGGACTCGCGGAACGCGTCGCTGCCCGCTACGCCGGCAGCGTCAGCGACGTGCTGCGCGTCGCCGTGCCGCCGCGGATGGCAAAACTTGAGAAGGACCTCGCCCCGGATGGGGTCCTGGACCCGTCCCTCTTTACTGACGAACGGCCCGAGGCGGGGGCGGGAACCGCGATACCTGCCGGCTTGGAATCCTCCAGCTGGTCCTCCTACCGCAACGGCCCGGCGTTCCTGCAGCACCTCAACGCCGGGGAGTCGCCGCGGGCCGTCCTCGGCGCACTCCAGGGCTACGGTCCCGGCGGCTGGCCCCGCCTGATTGCCGAGGCCGTGGCGGCTGTGCGCCTGTCCGGCCGCGGCGCCGTCGTGGTTGTGCCCGACTACCGTGACCTCGACCGGGTGGAGGCCGCCCTCCTGCAACTGCTGCCGGCCGGGGACGTTGCCCGGCTCACCGCGGACGACGGCCAGACCCCGCGCTACCGCAGCTTCCTGCGGATCCTCAGCGGTGCCGCCGGGGTTGCAGTCGGCACCCGGTCTGCCGCCTACGCACCCGTCCACGACCTTGGCCTCGTGGTTTGCTGGGACGACGGCGATGATCTTCACATCGAGCAGCGCTCACCGTACGCACACTCCCGCGAAGTCCTCCTGCTGCGGGCCGAGCAGGAGGGCGCCGCCTGCCTTTTCGCCGGACACACCCGGAGCACCGAAACGCAGCGCCTCGTAGAGGCGGGGTGGGCGTGGCCGGTAGAGGCGGACCGCGCCGTCGTCCGCAGGAGCGTTCCGCGGGTGCTGAACACCGCCGACAGTTACGAACTCGAACATGATCCGCTGGCCAGGATCGCCCGGCTGCCGGGCGCCGCCTGGCGCGCGGCCAAGGACGGACTGGAACGCGGCCCGGTCCTGGTCCAGGTGGCGCGGGCGGGCTACGCGCCGTCGCTCGCCTGCGAAAACTGCCGCGAACCGGCGCGTTGCACCGCCTGCAGCGGACCGCTCGCCATCGCCGGGGCCAGCGGGAGCTCGGCCGTGCCGCAGTGCCGCTGGTGCTCGACGCCGGCCCCCGCCTGGCGCTGCGGCACGTGCAACGGGGTCAGGCTCCGGCGGGGCGCCACGGGTGCCCTGCGCACAGCCGAAGAACTAGGCCGCGCCTTCCCGGGGAAACCGGTCATCACCTCGTCCGGGGACAGGGTGCTGGCCACGGTGCCGGACTCGAAGGCCCTTGTGGTGGCCACGGTCGGTGTGGAACCGGTTGCGGCCGGCGGTTATGCGGCGGCACTGCTGCTCGACGGCGATTCTCTGCTGCGGCGCGAAAACCTGCGGGCGGGGGAGGACGCCGTCCGCCGCTGGTTCAACGCCGCCGCCCTGGTCCGCCCGGCGGGCGACGGCGGCCTGGTGGTCATCACCGCCGACGACGCGTCCGGAGTGGGCGCCCTGCTGCGCTGGGACCCCGCCGGCTACGCCCAGCGGGAACTGTCCCTGCGCCGGGAACTGCAGCTGCCCCCGGCCGTCCGGGTCGCCTCCATCACCGGCGGGAGGACCGCCGTCGGGCACTTTGGACAGGCCGTCGAGCAGCAGCTTGGCCAGCAGGGGATCGTGCTGCGGACCGCCGGCCCGGCGCCGCTGGTGATGTCCGGCGCTCCCGGGCCGGGCGGAGCCCAGGGGCAAGCCGCCGCCGCCGAGGACGTCCGGACGCTGCTGTTCATCCCGTACGGCCAGGCCGCGCAGGTCACCCGGGTGCTCCGGGCGGTCAAGGTCGCCGCCGCCGCGAAACGCACCGACGACCCGGTGCAGCTCCGCCTCGACGGCGTGGACGTGCTCTAGGTGGTGCGGGCCGGGTCGGTTACTTCGACCGGCCAGTGCGGGCGCGCAGCGCCACGGCCTCGTCGGCGACGTCGAGCAGCCTGCGCGCGGACTCGTCCCAGCTGAAGTCCGCGGCGCGTTCCACCGAGCGGCGGGAACGGGCCTTCCACAGGTCCGGATCCTCGAGCGTGCGGACCGCCGCGGCGAACTCCGCCGGTGAATCCGGGTGGACGTAGCTGACGGCGTCGCCGCCCACCTCCCGGAAGATCGGAATGTCGCTGGCGATCACGGGCGTGCCGTGTGACATGGCTTCCACGAGGGGCAGCCCGTAGCCCTCCGCCCTGGACAGGCTGATCAGGGCCGTGGTGCGTCCGAGCAGGGCCTCGTACTCGGCGTCGGTGACGCCGTTGTGGAAGACGATGTCCGCGCCCGCCGGTGCCAGGGCTTCGAGTTCCGCCCGGCGCTCGGGCGTGATCCGGCTGAGCAGGTGCAGGCTCATGTCGGGGAGTTCCGCCATGCCCCGGACCATGGTTTCCACGTTTTTGTACGGCATGAACGAACCCATGTACAGGAGCGTCTTGTCCGCTCCCGCGCCGGGGTCCCGCGGCGTGTGGCCGTGCTGCGGTGCGTTGCCCACGATCCTGACGGGCCGCCGGGTGAGGCGGTACTTCGAGATGAGTGCGGCGGTCGTGGAGCTGATGGTGGCGACGACGTCGGCCCGGTCCAGCAGGAGCCGCTGCGGCCAGAACGCCTTGTGGTACAGCCGCCAGAGGACCCGGACCGGGGCCGGCAGGAAGCCGGGAGGTGCCGGGTGTTCGTAGTAGATCAGGTCGTGCAGGGTGAGCACCAGGGCGTACTTCCGGCCCCAGCTGCCCATGGTCTGCATGGGACACACAACGACGTCGGCGCCGAGCTTGTTGACCCGGCCGGCGACAAACACCTCGGCAGGTGACAGCGGGCTGTTGATCAGGGTGTACGGCACATCCGGCAGCATGGGGAGCTGGCGGACATCGCTGATCAGCATGGAGACGTCGGCGATTTTGGCCGTGGCCGCGATCAGGCTGGCCCCGTAGCGGCTGATGCCGTCGTGGTGGTCCAGCCGGGTGAAACGGGCATCGATGAGGATTTTCACGCGGAGTGGTCCTTCAGGAAGCGTCGGATGAAGCCCGCGGCGGGTTCCGGGGTTTCGTAGTGGATCAGGTGGCCGACGCCGGGGATGACGTCGAGGTGCGCATCCGGCAGCAGTGCCAGCAACGTGTGTTGGTCAGGCAGCGTCGCGATCTCGTCCTTCTCCCCGGCTATCAGCAGCACGGGGAGCGTGAGGCGGCGGGCCACTTCGGCGACGTTGCCGCCGACCGAGGCCTTGAACGCCTCCAGCAGGCTCTCCCGGTCCGCGAACGCGGAGAAATACGCGCTGTGCTGGGCATGCACAAAACGGCGCAGCTGCTTGTCCTTGGTTTTCGCCATCGTCTCGCTCATCACCCGCACGATCAGCTGGCTGCGCAGCAGGCCCTGTCCGAGCCGGCGGGGGAGTCGGGCGGCGGCCTCGTAGTACAGGACGGCGAGTTTGGTCATGAGGCCCTTGGGCCCCTCAAGGGCGGGCGCGGCGATCGGATTGACCAGGATCAGCTCCGAGACCGTGCCGGGGTTGGCTGCCACGTAGTGGCTGGCGACAATCGAGCCGAAGGAGTGCCCCAGCAGCACCGTGTCGGCGCCCAGCCCCAGGGCCGCCATGAAGCCCGAGATAAACCGGCCATAGCTCTCGACGCTGTGTTCGGCACCCGCGAAGGCGGCAGAGCTGCCGAAGCCTGGCAGGTCCGGCATGATGAGCCGCATCTCGGGGAGCTGGTCGGCCACCCGGAGCAGGCCATGGTGGTCGCCGCGAAATCCGTGGATGACCAGGATGGTCCGCGTCTCCGGGGTCACGCGGACCGGTTCGTAGCTCCAGTACGCGACGCTCGTGCCGTCCAGGACCACCCTGGAGGCATGGGTGCGGGCCTCGAGCCCGGCGCTGAACAGGGGTGTGCCGGGGGAGGTCCCGGTGTCCACGTATTCCATTCGATTTGTCCTAATGTCCTAATTGACGGAGTCCGGGTGGGAGCCGGTGCGGACGCCACGTTCCAGACCGGCCAGGGCTGCCATGGCGGCGTCGTCGAGGCTGAAGCCGAAGACGTCCAGGTTTTCGCGGATCCGGGCGTGGGAGCTGGCCTTCGGGATGGCGACATGGCCAAGCTGGACATGCCAGCGGAGGATGATCTGCGCCGCGGTCTTGCCGTGCGCGGCCGCGAGCTCCAGCACCACCGGATCCTGCAAAACCTGGCCGCGGCCCAGCGGGCTCCACGCCTCCGTGGTGATTCCGAGCTCGCGGTGCAGCGCGCGCAGTTCCTCCTGCTGGAGCCAGGGGTGCAGTTCGATCTGGTTGACGGCCGGCACGACTTCAGCGGTCTGCAGCAGGCGCTGCAGGTGGGCCGGCTGGAAATTCGAGACCCCGATGGCCCGCGCCTTGCCCTCCCGGTACAGGGTTTCCATTGCGCGGTAGCTCTCGGGATACAGCCCGCGTTGCGCACAGGGCCAGTGGATCAGGTACAGGTCCACGTATTCCAGGCCGAGGTTGGCCAGCGAGGTGTCGAAGGCGCGCAGCGTGGCGTCATAGCCTTGGTCGTCATTCCAGAGCTTGGTGGTGACGAACAGGTCATCGCGCGACAGCGCGGGGGAGGACTCGCCGGAACCGCCGCGGGCATCGTCGTGGCTTGAGAAGCCGGAGAGCGAGCCAATGCCCCGGCCAACGCCCGTCTCGTTGCCGTACATGGCGGCGGTATCAAAATGGCGGTACCCGGCCTCAAGGGCCATGGTCACGAGTCCGGCGGCGTCCGCGGACGGCACCTTGTAGAGTCCGAACCCCAGCTGGTCGATCAGGACGCCGTTGTTGAGGCTGAGCCGGGGCGAGGGTTTCATACCCTCGACTTTACCGACTCCACCGCCGCTACTCCCCACGGCAGGCCGAGCCGGGCCGTTCAGGGCAGGCCGCGTCAGGCCAGGCCGTCGAAGCTGACCAGCCGCCGGGCGCTGGCCTCGTCGAGGATCAGGTCGGTGGCCAGGCCCGCGGCGAGGGCGCCGCGGAGGCCGTTGATCTTGGAGGCGCCTGACACCACGCAGATCCTCCGGCGCACCTGGCGCAGCTGCGCGAGGTCGGGGCCGGTGGAGCGTTCGTTGAGGGTGATGCCGTCCGAGGAGCCGTTGGCGCGGAAGAAGACCGTGGCCACGTCGCCCACGACGTCGGAGTTGGCCAGGACGGACAGGTCCTCCTCATCGAGGTAGCCGCCGGCGTAGACGTGGCTGGGGTAGTCGGCGTCGACCGATCCCACGCCGAAAATCGCGATGCTCATGCGGGCCTGGAGCTCGAGGATCCGCTGAACACTGCGCTCATTCCACATGGCCTTTTTGGTCGCGGCATGGTCGAAGAAGGCCGGAACCGGGAACTGTTCCACCCGCGCCCCGTAGGCACTGCCAAAGCGCCGCATGATGTCAGAGGCGTAAGTGATGCCGGTGGTTTGCATGTTGCCTGCGCCGTTGAGCTGGACGATCACGCTGTCATGGGTGATCTTCCGGGTCAGGTGCCGGCTGACGGCGCTGAGGGTGGAGCCCCAGGCGACGCCGATGATGGCATTGGAATCGACCAGCGGTCCGATGGTGCGTGCGGCCTGCATGGCCACGCGGTCCAGTGTTTCCGCCTCATTCAGCGTGTCAACGACCGGAACGACGTGTACATCGACCTTGTATTCGGCGCGGATCATGCTCGCCAGCTCCGGGCCGGTGTCCAGCGGGCTCCGGATCTGGATCTGGACCAGCCCGGATTCCCGGGCCGAGGAAAGCAGCCGCGACACGGTGGACCGGGACGTCCGGAGCTCGCGCGCGATGGCGTCCATGGTCAGGTCCTGGAGGTAATACAACTGGGCCGCGCGGAGGGCGTCGGAGTGGCGTGAGGGTGTCATCCCATTTCCGTTCTGCACGTTTGTGCATAGTGCTTGACTCCATTTTCCATTACTCCAAAGAATAGTGTTGAACGGCGCCGCGCCACGGGGCGCGCCGCACAGGACAAGACCCAAAGGAGCAGTTCTTGGGACAGAAGGTTTCAGCCCGCAACCAGGCATCGGCCGGCGAGCGAGCATCGGTGCAGAAGCTGCGGACGCGGCCCCACGCGCAGGTGCTGATCATCGGCGGCGGCATCAACGGAGTGGGCACGTTCCGGGACCTGGCCCTGCAGGGTGTGGACGTCGCCCTCGTGGAACGCGGCGACTACTGCCAGGGCGCCAGCGGGGCCTCCTCGCACATGATCCACGGCGGCATCCGCTACCTCGAAAACGGTGAATTCCGCCTCGTCCAGGAGTCGGTCGTCGAACGCAACCGGCTGCTCCGCATTGCACCCCACTACGTGAAGCCGCTGCAGACCACCATCCCCATCTTCAGCACGTTTTCCGGGGTCCTCGCCGCCCCGCTGCGCTTCCTGACCCACAAGCAGCAGGGCACGCCCAAGGAACGCGGCGCCTTCCTGATCAAGCTCGGGCTGAGCCTGTACGACTTCTTCTCCCGGGACGGCGGCACCGTGCCCCGCCACCAGTTCCGCGGCCGCAAGCGCGCCCTGGCCGAACTGCCCCGCCTGCACCCCGGCATCAAGTACACCGCCACCTATTTCGACGCCTCCGTCCACAACCCGGAGCGGCTCACCCTTGACGTGCTGCAGGACGGCGAGAAGGCCGGCGCTTCCGGTGCCAGTGACGCCCGCGCCAGCAACTACGTCTCGCTTGTCGCCGTCAAGGACGGCGCGGGTGCCGGGGAAACCGGTAGCACGGTGGAACTGCGGGACGAACTCACCGGCGAGCTGTTCCACTTCACCGCCGACGTCATCGTCAACACCACCGGCGCGTGGGTCGACCTGACCAACCAGGCCATGGGCGCGGCGTCGGCTTTCATGGGCGGCACCAAGGGATCGCACATCGTGCTGGACCACCCGGAGCTGCTGGCCGCCTGCAACGGCCGCGAGATCTTCTTCGAACACACCGACGGCCGGATCGTGCTGATCTACCCCATGGGGGACCGGGTCCTGGTGGGCACCACCGACGTCGACGCCGACATGGCCGAGGACGCCGTCTGCACCGAATCGGAGATCGACTACTTCTTCGACCTGATCGGCCACGTCTTCCCGGACATCGCCGTGGACCGGGAGCAGATCGTCTACACGTTCTCCGGGGTCCGCCCGCTGCCCAGGCACGACGCCACCCAGCCGGGCTTCGTCAGCCGCGACTACCGGATCGAGCGGCGCGCCGGCGCCGGAGCAGTCGCCGGAGCAGCCGCGGGAGCAGGACAGGGCGGCGGCGCCGTCGTGCTCAGCCTCGTCGGCGGCAAGTGGACCACCTTCCGGGCCCTCGCCGAACACCTGAGCAACAACGTCCTCACCGAACTCGGCATGGAACGGAAGGTTTCGACGGCGAAACTCGCCATCGGCGGCGGCGCCGGCTTCCCGGACAGCGAGGACGGCGTGCAGCGCTGGATCAAGGCGCACATGGCCGCCGGACGCGACGCGGACCGCACCGCCGGGCTGCTGACCCGCTACGGCACGCGCGCGGAGGAAGTCATCAGTTTCCTCGACGGTGCCCCGGAATCCGCCCCCGACCGGCTCCTGCACTCGACCCGCGAACTCAGCGTCCGGGAACTGGAGTTCATGGCCCGGAACGAGCAGGTCGGGCACCTGGTCGACGTTCTGATCCGCCGCACGTCCCTCGCTTTCCGCGGACTCGTGACCGGCGAACTGCTGAACGAGGTTGCCGACATCCTCGCCCGCCCGCTGGGCTGGGATGCGGCAACGCGGTCCTCCGAGATCAGCCACGCTCAGGAGGTGCTCAAACGATTCCACGGCGTCCAGGTCCACAGCCTGGTCGCCTGATAGACCTCGGTGCCCGGGCGGGGGACGTCCGGGCACAAGGACTGCGTGGTTCCTCTGGGGGACCGGCGCAGTGGCAGGCCGGCGGCGCCAACACGCTGACGGCCCAACAGCCCCTCAAACTCGCGAGGGGCTGACAACAGAAAATAGAGGAGTCAAAGATGTCTCTTGGAATAGTTTTCCTGTCCGAAGTATTCGGTACCGCAATGCTGACCCTGCTGGGTTGCGGCGTTGTGGCAAACGTTGCACTCAAAGGCACCAAGGGCAACAACGGCGGGTTCCTGATGGTCACCTGGGGATGGGGCATCGCCGTCTTCTCCGGCGTCTATGTTGCCGCCATGTCCGGGGCACACCTGAACCCCGCCGTGACCTTCGGCCTGCTGCTCAATGGCAAGAAGGAGTACGCGCCCGGCGTCCCCGTCGACTTCGCCTCCACACTCACGTACTTCGGTGGTGAACTGCTCGGTGCCTTCCTCGGCGCCGTGGTCATGTGGCTGGCCTACAAGCAGCACTTCGATGCTTCGGATGCGGAGCCCGCCAGCCAGCTGGCCGTCTTCTCGACCGGCCCGGCGATCCGGTCCACCCCGTGGAACCTGATTACGGAGATCATCGGCACCTTTGTCCTCGTCTTCGTCATCCTGACCTTCGGCGGGACACCTTCGGGCCTGGGCCCGCTGGCTGTGGCGCTGCTCGTTGTCGGCATCGGTGTCTCCCTCGGTGGCCCCACCGGCTACGCCATCAACCCGGCCCGCGACCTCGGCCCGCGCATCGCCCACGCCCTGCTGCCCATGAAGGGCAAGGGTTCCTCGGACTGGAGCTACTCCTGGATTCCCGTCGTCGGACCCCTGGTCGGCGGTGGCCTCGCCGGTCTCGTGGCCATGGTGGTGCCGATCATCGCCACCGCAGCCGCCTAAAACCCCCGCTACGCACTCATTCAACTGCCAGCCATAGACAAGGACGTCAACATGAACCAGTACGTAATCGCCATCGACCAGGGCACCACCAGCACTCGCGCCATCGTGTTCGACCACAGCGGCCACATCGTCTCCTCGGGCCAGATGGAGCACGAGCAGATTTTCCCGCAGGCAGGCTGGGTTGAGCACGACCCCGCCGAGATCTGGAACAACACCCGCGAGGTCATCGCCTCCGCCCTGTCCAAGGCGAACCTGACCCGCCACGACATCGCGGCCGTCGGCATCACCAACCAGCGCGAAACCGCCGTCGTCTGGGACAAGACCACCGGCAAGGCGATCTACAACGCGATCGTCTGGCAGGACACCCGCACCCAGCCGATCGTGGACGAGCTGGCCAAGGACGGCGGACCGGAGCGGTTCAAGCAGAAGGTGGGCCTGCCGCTGGCCACCTATTTCTCCGGCACCAAGATCAAGTGGATCCTGGACAACGTCGAAGGCGCCCGCGCCAAGGCCGAGGCCGGGGACCTGGTCTTCGGCAACACCGACTGCTGGGTGCTCTGGAACCTCACCGGCGGGACCGACGGCGGCGTCCACGTCACGGACGTCACCAACGCCTCCAGGACCATGTTTATGGACCTGGAAACGCTCTCCTGGGACCAGGAAATCCTGGACGCCTTCGGCGTTCCGGCCTCCATGATGCCGGCCATCAAGTCCTCCTCCGAGGTCTACGGCACGGTCCACACCTCCCAGCTGCTGCGTGAAGTTCCCGTCGCCGGCATCCTGGGCGACCAGCAGGCGGCAACGTTCGGCCAGGCCGCCTTCGACGCCGGCGAGGCCAAGAACACCTATGGCACGGGCTGCTTCCTCATCTTCAACACCGGCGAGGAAATCGTCCACTCCAAGAACGGGCTGTTGACCACGGTCGGCTACAAGCTCGGCGACGCCGCTCCGCACTATGCCCTGGAAGGCTCCATCGCCGTGACCGGCTCGCTCGTGCAGTGGCTGCGGGACAACCTCGGCATGATCGGCAGCGCCCCCGAGGTGGAGGCGCTGGCGGCTTCGGTCGAGGACAACGGCGGCGTGTACATTGTTCCCGCGTTCTCCGGCCTGTTCGCTCCCTACTGGCGTTCCGACGCCCGCGGCGCGATCGTCGGGCTGACCCGCTTTGTGAACAAGAACCACATCGCCCGCGCGGCGCTGGAGGCTACCGCCTTCCAGACCCGCGAGGTGCTCGACGCCGTCAACGCGGACTCCGGTGTCCCGCTGACGGAACTGAAGGTCGACGGCGGCATGGTGGCCAACGACGCGCTGATGCAGTTCCAGGCGGACATCCTCGGCGTTCCGGTCATCCGGCCCAAGGTGGTGGAGACAACCTCGCTGGGTGCCGCCTACGCCGCCGGTCTCGCCGTCGGATTCTGGAAGGACCTCGGCGAATGCTCGGCCAACTGGTCCGAGGACAAGCGCTGGGAGCCGACCATGGACCAGTCCGAGCGCGAGCGCCAGATGCGTCTCTGGAAGAAGGCCGTCACCAAGTCCATGGACTGGGTGGACGACGACGTCAAGTAGCCGCACCACTGCCTGCCAGCAGGCAAGGAAAAGCTCCGGTCAGCCAGGCTGACCGGAGCTTTTCTGTCGGCCGGCGAGGGCCGGGATACGTCAGTGCCCGTGACGGGGAGTCACCTCTACGGCGCGGGGCGTCTTGGCATATACATCCTTACTGACTGTGTAGGCGCGGTTGTCCAGTTCCAGGGCCTGTTCGTTGACCTTCCGGAGCTGCGCATCGCTGAGCTTCCGGATCTTGACCAGATCCATGGTCTCCTGCTGGTCGCCGCCGGCGGCGGTCACCCGCACGAGCCCGGTGCCGGCGGAGTAGAACTTCCGCTGGTGGCCGGCGCTCGGCGGGTCCAGCGGGTTGTATTCGTCGATCACCAGCACATCGTTATAGCACCCGGTGGGGACGCAGACTTTCTGGTGCTCCTTGAGGACCTGCCCGCAGTCGAGGAAATCGACTTTGGGCGCATAGGCCTGGACGTACGCCGGCGTTCCGGTCCGCGGATGGTCCTGCATCGCGATTCCGGCCTGTGCCGTCGCGATCCCACTGATGAAGGTGCTGGGCGCACCGACAAATTCGCCGTTCTCGAACTCCTCCGGATACTCGCCGAACAGCCAGACGTCGCCATCCTCCGACTGGGCGAAGAACGCCAGCTCGGATTCGGCGAGTTCGCCGTCGGAGTAGTCCCGGTCCCACAGCACGACGGTGTTCACGCCGTCGATGACCTTGGTCAGGCCCGTGACGGTATGGACCACTTTGTGCGCGCTGGTCCCGTCCGCCGACGTCACTGTGCCATCCGTGGTGAACTGCATTCCCGGCTTTAGCGGAAACCACTTGTTGTCGACCCGCGGCGACGCTGGGAACTCCCAGGGATC
>DATIUQ010000272.1:0-1582 GCA_035466775.1 Arthrobacter sp.
GAGACCAGTAAGAGGCGTAGTCACCTAAGCCGCAACTCCACCATCGTTAGTCCAGATAAGAAAGCGGTACCGGGTGGGTGCCGATCCTGGGGGCAGTTCCGAGAGGGTCAGGCCGTTGGCGCGGATTGCGGCCGCGAGGTCGGCGTTTCCGGAAGGGTAATCGCGGTCCAGCCCTCCGGCGAGGACGGCGATGGTGGCCGGGCCGTTGCCGTTACTTCCGGCCAGTGCGGCGCGGTGGGCGTGGGCGTCGATGCCGTAGGCGAGTCCGGCGATGACGCAGATTCCGCGCTGGGCCAGGCTGTAGGCGAGGTCACCGGTGACGGCTGCGCCGTAGCTCGTGCAGTCACGTGAGCCTGCCAGTGCCGCGCAGCTGCCGGGATCGGGGATCCCGTTCCCGATGTTGCCCCGGTACCAGAGTCCGAAGGGCGCGTCCGGTAGGTCGTCCAGGCCGGTGGGCCAGTGCTCGTCCCCGGGGATCAGGAAGCCACCGCCCAGGCGTTCGATGGTGGCCAGGTCCTTTTCCGGGTCCAGGTCCGGCACGCGGGGCGCCCAGCGCTTCAGCGCGGCCGCCAGTTCCTCGGGCGTCACGTCCGGCAGAGTGTGGGCGGGTTGGGCGCCGGTGGCGAGCCGCAGCGCGGCGTACGCGCCGAGCCTGCCAACAAGGGTCCGCCCAACCGTGTCGTTCGGTTCGAACAGGCGGGTCAGGGCTGCGCGGGCAATGCGGTCGTTCATGGTGTTGCTCCTTCTTGCCGAGAAGTTGGGTGGGTGGGGCGGCTCAGGTGACCGGCCAGCTCCCCTCTCCCCCCGTTGTTTTTGGCTGCTGGCGAAGCTTGCGGAGCTGTGCACGTGCAGGCCCGTCTACCCGCAGGGCAAGACCCGGGAAATCTTCGGAGGAAATAAGCGACGAAGGAGCGCCGGAGAAGACTTTCCCGGGCCGCAGGCCCCGGAGGAACGAAGGGGCTAGAGGGGCCGGAACGGGCACGTACAATCCGAAGGACAGCAGCCAAAAACGTCGTAGACACACAAGGTGCAGGGGGTCCGGAGCTCTGCGACGGCGCACCCTGGACCCAACAGCCGGCCGCGCCAGCGGACGCCCAACAAACTGGTTGAAGCGCAGCGGAAACCAGGGCGAGCCCCGCGAGCCTGCCCTTCCACTCCCCTGCCCAGGGACAACCCAACGGCACCACAGCCCATGGCTTGCCGCCGGCGGCCGCCAACCGTGCACCTGGTTACTGCGGGATTGGCGGTCCGCCGCCGGCGACCACCAACAAAGGCCGGCCACGACGGCGGACCGCCCGCGGTGACCGGCCCCGAAAGACCGGCCACCCTCGGGGTTAGCTGGCGAGTAGTTCGGTCAGCT
Organism: Arthrobacter sp.; assembly: GCA_035466775.1. Lineage (GTDB taxonomy): Bacteria > Actinomycetota > Actinomycetes > Actinomycetales > Micrococcaceae > Arthrobacter. The sequence goes on from DATIUQ010000272.1 coordinate 1,361, forward strand.
CGGCCGCGTCTGTGACCAGTGCCGCGCCTCCTTCTTTCAGGAGCCGGTGGCATCCTGCGGAGTTGGCGCTGTGGACGCTGCCGGGGACGGCGGCGACGTGCCGGGCGATGGTTTCGGCGTGGTGCGCGGTGTTCAGTGCACCGGAGCGCCAGCGGGCCTCCACAACGCAGGTGACACCGGCCAGCGCGGCGATGATGCGGTTCCTCTGGAGGTCTGTTTACC
>DATIUQ010000273.1:0-8917 GCA_035466775.1 Arthrobacter sp.
CAAACTCGGGCCGCGGGCCGGCCGGAAACGGCTGGAGCAGCCCGCGGCCGCGGATGAGCCGCCCGGACGGAAGCTCAAGGACTCCCTGCTGGCCCGGATCCCAGGTCTGCGTCATGTTCCCGAGCGTAGCCGTTCCGCCTCCAACCTGCACCGGGTGCATTCCTGCCCGGTTACCCCCGGGCCACGGCCCTACGCGCTGGGCCGCGGCCTCGCATGGCGCTGGTCCACGTCATCCAGAACGGGCCCGGAATGGATTCGAAGCATGTGGGGTCTCCTCCGGCGTGCACCGCGACGGGTCGGACACGCTCCGGCTGGACGGCAAGGCGAGCAAACGGGCGCCCTGACAGCCCGTGGCGGCGCGTTCCTTCCCAGTTACAAGGCAAGAACAGGGTCAAAACCCGACGACACGCCGGACCCCTGCGCGCGTCGGCAGGACCAACTGGGCAGGAGCGCAGCATGGCCCTGCTGCACAACGGCCGCGGTACCTGGCACCCGGTCCGGACACTTAGCCGCGGAGGCGCGAGAGCAGCCGGGCAACGGCCCGCTCGGCGAGGGCATCCGCCGTCGTGCCCGTACCCGGCGACAGCGCGTCCACGCCGTCCGGCGGCACGGTGTCCGAGAGGAGCAGCTGGGCAACGCCGCGGTCTACGAGTTCCGCCATGGCCTCGAGGTCGGCGGCGGTGCGCTCGGCCGGCACGGCGCCGAGGATGACGCCGTCGGCGCCGCCGGAGAGCATAAACTGCCGCCAGCTGACGCCGGCCAGGATGACCGGCTGGTAGCCGTGCCGGGGCAGGATCCGGGCCGCGGCGGTGGCCAGCTCCCGGTCGCCGGTGTCCTCCAGGTCGGTGATGGCCAGGGCGACGACGTCGGTGCGTCCGCGCCGCATCCCGCGGGCGGCCTGGTTGGGCACATAGCCCAATCCATGGGCCGCGGCATGGACGCGGTCCTGGGTGGGCTGGCTGATCCGGGTGTTGCCGCCGGTGCGGCCGGACAGCACGTAGGAAACCGTGGTCAGGGACACTCCTGCGGCCTCCGCGACGTCGCGGATGGTGGGCTTGGATCCGTGCCGCACTGATGACTCCCGGGTACTTCTCCGCCGCGGAATCGCGGCGGTTGCTGACGGCTGGTTCTCCCTGAACTCTAGCGGGAATCCCCGCAGCGGCCGCCAGGGCGGCCACCCGTCCGCCGGGTCCTTTGTTAAGGGTTGTGTACTGTCCTGCGCCGGCCACCGCCGGGGAGGCGTAGCGTTCAAACATGGCAGAGGACAGATACACCACCGAGCGGGATTCCTTCGGGCGGCTCCTGGCAGACCGCGAGGTCTGGCGGCAGGCCGGCACGATCCCGGCTGCCGGCGAGCTCACCGCGCGCTGGCTGGAGGGCCGCAGCGAGTACCAGCCGGGGACCTTCACTCCCGGTTTCGACGCCGAAACGCGGGCCATCGCCGCAGGGCTCGCGGAGCTGAACCGGAACGGCCTTTTCACCAGGGAATCGCAGCCCGGCGTGCTCGCCGAGGGGCACGCGCAGCGGGCCTACGTGACGGGCTTCTGCAGCGCGGAGTCGGCGTCGGCGCTCCTGGACCTGTCCACCCGGACCGGCCTGGTCACCGTGGCGCACGCTCCCGGGGAAACCAGCCAGGCCTCCATCCCGGTGACGCTGCGGGAGGACGCCGTGGTGACGGTCCTTGGCAGCAGTGAAGGCCCGGTCAGCGAGGAACAGCTCCGGGACTGGACCGAGGAGGCTAACGAAACCCTGGCCCTGCTGCTGGCCGAGTCCTGGTACGTGGAGGTCTTTGACCCGGCCTGGGGCCGGAACAGTGTGCTCCTGCCCGCGGTCCTCGAGGCGCTGGCGGGCGCGGAACCAGGCAGCCGGGGCTAATCCCCGCCGATGCCGGCGGCCTCGTCCAGGGTGTGCGGCTCGAAGTGCTCCAGCATGTCCTTCATCGCCTCGATGCCCTGGGTATATACGGCGGACGCCCGCCACTGCTCGACCTGTTCCAGGGATTCCCACGGGCCGGTGCTGATGAACCGGTTCCGGACGTCGTGGTCATGCATCAGCACAGCCTTCGCGTGCGGGAAGTCCTCCTGGGTCTTCCGGGCCAGATCCCGCCACGCCTGCACGAAATCATTCTCGCGGCCCGGGTGCACCAACCAGATTCCCAGCGTATAAACCGACACGTCGATCGCCTCCATAGTCTGCACGGGGTGGATATCCCCGATTATCGGACCGCCCGACGGCCGCCCGGTAGGGCCGATTTACCCGACGGCGCCCCGCCTGCAGGTTTCAATGGATCGGTGCGCTGGACGCCGAGGGTTTGTAGGCTGAGGCCATGACTTCGACCAAGGAGAAGGTAGACGGGTTCTTCGAGCGCTATGCCGCGGCACTGCTGGCGCGCGACGCCAAGGCGATCGCCGGCATGTACGCGGTGCCGTCGCTCATCCTGTTCCCCGGCACATCGATCCCGGTCAGCGACTCCAGCCAGACCGAGGAGTTCTTCGCCTCCGCCTTCGGACAGTACGCCGGAGTGGACGACGTCGGCCGGCAGACCGTCATCATGGGCGAGGCGCCGGGCAGCGTCTGGGCCGACGTCACCTGGACCTACACCGGGAGGCAGCCCGAGCGCTTCTGCTACCAGCTCGTTGAAACAACCGAGGGGTACAAAATCGCCGTGCTCACCCTGATGGCCTGAGGACCGATGCCGGAATCCCGCGAAGCCGCTCCCGCCTACGTCCTGCGGGGCACCCTCCTTACCGACGGCGCCCGCGCCACGGACTCCGTCGTGGCGGTGGCGGGCGGGCGGATCGCTTACGCGGGGCCCGGCAGCGGCTTTGACGCCACACAATTCCCCGACGCCGAGGAGGTCCCGCTGCCGCCCGGCAGCTCACTGCTGCCCGGACTCGTCGACCTCCACTGCCATGGCGCGGCCGGCGGCGGATTCCCGACCGGGGACGACCAGGACTGCCGGGAGGCGGTGGATTTCCTGCACCGCCACGGGACCACCACACTGCTGGCCAGCCTCGTCACCGCCCCGGCCCCTGAACTGCTGCGGGCAATCGGCGTCCTGAAGGCGCTGGCCGCCGAGGAGCTCATCGCCGGGATCCACTCCGAAGGCCCCTTCCTCTCCCACGCCCGCTGCGGCGCGCAGGACCCGCGCTGGCTCCGGGACCCCGATCCTGAGCTGCTGCGGCAAATGCTGGACGCCGCCGGCGGCGCCCTGAAGACGATGACGTACGCCCCCGAACTGCCGGGCGCCGGCGAGCTGGTCCGGATGCTCACCGGCCACGGCGTCACGCCCTCCCTGGGACACACCGACGCCGATGCGCGGACGGCTGCGGCCTCGCTGGCGTCCGCCGCCGACTTCATGGGCAGCGCTGCGCAGGGTTTCGGGCCGCATGCCCGGCCGACAGTGACGCACTTGTTCAACGGCATGCCGCCGCTGCACCACCGGGATCCGGGGCCGGCTGCCGCCTGCCTGCGGCTGGCGGCCGCAGGGACCGCCGTCGTCGAACTCATCGGCGACGGGATCCACCTCGACCCGGAAACGGTCCGGATGGTGTTCGAGCTGGTCGGCGCCGGGAACATCGCACTCGTGACGGACTCCATGGCGGCAACCGGACTGCCCGACGGCGGCTACGCCCTGGGCACGTCGGAGGTGGTGGTGCACGACGGCGCGGTCACGCTAAGCAGCAACGGCGCCCTCGCCGGCGGCACGGCGACCCTGCTGGAGGTTGTCCGCACCACCATTGGCGCCGGCGTGAGTCCTGCCGACGCCGTCCTGGCGGCAACCCTGGTCCCTGCCCGTGTCCTGGGCCTCGAAACCGAGGTCGGAAGCCTCCGGGCCGGCATGCGCGCCGACATCGTCGCCGTTGACCCGGACTTCGAACTGGTGACCGTCCTGCGTGGCGGCCGGATCCTGCCAAGGCACCAAAACAAACAACGCGGGGTCACGTAGCGTCCATCCCGGGCCTCGGGACGGGCGCTACGTGACCCCGCGTTGTTTGGATCAGATCAGGCGGGGATCCGGTCTGCCAAGGCGGAGCGGGCCTCACGGACTGCCGGGACGCCGTCGCCGTCCTGGCCGTACAGCCAGTCGTTGTACTGGAAGTCGTTGTCCTTGCGGCTCTTGAAGAGCAGGTTGCGCAGCGTCCGGGCCAGCCCGGAGACGTGCCAGGATTCGCCCCAGACGCGGGCGGTGCGCTGGACCCGGGCGGTGCGGCCGGCGCGGATGGTGTTGAACTCCCTGATCGCGCCGTCCCAGGCCTCCGGGTTGACGCCGTCGGCGGTGAAAACGGTGCCCATGCTTGCGTCCTGCAGCACGGCGGCGTCCTCGAGCGCCTGGCAGGCGCCCTGGGCGAGGTACTGGAGCATCGGGTGTGCGGCGTCGCCCATCAGCACCATCCGGCCGGCGACCCAGTTTTCGATCGGGTCGCGGTCGTACATGGGCCAGCGGATGCCGGTGGCCAGGTTCTTCAGCGCTTCCTGGACGGCCGGGACGCAGTCCTTGTAGGCGGCCTCCAGCTCGTCCACGCCGCCGTACTGCTCTTCGCCGCGCTCGAAGGAGGGCGACTTGAAAACGGCCACGGTGTTCAGCAGCTCGCCCTTGCGAAGCGGGTACTGCACCAGGTGGCAGTCCGGTCCGAGGTAGACGATCACGTCCTCGAGGTCGGCCTTGGGCGTGTCCGCGGTGATCGGGACGGTGCCGCGGTAGGCGACGTACGCCGAGGAGACCGGCTCGTCGCTGGCCACGAACGGGCGCAGAGTGGACCGGAGTCCGTCGGCGCCGATTACGACGTCGGCCTCGTAGTCCACGCCGGCGGCGGTGTGGGCCACGCCGCGTCCGTTGACGGTTTCAACGCTTTCGACCATAACGTCGTTGACGAGCTTGACGCCGGCGGCTTCGCAGCCTTCGAGCAGGACGCGGTGCAGGTCGCTGCGGTGGATCACGACGTACGGAGCGCCGTAACGGTCAGCGAATTCCCCGTTGAGGGTCTGGCGGGTGAGCTCCTCACCCGTGACGGCGTCGCGGAAGACCAGGTGCTTGGGCTGGACGCCGATTTCGAGGGCCTTCTCCAGGAGGCCCCAGCGCTTCAGCACGCGGGAGGCGTTGGGTGCCATCTGCAGGCCCGCGCCGACCTCGCCGAATTCGGGGGCCCGCTCCACCAGGGTGACGTTGGCGCCGTTCTCCCGCAGCGCAAGGGCCCCGGCCAGTCCGGCCATTCCCCCTCCGATGACGAGGACATCGGTGGACTCTGCACCGGTGGACTGGACGTGCTCAGACATTGCTTGCTCCTGTTGATGAGGGTGAGATTGACGATTTGGCTTTGAGTTTGAGGCCGACGGCGGCCAGCAGGACCGCTGCGATCGCGGCTGCCCCGGCGAAGGCGAGGAAATTGGAATTGACGCCCAGCCCGGCGGCCAGCAGGAGGCCTCCGACCTGGGGCGCGGCGACGGCGCCGATGCGGCCCGTCCCCAGCGCCCAGCCCAGCGCGGTGCCGCGCAGGTGTCCGGGATAGTGGCTCGCGACGGCGGCGATGATGAGGCACTGCGTGCCGTGCGTTCCGACGCCGGCGAGGACCAGCATCAGGTACACGACCGTGACTGGCGGGCCGGTGACCAGGACCACCAGTGCCCCGGCGGCGACGGCGGCCGCGGCGATGGCGGTCGGCACCGGGCCGAAGCGGGTCCCGGCCCACGCCGTGATGACCGAACCGGCCACCGCCCCCAGGTTCAAGGCAAGCGCGAAGGTCAGGGCGGACCCCAGGTTGTAGCCGGCCAGCTGCATGAGGTTGGGCAGCCAGGTGCCCAGACCGTACCAGGCAAACAAGGTGGCGATCGTCGCCAGGGCGAACAGCATGCTGACGCCCAGGTACGGTGCGCGGAGCAGGGAGGAGAAACCCGACGGTTCCCGGAACTTCTGCCCCTTGCCCGCCGTCTTGCGGGCGGCCTTGGCTGCGGCACTGGCAGGGGTGGCCGGGGCCAGCGTCTCCGGAAGATATTTGAGTCCCAGCGGCACCACGATCACCAGGGCCAGACCGGCCACGAGGAACATGGATTCCCAGCCGAAGGCGGGGATCAGTTGGATGCCGACGAGGGCGGCGATGGATCCGCCGATCGGGACACCGGACATCATCAGGGTCGCGATGGTGGACCGCCATTTGGGGGGTACCAATTCGGCAACGAGGGCGTTGGCCGAGGGCACCAGGCCGCCGAGCCCGATGCCGGCGAGGAGCCGCAGGGCGCCGAAGACGGCGGCGTTGGGGGCGAAGGCGCAGAGAACGGTGAAGACCGAGAAGACGACGGCGCAGCCCAGGATGGTGCGGCGGCGGCCCCATGAGTCGGCCATGCGGCCGGCGAAGATCGCCCCGATCATCATGCCGACGAAGGCCATGGAACCGATGGTTCCGGCGGTGGCCTTGGTCAGGCCCCAGCCGGTCTCCGAGATCAGCGAGGACTGGACAGTGCCGTAGACGATCAGGTCGTAGCCGTCGAAGACCACCAGGAGCCAGCAGACGAAGACGGCGGCTGCCGAGCCCTTGGAGAACCCGGATGCGGGCCCGTCAGCGGCGGTGGGGGCGGGGGCCCCCGTCAAGGACCGGTGCGGCGCTGCAGCGGAAGGTGTGTGATTCATGCCACTAACTGTCCTAGCCGCCGCAGGTGAACCACAATACAATTCTGATGTGCAGAACAAGCCCGCATCCAAGCCGTCCCGGAAGCCCGTGCAGAAGCGGCCAACCTACTCCATCGAGGCGGTCGACAACGCGCTGCAGCTCCTGCAGCTGCTCCGCGACGGCGGGACACTGCGGCTCAAGGACGCCGCCGAGGAGCTGGGGGTGGCCCCGTCCACCGCGCACCGGCTCCTGGCGATGCTGGTCTACCGGGGTTTCGCGGTGCAGGACGAAACCCGCCGCTATGTGCCGGGTCCGGCGATGGGCGTCGGACCCGCCGGGCTGAGCTGGACCCGGCTGCTCCGCTCGCTCGCCCAGCCGCACATGGAACTGCTCTCCGCGCGGCTCGACGAGACCGTCAACCTCATGGTCCGGGTGGGGACGAAGGTGCGCTTCCTGGCCACCGTCGAGGGAAACAATGTGTTGCGGGTTGGTGACCGGCAGGGGACCGTCATGCCCGCCAACAAAACCTCCGGGGGCAAGGCCATGCTCGCCGAACTGGAACCCCAGATGATCGACCAGCTCTTCCGCAGCAATAATGCCGAGATCGGCGGGGACACCATTGCGGACGCGGAATACGCCGCGTTCCTGCGCGAGCTGGAATCCATCCGCAGCAACGGTTTCGCCGCGAATTTCGAAGGCACGGAGGACGGCGTGAGCGCCCTCGGCATCGCCCTGCACAACCGGCACGGGCACGTGGTCGGCGCGCTCAGCGTCGCCACCCCCGCGACCCGCTTCCGCCGGGTGTTCGACGCCGGGCTCGTCCCTGCCCTGCGGGAAACCGGCCGGCAGCTGGAGATCGACATCGCGGCCAACCCGGCCGATCCGGACTGATCCGCGGTCTCACGCGGCACGCAGACGGCTCACCCCCGACCGGGGTCGTTACGTCAATTCTGTCCAGCAGAATATGTTGGGGGTCACATTGCCGCGCCCGTAGAGTCGAACTACGCCAACGAATTGTTCTGACCCTACCGAGGAGGCCTACGTGTCCATCAGCGCCGAGAACACGACTCACGAATCAGTGGCCGCGGGGCACACTGCTCCGGAGCCGACGCCCGAAGAAGCCGCCCAGCTACAGGAGCTCTACCGGGATTTTGACCGCGAGAACCTGATCCCGTTGTGGACCGAGATCGCCGACCTGATGCCGATGGTCCCGAGCCCCAAGGCGGAGCCCCACGTCTGGCGGTGGAGCGACCTGTATCCGCTGGCCGCCCGCGCCGGCGACCTGGTCCCCGTGGGCCGCGGCGGCGAACGCCGCGCGATCGCCCTGGCGAACCCCGGCCTGGCCGGAACGCCGTATGCGACCCCCACGCTGTGGGCGGCCATCCAGTACCTCGGCGCCCGCGAGACCGCCCCGGAACACCGCCACTCCCAGAACGCCTTCCGCTTCGTCGTCGAGGGCGAGGGCGTCTGGACGGTGGTGAACGGGGATCCCGTGCGGATGTCCCGCGGCGACTTCCTGCTGACCCCGGGCTGGAACTTCCACGGCCACCACAACGACACCGATGAGCCGATGGCCTGGATCGATGGCCTGGACATCCCGTTCGTGCACTACGCCGACGCCGGCTTCTTCGAGTTCGGCACGGAGCGTGTGACCGACGAGGCCACGCCGGACATCTCCCGCTCCGAGCGGCTCTGGGCCCACCCGGGACTGCGTCCGCTTTCCGGACTGGATGACACCACGAGTTCCCCCATCGCCGCCTACCGCTGGGAATACACCGACCGCGCACTCCGCGAGCAGCTGCTGCTCGAGGACGAGGGCCACCCGGCCACCGTGTCTCAGGGCCACGCTGCGGTCCGCTTCACCAACCCCACCACCGGCGGCGACGTCATGCCGACCATCCGGGCCGAATTCCACCGCCTCCGCGCCGGCGTCGCCACCGAAGCTGTGCGCGAGGTCGGCTCCAGCGTCTGGCAGGTCTTCGAGGGCCGCGGATCCGTGGTCCTCAACGGCGAAACCAGGACCCTGGAAAAGGGCGACCTCTTCGTCGTCCCGTCCTGGACTCAATGGTCTCTCCAGGCGGAGAGCGAGTTCGACCTCTTCCGCTTCAGCGACGCCCCCATTTTCGAACGGCTGAACTTCAACCGCACCTACATCGAAGGACGCAACAACAAATGAGACTCCTCACCCTCCGCACTGAAACCGGCACCCAGGCCGTGCGCCAGGACGGCGACACCCTGACCGAGATTGACGGTTTCGCCGACGTCGGGGCGCTGCTCCGCTCAGAAGGCTGGGAAGCGACCGCGCAGAACGC
>DATIUQ010000274.1:0-7949 GCA_035466775.1 Arthrobacter sp.
CGGGGACACCGCGGTCCTGGAAGGCACCCGCGTGCTGATCTCCGACACCGCCGCCGGCCTGCTGAACAAAACCTTCAACACCGACGCAGTGAAAGCCGACATGCTCGTCGGTATCGCCAAGATCACCGTCAACACCAAATAACACCCCGTCCGAAAGACCTGCCGGATGCATGGTCTGCACCGGCGGGAAGTGCCACGGTTCCTCTTCGATAGGGTCCGTGGCACTTTTCTGTTCGCGTACCGTAGGGAGTCCCGGGCGAAGCGCCGCTCCGGGAACCATTCGCTTTGAGAGGCGTTTTGTATGACTGGAGCCATGGTTGACGTTGTTCTGCCGTGTTTGAATGAGCGCGGCGCCCTGCCGTGGGTGCTGTCCCGGATGCCGGAAGGGTATCGGGCCATCGTTGTCGATAACGGTTCCACGGACGGTTCGGCCGAGCTCGCCGCGAGCCTCGGAGCGCTCGTGATCCATGAAGTCCGGCGGGGGTTTGGAGCGGCCGCCCATGCCGGCCTGCTCGGGGCAACAGCGGAGTTCGTAGCGTTCTGCGATTGCGACGGTTCCCTCGACCCGGCGCAGCTGCCGGCGCTGGTCGCTCCTGTCGTCAGCGGCGCGGCAGACCTGGTGCTGGGCAGCCGCCAGCCGCAGCGTGGCTCCTGGCCCGCACATGCCCGGATCGCCAACGTCGTTCTGGCCTGGCGGCTCCGGCGCTTGACCGGGGAACGCGTGACCGACCTTGGACCGATGCGGGCAGCGCGACGCGTTGAGTTGCTGTCCCTCGGGCTGGAGGACCGGCGCAGCGGCTACCCGCTCGAGATGTTCCTGAAGGCAAGTCTGCGCCATTTTAGGATCCTGGAGATGCCCGTCCCTTATGCGCCCCGCACCGGCAAGTCCAAGGTGACCGGAACGATGCGCGGAACGGTGACGGCTATTCGGGACATGTCCGCCCAGCTCAAGGCCGCCGCGGCAGCTGCGTCTCCCGGACCGGTCCGGAAGACTCCCGGCAGCGAATGACTGACATGGGCAAGAGCTTGGATCTGACAGTGGCGGTCATCGCCAAAGAGTGCCTGCCGGGCCGGGTCAAGACCCGGCTTAGCCCTCCGCTGAGCCCCGAAGTGGCCGCCGCCCTGGCCCAGCTAAGCTTGAGCCGGACCCTGGATACGGTCCGGCTCCTCCCGGCGCGGACCCGAGCGCTGGTCATGGACGGAACACCGAAGGCTTCGGACGCAGAAGGTTTCACCGTGGTACCGCAGGCGACCGGAGGGCTGGATGAACGGCTCGCTGCCATCTGCGACGCTGCGACCGGTCCATTGCTCATCATTGGCATGGACACTCCTCAGTTCTCGGCCGACCACGTGGCGCCGCTCCTCCAGGACTGGTCCACGGGCGCCTCGGGCCTAGACGCCTGGATCGGCCCGGCCAACGACGGCGGGTTCTGGGCTCTCGCGCTCCGCCGCCCCGATGGGGCATTGATCCGGGGCGTTCCCATGTCCACGGAGACGACCGGGGCACAGCAGCTTGCCCGGCTCCTGGCCCGGGGCCTCAGCGTCGGAACACTGGCTGAGCTGGCGGATATGGACCACTTCAGCGATGCGCTCGAGATCGCCTCCGCGATACCGGGCACCGAATTCGCGCACGCGGTCCGGGACGCCGCCCAGGAAATGCAGGACTCGCAACTCCTTACCGGTGCCCGGCCGTGACGGCCACCGGCGTGGCATCAGCCACCCACTTCGGCCAGGGTCGCACGGAGCCCTATGCCCGGGCGCTGGCGGATGGTTCCGGGACCCTGACGCTGCGTCCGGACAGCGGCCATACGGCAGCCCCAGTGGACTTCGACGTCCAAAGCTGGTGTGCGGAGGCAACCCCGCTCGAGCGGTCACTCCTGCAAGGTCTTCAGGGTCCGGTCCTGGACATCGGCTGCGGACCGGGCAGGCTTCTGGCCGCCGCCCAGCGGATGGGCCTTCCCGCACTGGGGATCGACACGAGCGCGGAGGCGGTCCGCCGGGCTCGTGGCCGCGGCGCCCGGGCACTGGAACAATCGGTGTTCGCCCCGGTGCCCCAAGCCGGCCTTTGGCAATCAATCATTCTGCTCGATGGCAATATCGGCATCGGCGGCAGCATCACGTCGCTGCTGCACCGCTGCGGGCAGCTCATCGCCCCGCACGGGACACTCTTGGTTGAAGTCGAGGATGATGAGGACCTGGACACTGTCTACTCCGCCGTGCTGGAGGACTCGAGCGGAAACCAGAGCGAACCGTTCCGCTGGGCACGGACGGGAATCTCGGGTCTTGCGTCCCGGGCGCAGCGCAGCGAATGGACCGTAGCCTCCGTTCAGCGGCTGCAGGGCCGCGTCTTTTGCCGGCTCTCCCCCGGCGCCGGGCCAGACAGGACACCGGTGTGACTCGCGCCAGTCCTTCGCCGCCCACGGGCGCCGGGCAACGCCCCGCCCTCCGATTGGCGGCCACGCTGACGGCCTTGCTGATGATCCTGGCAGGTCTGTTGTGGTGGATGGTTGTACCCCACAACCCTTTCGAAGCTGCACCGATTGTCGGCACCTTCCTGTCCTGGGGCGTCCTTCTTGGGACGGTCGGTCTCCTCCGCCGCGTCCCCGGACGCCGCGTGGGCTCCGTCATCATCGCAGGGACCGTGCTGCTCGGCCTGGTGGCCGTGAGCGCGCCGCCGCGGACCAGCAACGATTCCGCCCGGTATGCCTGGGACGGGATCGTCCAAAAGGCGGGGATCTCCCCCTACTCGTACGTGCCTGTCGATGAGACCCTCGCCGAACTTCGGCCGGAATGGCTGTTCGCCCCCGGTGCCACCAGCGACGAGAGGGGGCCCGTGTGCGCCAAGGACTTGTTCGGAACGGAATCCGTCCCGGCCTTTGGCTACCCGTCGGGAAGTCCGTTATGCACGGCCATCAACCGCCCGCACGTGCCCACGATCTACCCTCCCACTGCAGAGATCTATTTCTTCGGGGTGCGAGCCGTTGTCCCCGACTCGGTCGGATACCTGCCTTTCCAGCTCGGAGGCCTGCTCATCAGCGTGGCCGTGACGCTGATGCTGCTCGGCGCTCTGGCCAAACGCGGCCTGCCCCTTCACCTCGCCGCCGTGTGGGGCTGGAGCCCGTTCGTGCAGCTGGAGGCCGTAAACAACGCTCATGTGGATTTGCTGGCCGGTGCCCTGATCCTGGCCGCCGGAATGCTGTTGACCCGAGGGAAGCCGCTGCGCTCCGGGATGGTGTTCGGGGCCGCGGTCGCCACGAAGCTCATTCCGGTCATCGCAGCCCCCGCCTTGTTGTTCCGGCGCCCGGCCCGGTTCGTCGCCTCAGCGCTGGCAACTTTCATCCTCCTCTACGTGCCCTACCTGGCCGTGGCCGGGGCCGGAGTCCTGGGTTTTCTTCCCGGCTACCTCAAAGAGGAGGGCTATAGCCAGAGCGGCGGGACCCGCTTCGGGCTGGCGCAACTCGTCTCCACCGGGCCTTGGCCGCCGGTGCTCGGCGCCGCGGCACTGGCCGTCGTCGCGATCTTCGTGCTGCGGCGGACCCGGGCCGGGAATGTCTGGGAGCAACAGACGGTCATAATCGGGCTGACGCTGCTGATCATCAGCCCGAACTACCCCTGGTACGCGCTCATGCTGTTGCCCTTCATTGTCTTGAGCCGGCGCTGGGAATATGTCGCCGTCATCCTTGCCTTGGACGCCATCTATATGCTTCCGCTCAAGGATCCCTTCAGCCTTCCCATACATCAAACGGTCCTGATCCTCGCCGCCGGCGCGGTATCCGCCGGCGTCTGGTGGCGCCGCCGTAAGGAACTTCGGCTGGCGGCCCTAGCCGGCCTCGAGTTCCCGACGCCGGTTGCCTCCGGCGCAACCCAGTGACCGGCTCCCCCTCCCCACAACCCGCTCCCCCGAATGACAGGATTGCACCATGGACACAGCACTCACCGGCATACCGCAGGCGCGCATCGGCATCATCGGCGGTTCCGGGACCTACCAGCTCCCCGGAGCGATGGTCCTGGCCACTGTCGACGTCGACACCCCGTACGGGCCACCCTCTGCTCCCGTGACACTTGCCGATGTCGGCGGACGCATCGTAGCCTTCCTACCCCGCCATGGCGGAATTCATTCACTTCCGCCCCAGAAGATCAACTACCGCGCCAACCTGTGGGCACTCAAGTACCTCGGCGTCGAGGCCATCCTTTCCTCCTCGGCCGTGGGTGGCCTCCGAAAGGGCTTCGGCCCTGACACCTTTGTGGTGACGGACCAGATCATCGACCGCACCTGGGGACGGTCCGACACCTTCTTCGACGGGACCGTCGTTGACGGTGTCCCGCCCGCCGGTGTTCAGCACCTGTCGGCGTCAGAACCCTTCTGCCCCACCCTGCGTGCGCACCTGGCTGCCGCTCTTGCCGGCCACGACATTGCCTACGTCCCGCAGGGAACGGTGGTCGTGATCAACGGACCAAGATTCTCCACGAAGGCCGAGTCCGCCTGGTACGTCACCGGCGGCGCTGACATCATCAGCATGACCCAGTACCCCGAACCCCTGCTGGCTGCAGAGCTCAACATGGGTTTCGCCAACCTGGCGTTCATCACCGATTCCGACACCGGACACGACGGCTCGGAACCGGTAACCGCCGACGCCGTCTTCGCCCGGCTGAAGAATGCCCAGGAGAATATCCTGGCCGTTCTTGAAGCCACTGTCACCGCCATCAGTGAGGACTACCGCGCCCGGCCGCTGATGGATCAGGAAGCTGTACGCCGGATCATGGCCCTCCCGGCTGTCCGGGACATGGCAGACGCCCGATGAAAATCCTCGTCACAGGCGGCGCCGGGTTCATCGGTTCCCACATCGTCGACGCAGCCCTCGCCAAGGGCTGGTCCGTGCGGGTCCTCGACTCATTGCACCCAGACCTTCATCCCGCGCCGCCCGTCTTCGACCCGCAGGTGGACCTGATGCCCGGCGATCTCACCGACCCGGCAATTGCGAATGACGCCTTAGAGGGCATCGACACGGTCTGCCACCAGAGTGCGAAGGTCGGACTGGGCGTCAGCTTCGCCGACGCACCGGATTACATCCGCAACAACGACTACGCCACCGCCGTCCTGCTGGCCGCCATGGAACGCCACAGCATCACCCGGCTCGTCCTGGCCTCCTCGATGGTGGTCTACGGCGAGGGCGCCTACGCCAATCCCCGGACCGGGCTTCCCGTCCGGCCCGGGCCCCGCGCCGAGGCTGACCTGCGCGCCGGAATTTACGATCCCCGCGACCCGGAATCCGGGGCAGTTCTCGTCCCTGCCATGGTCACCGAGGACGCCTCCCTGGATCCCCGCAACGTCTATGCCGCCTCGAAACTGAGCCAGGAGCATCTGGCCGCCTCCTGGGCCCGGAGCACCGCCGGCTCGGCCATCGCCCTGCGGTATCACAACGTCTATGGTCCTAGGATGCCCAGGGACACGCCCTACGCCGGAGTCGCGTCCTTGTTCCGTTCGGCCCTTGCCCGTGGCGAGGCGCCGCGCGTGTTCGAAGACGGCGGCCAGCGGCGCAGCTTCATCCATGTCCGGGATGTCGCCGCGGCGAACATCGCCGCCACCGAGTCATTGACCGGCGCCGGCGCCCCCGGGTTCCGCGCCTACAACGTCGGTGCGGACGAAGTGCGGACGATCGGTGACGTCGCGGCGGCGCTGAGCACCTTCAGCGCAGGTCCTTCGCCGGTAGTGACCGGCGAGTACCGGCTCGGTGACGTCCGGCACGTCACGGCGTCATCGGAGCTGATAAAAGCCGAACTGGGCTGGGCCCCGGAAGTGGGGTTTGCCGAAGGCATGCGGGAATTTGCCACCGCTCCCCTGCGCGGCGAACCGGTCTAACCCGGACCGGCAGGGCGGCAGGGGTTCCCAACACCCGCCTGAGGCCAGGTTCTACTACAGACCCCGGACCCCAGGGTCCGGGGTCGCTGTTGTGCCGTCCCGCTTTTGCCCGGGCAGATTCCGAAGGCGGATAGGCCGCGTAGTGACAACGGTTCAGACCAGCCGCCCGGTCAGGGACTGGTGGTCCCTGACCGGCGGGCCCTGCGTTCAAGGAAGACGATGCCCGCAGCGGAGGCCAGGGCCAGGGCTACCCAGAACAACGCAAGGTTCCCGGCGTAGTCGGCTTCCAGGACCGTGGTTGATTGCGCCACGGACTGGGCCTTGAGCAGGATCCCCGCCAGCAGCGTCACCAGGGCGCCGGTGAGCAAGGCGCCGCGCAGCACCGCCGCAGACGGGGGTTGGAGTTTCGATCCGGCCCGGGCCAATCCGGCCCCGGCGAGCGTGGAGAGCGGCACAATAACGCCGTCGTGAATGAGGATGGCAAAGGCCATCCATGTCAGCAGGCCCATCAGCTGCGGCGGCCCCAGTTGGGTGGGCAGTCCCAGCAGCCCGTAGATAAGCATGGAAACGCCCGCGACGCCGAGCGCTCCACGGGCGGTTTTGACAGCAACGGACGTTTTCACAGGACCTCCACGCTCTGCAACCACTTGGTCTGCAGCACTCCGGGACGACCGGGGGCGATGATCCGCGCCGGATAGCCATGGTCCAGATCGAGGACCGAACCGTTGAGTTCCAGGGCAATCAGCGTCTTATCGTCCCGGGTGTACTCAGCCGGCATGTTCATCGTGCGGTAGGCTCCCTCGGGCTCCAGGCTGGTGAAGCGAAGTTCGGAAGCCGCGGGAGCGCCGACCGCCCCGAGCAAGTCCTGGACGCGGACGCCCCGCCAGGTAGCCATCTGGCTCCACCCTTCGACGCAAGCGATAGGCAGTTCGTGGCTGTGCTGGGGCAGCGCCCGCAGCTCCTCCAGGGTGAAGGACCGGCTGGAATCCCCTGAGCGGACCATGAGCGCCCACGTCGGGGTTGTCGCCAGCTCGGTGACCTTGGCATCGGCTGCGGTCCGGTTCACCGGCAGGCCTTGAGGGCCGGTCCCCATCCTGCGTGGGGCGAACAGGTTGGCCGGCGCCAGCCAGGAGAACGATTGTCCCGCGGTCGTGACGACGACTGCTCCGCTCGCGGCTGCGACAGCCGTCAGGAACGCCCGCCGGGACCAGCGTCCCGGGCCCGGCCCGCCGCCGTCGGGCACGGCATCGACGCCGGAAGCGCCGCTGTCGGGCGCGGGGGGCCCCCCGACTGCGATACCTCTTGACGATCGCTGACGCCAGTGAACGCTAATGGCCGGGAGTTTGACGGCAATGTGCAGCAGGAGCGAGCCCCAGATGACCCATGCCAGCCAGTAGTGGGTTTCGCGAAAAGGAAAAGGCCACGGATACCACTTATAGGTATTGATCAGGCCTGTGGTCAGCTGCAGAAGCGACGAGGCGATGAACAAGGCAATGGAGGCCCGCTCGAGGCCATGTACCAAAGACTTAACCGGCGGCCACGTCAGCAGTTCCGGGTATACCGACCAGAGCTTTGCCAGCAGCAACGGAATCGCGGCGATACCTGCCGTCACGTGCAGTCCCTGGGTGAGCTGGTAGATCCAGACAGGGCTGGTGGGGAAGAACATCCACGCGGGCGGATTTTGAAGTCCGTGGCTGAAAAGGCCGGTGAAAAAGCAGATGGTGAAGGTGATCCCGAGCCAGCGGCCCAGGACCACGGTCAGACGTGTGCTGCGTGTCGGCGAGGCAAACTTAGCGGCCAACGCCTCTGTCATCTTCTGCCCGCCAGGCTTTTCCATGTCTGGATCACTTCACCATTCTGTGGCCGTCATGGACCACTCTAACTGCCGAACCGAAACGCCACGGACCCCCAAGGTCCGTGGCGTTTCCGGCTATTCCTGCTGGGGTGGTATTTGGTGTTGACGGTGATCTTGGCGATACCGACGAGCATGTCGGCTTTCACTGCGTCGGTGTTGAAGGTTTTGTTCAGCAGGCCGGCGGCGGTGTCGGAGATCAGCACGCGGGTGCCTTCCAGGACCGCGGTGTCCCCG
>DATIUQ010000275.1:0-2258 GCA_035466775.1 Arthrobacter sp.
GGGCTCCGCGTGCCGGAGGACGTCTCCGTCCTGGGCTTCGACAACACCTCCACCTCCTTGCACGTGAACCCGCCGCTGAGCACCATGGCCCAGCCGCTCGAGGAGATGGGGCGGATGGCCGTGAAGAAGCTGCTCCGATCCCGCGACCTGGGGCCCAAGATCATGCCGCACCGGCTGATCGAGCGCGGCTCCACGGCGCCACCCGGTTCACCCCCGGCCGGTACGCCAGAACCCATCCGGTAGACCACCAAGACCACCCACCCAAACGGCGGCAGCCGGCACTCCCCCGTGCCACCAACCGGCCAGCCGCCGCAGTTCCGCATGCACCAAACCACCCGCACCATCCACATCGCACCACCCCAATGAACAAGGAGCAACACATGAGGCAGCGCCGCCGCACCTGGCAGACTCTTCTCGCCACCACCGCATCCCTGACCGTCGCCGCCGTCGCCCTCACCGGCTGCGGCGGGACCGCCACGGAAGCGAAGAGCACCCCGAAGGCCGCCGCCGCGTCCTTCGAGGGCAAGGGCCCCATCAACTACGTCTCCAACCGCGACGCCTCCGGTGCCGCGAACAAGACCATCGAGGAGTGGAACGCCGCCCACCCGGAGGAGAAGGTCACGTTCATCGAACTGCCGGACTCCGCGGACCAGCAGCGCCAGCAGCTCATCCAGAACGCGCAGATCAAGTCGGACACCTTCAGCGTGCTGAACCTGGACGTCGTCTGGACCTCCGAGTTCGCCGCCAACAAGTGGATCCTGCCGCTGCCCGCGGACGCCGTCCCCACCGACAAGATGATCCCCGCCACGGTCAACGCCGCGACGTACCGGGACTCCCTGGTCGGCGCCCCGTACTACACCGACGGCGCCCTGTTCTACTTCCGCTCCGACCTGCTCCAGGCCGCCGGCATCGCCGCCCCGCCCAAGACCTGGGACGAGATGAAGACCGCATGCAAGGCCATCCTGGCGCTCCCCGAAGCCGCCGGCATGTCCTGCTACACCGGCCAGTTCGACAAGAACGAGGCCCTCACCGTCAACTTCTCCGAGGCCGTCGCCTCCGCCGGCGGATCGATCGTCGACGCCGACGGCAAGCCCACCGTCAACACCCCCGAAGCCAAGGAAGGCCTGAACCTGCTGGTGGACGGCTTCAAGGACGGGCTCTTCCCGTCCGACGCCATCACCTACCTCGAGGAGCAGGGCCGCCGCGCGTTCCAGGACGGCAAGCTCGTCTTTATGCGCAACTGGCCCTTCCTGCACGCCTCCCTGAGCGCCACCGACGGCTCCAGCAAGGTCAACGGCAAGTTCAGCATCACCTCCATCCCCGGCACCGACGGCCCCGGCGTCTCCACCCTGGGCGGCCGCAGCCTCGCCATCTCCCCGTTCACCCCGAACAAGGCCACCGCGCTGGAGTTCGTCAAGTTCGTCACCAGCGAGGAGCAGGCGCAGAAGCGCCTCGCCCTGTCCTCCCGCGCCCCGGTGTACGCCTCCCTCTTCGAGGATCCCGCCGTCGTCGCCAAGCGCCCGTTCTTCCCCACCCTGCTGACCTCGCTGAACAACGCCCAGCCGCGCCCCAAGGTGGTCCAGTACGGCGCCACCACCAAGGCGATCCAGGAAGAGGCCTACGCCGCCATCACCGGCGCCAAGGACACGGACACGGCCCTGAAGGACATGCAGGCCAAGCTCACCGAGCTGTCCAAGTAACTCAGTAGCCCCAGCAGTTCAGACCACACGCCTGGCCGGCCGGTCCACCCCGGCCGGCCAGGCAGCTGCAACTCCAGTTAGGTACCCCGCATGACGACGACGACCGCCCCGCCCGCCGGCGCGCAGACCGGCACGCCCCAGCCAGGCAGCCCGCGCAGACGCGGCAAACGCTCCCCCGGCGAAGGCCGCATGGCCGCGATGCTGCTCTCCCCCACCATCCTGGTGCTGGCCCTGGTGATCGTGTACCCGCTGCTCTCCGCGGTGCACCAGTCCCTGTTCCGCGCCGAATCCGGCCTGGACGCGGACGGCTTCGTCTCCGACGTCGAATCCTTCGTGGGCCTGGCCAACTACGCCGACCTGTTCGTCGGCGAATCCGGCCGGCGCTTCCTGAACGCCTTCGCCAACACCACCTTCTTCACCGTCACCACAGTGTTCCTCGAGACCGTCCTGGGCCTCTGCCTGGCCCTCGCCATGAACCGCGCCTTCCGCGGCCGGTCCTTCCTGCGCGCCAGCATCCTGGTCCCCTGGGCCGTGCCCACCGCCGTCTCCGGCCTGCTG
>DATIUQ010000276.1:0-12953 GCA_035466775.1 Arthrobacter sp.
CAGAGCCGGGAATGGGCGGTGAGCCTCGGCGCCGAGACGGTTGCGAAGTCGGCGGAGGTTTTCCAGTCCCAGAGCTGACGGACGTAGAAGTCGCGTTCGACACCGTCGAGGCCCTTGGTCCGCAGCCAGCCGAGGAGCACATCGCTCGAGGCCTGGATCAGGCGTTGGCCCTCGATGACACGTTCGCCATGGTTTGCGTAGGGGCTGACGCCGAGATAGGCCTCCAACGCGGAGGACTCGGCCTGTTTCAGCTGCAGCACCAGGGGATCGGCGTGCTCCCGGCCAGCCAGCAGCACGATCCAGCTGAGCGTGCCGACACTGCCGACGCCCACGACCTTGCGGGCGATGTCGACAAATTCGTAGTGATCGAGCAGGGATTGCCGATCGTTGGGGAGGGTGCGCCGATAGTCGGCCAGCACCCCGCGGATCCCCTCCTCCAGTTCCTGTGCCTCGACGCCGGGCAACAGTTGGCGGAGCGGGACTACCAGGGGCGGATCGCTGATAATCATTGGACGTCCGTCGACGACGTGCGTGAGTTTGCGGGCGGCTCTGGCACTGTTCTTGTCCAGGGCCCGGGCGACGTCGCGTTCCGCTTCCTTCAGCGCGCGGCCACCCAGGTCCCTCCTGATGGCTGGGAGCAGGGCCTGGATGTCGAATGACGAATGCCAGATCTCCAGCGGGGTCATCGCCGCGAAGGATCCCATGCCCTGGCGGTAGGCTTTGGCGGCTTCGAGGACAGCGGCCAGTCGCTCTGCCTTGGCGAAACCACGGTCCCGGGCTGCGATCTCGACGCTCGCCACCAGCCTCTTGATGTCCCATTCCCACGGCCCCGGCAGCGTTTCGTCGAAGTCGTTGATGTCGAAAACGAGGCGTCGTTCCGGGGATGCGAAGCCGCCGAAGTTGCTGATGTGGGCATCTCCGCAGAGCTGGACGGTCAGCCCGGTGCTTGGGGTGTGCCGGAGATCCGCGGCCATGATGGCTGCTCCGCCGCGGAAGAAAGCGAAGGGGGAAGCAGCCATCCGCTCGTGTCTGACGGGAAGGAGCTCGGGAACGCGGGTCTTCTCCTGTCCCCGAAGGACGTCCAGCGGGCTCAAGCGGTCGGCGGGTGCAGACCACTCGCCGTGACTCGAGCGGGGCGTGTTCCGGCGCAAGAGCTTGCCTCTGGCGGCGCTCTGCCCCGGTGGCCGCCCTGGGTTGGAGATCGACGCAGGGGTGTCTCTCGCTGTCCGTGTGTGTTGCATGGGCAATTCCCCAACCAAGATGACGGAGGCCGGTCCGCGGCGAGGGAACTGGCCCGGGCCGCGGCGCCTGTGCCACCACGTTAGGCTGCCTCCGCCACCTTGACATCATCCGAACAGAATGACGAAGTGTTCGGCCCTGCTGTTCTGAACTTGGCGCCTGCGAATGCCTAGTGGCTGCGGTGGTCCTGGATGGTCATCCGCGGGCCGAAGGTGGGTTTGCGGAAGCCGCTGAGTCCGAGCATCCGGACCACGCGCTGCCGGTGCCCGGCCCACGGGGCCAGCAGCCGGAGCATCCCGGCGTCGTCAGTCCTGCGGCCGGTCAGCGCCGCGCCGACGTACGCCGCGAGGTGGTAATCGCCCACTGAAATGGAGTCGGGGCAGCCGTGCGTGCGCTGGACGACTTCCGCCGCGGTCCAGGCGCCGATGCCGGGAATTGTCTGCAGCTTCGCGGAGGCCTCCGCGGCCGGGAGTGCGGCGAGCCGTTCCAGGGCGACGGCTGATCGCAGCGCGCGCATGACGGTCGCCGAACGCTGCGGACCCACCCCGGCCTGGTGCCATTCCCAGGACGGGATGCGCAGCCACTGCTCGGGGGTGGGCTGGACGATCAGGTTCGCCGGAGCGACGGTGCCGGCGCCGGGGGCCGGTGTTCCGTAGCGGTACATCAGGTAGCGGTAGCCGCGCCGGGCCTCGATCACGGTGACCTTCTGCTCCAGGACGGTGGGCACGAGGGAGTCGATGACGCGCCCGGTGGCCGGCAGCCGCACGGCCGGGTTCCGGCGTCGCGCCTCAACGACCATGCGGGGGAGGGTGGCGTGGAACGCGGGCTCATCAAAGGCGGACCAGTCGTCGTCGCGGCCCAGCATCCGAGGTGCGGAACCGGCGGCATCGGCGGCACCCGCCCCCCAGGCCTGGACGTCGACGGCGGGCTCCGCCGTCGGGGAGTCCGGAGGATAGGCGACCGCCAGGCGGAGCGTGGCGGGGCCTGAAGGCGTCGTGAACGCCATCCAGAGGCAGTCCGGTGCGGTGCGGATGGACGGATCGCCGTGCCCCCGCAGGAGCGTGCCGACCGTCCGGGACAAATCAAATGGACCGCCCGGGTGCCACCGCAGGGAGGCGTCGGCCGCGGCGGCAGTGCCTGCGGGGACGTCTGCAATGGTCATCTCACCATGATTCCACGACCGCCTGACAGCAGCCGTTATGGCCCGTCCCACGCGGTCGCCGGAGGGCCCTTAACTCCGGGTTGGGGCGGGACTAGACTTCGGCTGTGGCGTGGAGCCACCACGCCTGCGTCGAGGCCCGGATCCCTGTTCTTAGGAGAGTGTGATGGCTGGTGGAGTTGTACATTTCGAAATTCCCGCGGACGACGAGAGCCGCGCACGGGAGTTCTATGCCTCGATCTTCGGCTGGGAATTCCAGGTGCTGCCGGACATGGATTACAGCCTGGCGATGACCACGCCGCTGGATGCGCAGGGCCGGCCGGCGGTGTCCGGCTCCATCAACGGCGGACTTTTCCGGCGTTCAGGCCAGCTCCCTGCGCCCGTGGTGACTGTGGATGTCGACGACATAGACGCCGTCTTGGAGCAAATCGTGGCACGCGGGGGTTCCGTCCATCGGGAAAAGATGGAAGTGCCAGGGTCTGGCTGGAACGCCTACTTCAAGGACTCCGAGGGCAACGTCGTGGGTCTGTGGCAGAATGCCGCGCCCGAGGGCGGCGCCGACTCGGCGGACGCCGGAAACGACCTCGGCGCGTGAGGCACCCGGGCGCGCTGCCATAAACCGACTTCCGCTGGTTCGGGTGGCCGCCGCAGGCCGCCCGGTGGCCGCCCCGACGTGCCTGAATCCGCTCCCGGCGGGTGGAGACGGTAACTTTGTACCTATGAAGTACGCCCAGTCCGTTCTGGACCTCATCGGCAATACGCCGCTCGTCAAGCTCCACCACGTTACCGACGGCATCGGGGCCACGGTCCTGGTGAAGCTGGAATACCTGAACCCCGGCGGTTCCATCAAGGACCGCATCGCGGTGAAGATGATCGAGGAAGCCGAACGCACCGGCAAGCTCCTGCCCGGCGGCACCATCGTGGAGCCCACGTCCGGGAACACCGGCGTCGGCCTGGCCCTCGTGGCCCAGCAGAAGGGCTACCGCTGCATCTTCGTGGTGCCGGACAAGGTGGGCGAGGACAAGCGCGCTGTGCTCCAGGCCTACGGCGCCGAAGTCGTGGTGACGCCCACCGCCGTCCCGCCCGACAGCCCGCAGAGCTACTACGGCGTCTCGGACCGGCTCGTCACCGAGATCCCCGGCGCCTACAAGCCCGACCAGTTCTCCAACCCGGCCGCCCCGGCCAGCCACTACGAGTCCACCGGCCCGGAGATCTGGCGCGACACGGACGGCCGCATCACGCACTGCGTGATCGGCGCCGGCACCGGCGGCACCATCACCGGCACCGGCCGGTACCTCAAGGAAGTCTCCGCGGACCGTGCGGAGTCCGACGGCGGCGTGGTCAAGATCATCGGCGCGGACCCGGCGGGTTCGGTCTACTCCGGCGGCACCGGCCGGCCGTACTTCGTCGAGGGGGTCGGCGAGGACATGTGGCCCGCCAACTACGACAAGACGGTCCCGGACGACGTCATCGCGGTCAGCGACGCCGACTCCTTTGAAATGACGCGCCGGCTGGCCCGCGAGGAAGGCCTGCTGGTGGGCGGGTCCTCCGGCATGGCCGTCGTCGCCGCCCTGCAGGTCGCCAAGGACCTGCCGGAGGATGCCGTCGTCGTCGTGATCCTGCCGGATTCCGGCCGCGGCTACCTGGCCAAGATCTTCAACGACCAGTGGATGCGCTCCTACGGCTTCCTGGCCAGCGGCGACGAAGCCTCGGTCGGGGAAATCCTCAAGGCCAAGACCGGCGAGCTGCCGGACCTGGTGCACATCCACCCGAACGAGAGCGTCCGTGATGTCATCAACATCATGAACGAGTACGGCGTCTCGCACATCCCGGTGCTGTCCCAGGAGCCGCCCGTGGTGATGGGCGAGGTCCTCGGTGCTGTCGACGAACGCACGCTGACCGCGAAGCTGTTCCGCGGCGAGGCCAAACTGTCGGACAAGATCTCCGAGCACATGGAGGCCCGGCTGCCGGTGATCGGCTCGCTCGAATCGATCTCGACGGCCCGCGAGCTCCTCTCCGACGCGGACACCCTTATGGTGACGTTCGTCGGCGCCCCGGTGGGGATCCTGACCCGCCACGACCTGCTCGCCTACCTGAGCAACTGACCTGCAACTGACCGCCCACTGACCCGGAACCCGGACCGCCCTACCCGGGGGTCCGGCGCCCGGCCGAAAGGAACGCACATGTCTTTGCCAGAAAGCCCTTCCGCGAAAACCCCCGGATTCAACACCCGTGCCGTGCATGCCGGCCAGGAGTTCGAGCCGCGCACCGGCGCGGTCGTGCCGCCCGTGCACTTCTCCTCCACCTACGCCCAGGAAGCGATCGGCGTGCTGCGCGCCGGCTACGAATACGGCCGCGGGACCAACCCCACCCGTGATTCCCTGCAGGACCAGCTCGCCGCGCTGGAAGGCGGGACCGCCGCGTTCTCCTTCAGCTCCGGCCTCGCCGCCGAGGACTCGATGATCCGGGCGCTCACCCGCCCCGGTGACCACATCGTGCTCGGCAACGACGCCTACGGCGGCACCTACCGGCTGATCAGCCGGGTGCTGGGGGAGTGGGGCATCGGCAACACCCCGGTGGACATGTCCAATCTCGACGCCGTCACGGCGGCGGTAGCGGCCAGCAAGACCCGCCTCGTGTGGGTGGAGACGCCGTCGAACCCGATGATGAAGATCACCGACATCGCGGCCCTCGCCAAGGTGGCGCACGACGCCGGCGCCCTCCTCGTGGTGGACAACACCTTCGCTTCGCCGTACCTGCAGAACCCCTTGGCGCTCGGCGCCGACATCGTGGTGCACTCCACTACGAAGTACATCGGCGGGCATTCCGACGTCGTCGGCGGCGCGATCATCGTCAATGATGCGGAGCTGGCCGAGAAGATCGGGTTCGTGCAGTTCGCTGTCGGTGCCATCTCCGGCCCGATGGACGCCTTCCTCACCACCCGCGGGCTCAAGACCCTCGGGGTCCGGATGGACCGGCACAGCGACAACGCCCAGGCCGTGGCCGAATGGCTGCTGCAGCGCCCCGAGGTGGAGGCCGTGCTGTACCCGGGACTGCCCTCGCACCCGGGCCACGAGCTCGCGAAGAAGCAGATGAAGAAGTTCGGCGGGATGATCTCCGTGCAGTTCAAGGGCGGCGAGGCGGCGGCACGCAAGGTGGCCGAATCGACCTCCGTGTTCACGCTCGCGGAGTCCCTCGGCGGGATCGAATCCCTGATGAACTACCCGTCGGAGATGACGCACGCCTCGGTCAAGGGCACCGAACTTGCAGTTCCCGTCAACCTCATCCGGCTCTCCTGTGGCATCGAGGACGTCGAGGACCTCATCGCCGACCTCGAGCAGGCTTTCTCGCGGATCGCAGCTCCGGCCGGCGAGTCAGGCAGCTAAGCACCCGTGACAACCACCACCAGGGCCACGCCCTCCACAATGCGCGGCTGGCTCGCGACGGCGGCCGGCGCGCTCGCCGTCGTCGCCGCCCTGGTGGTGCTGTACTCGTCCTACATCCCGCTGATGAACGACTTCGAGGTGTACTTCTACGGCGGCAGCCGGGTGCTGCAGACCGGCGAGGCCGGCGTCAATGAGCTCTACGCGCCGCGGGACGGGCTGCCGTTCACGTACCCGCCGTTCGCCGCACTGCTGTTCGCGGCCATGGCGGCGCTGGGCCAGGGCGGTGGCAGCCTCGTGTTCATCACCACGGCGCTGCTTGGCGCCGGAATCGTGTCCGCGTGGCTCGCGCGGCACTACTTCCGGCTTGGCAGCTGGCGGCACGCGTTCGCCGACTGGCGGTTCCGGGCCGTGGCCCTGGCCGGCACCGCAGCCATCCTGCTCCTGGGCCCCTGGCGGGACACCTTTGACTTCGGCCAGATCAACATCATCCTGATGGGCCTGATCCTGGCCGACTTCGCGCTCTACGGGAAATCCCGGGCCGGGGAGATCCGCTGGCCCGCGGGGCTGCTGATCGGCGTCGCCGCCGGCATCAAGCTGACCCCGCTCGCGTTTGGGCTGTATTTCCTGGTGCGCCGCGATTTCAAGGCCCTCGGCTGGATGGCCGCAGGCTTCTTCGGCTCGATTGGCCTGGCCTGGGCCGTGCTGCCGAAGGCCTCACTCACCTTCTGGACCAAGATCCTGCCGGACACCGGACGGATCGGCGGGCCGGCGTACGTGGACAATCTCTCCGTCAAGGGCCTGCTGCTGCACCTGGGACTCCCCGACTCCGGCGTGACCAGCATGATGTGGCTAGTGCTCTCGCTTGCCTTGGCGGCGGTTGCCGCGCTCGTGATCGCCTGGGCGGTGGCCGCCGACGAGAACTTCGTCGCCGTCTCCGCGACCGCCGTGCTCATGCTCCTGATCAGCCCCGTGTCCTGGTCCCACCACTGGGTGTGGATGGCCGTGGCGCTGCCCTGCATGGGCTTCGCGATCCACCGGGTGCCGTCCCGGAATGGACGGATGCGCCTGGCCGGGTGGATCATCGTCGCCTTCTCGGCCCTGGCCTTCTACCTGACACCCAAGTACCTCGCGGTCATGGCCGGGGCGGTCGAGTGGGGCAAGGACCCGCAGACCCAGTGGCAGCTGACCGTGGCAAGCCTCGGCGTGCTCTGCGGCATCGCCATGCTGGTCTACTGGGCCCTGGCCTACCGCCCCTCCCGCGCCGCGCTCCGCACCCGGGCGTAGCGGAGCCCTGCCTCCGCACGAGTGGGCAGTTCGCGGCAGTGTTTTCGCCGAACAGTGCCGCGAAATGTCAACTGGACGCATCTAGCTTTCTTGAAGATAGTCAGCTAGTTTGGTCCGCATGGCACTTCGATCCGACTGGTCCCAGCGGAACTGCAGCATGGCCCGCGGCTTGGACATCCTCGGCGACCCGTGGGGCATGCTGGTCCTGCGCGAGGTCTTCTTCGGCAACGGCCGCTTCGACGCGATGAAGTCCCGGCTGGGGGCAGCGGATTCGGTCCTCACCAAACGCCTGGCGGCACTGGTCGACGCGGGGCTGCTCGCCCGGAGCCCGTACGACGACGGCGGCCGCACCCGCCAGGAGTACGTCCTCACCGAGAGGGGGGAGGACGCCCTGCCGGTGCTCAACGCCGTCGTGATCTGGGCCGAAAAGCACCTGCCGGCGCCCTCGGAACACGCCCACATGTTCGTGATCCACACCGGCTGCGGCGCGCGCACCACCTCCGCCGACACCTGCACCGAATGCGGGGAACGGCTCACGGCCCGGAACACGAGCTGGCACAGCCTTGCCAGAACCCCGGCCCCCGTACCGCTCGCCGCGACCTACGCCGCCCCGGCTGCGTCTGGAAAGCCCAGGTCCTCAAAGGCCCCCACCCAGAACGGACCCGCCCTATGAGCGCCCCCGAAACCACCCTGCTGCCCGCTCCGAAGCGGAGGATCCACCCGGCCTGGATCGTCGCCGCGGTCGCCTTCCTCGCCCTGGTCGGGGCAGCGGGATTCCGGGCCGCGCCGGGCGTGTTGATGGTGCCGCTGCAGAGCGAATTCGGCTGGTCCACCACCGTGCTCTCGGCCGCGGTCAGCATCAACCTGGTCCTCTTCGGCCTCACCGCACCCTTCGCCGCGGCCCTGATGGAACGCTTCGGCATCCGCGCGGTCACCGCCGTGGCGCTGGTGCTGATCGCGGCCGGCAGCGCACTGACGGTGCTCGTCACGCAGTCCTGGCAGATCCTGCTCACGTGGGGGCTGCTCATCGGGCTCGGCACGGGGTCCATGGCGCTGGTTTTCGCCGCGACCATTGCCAACACCTGGTTCGCGAAAAGCCGCGGACTGGTCATCGGGATCCTCACCGCGGGCAGCGCTGCCGGGCAATTGGTCTTCCTGCCGTTCATCGCAGCCCTCGCGCAGGATCCGGGCTGGCGGCAGGCGTCCCTGCTGATCGCCGCCGGCGCCCTGGCCGTGGTTCCGCTCGTTCTGAAGTTCCTGAAGAACTCACCGGCCGACGCGGGCGTACTTCCCTACGGCGCCGAGGCGGAGTCCGAGGTCCCGCCGGGACGGGACGCCGCCACAGGGGCCGGGGAACCCCGCCAGAATGCTGCCGTCCGGGCCCTGCAGGTGCTCAAGCGGGCCAGCAGGGTGCGGACCTTCTGGGCGCTCGTCGCAGGGTTCGCGATCTGCGGCGCCACCACCAACGGCCTGATCGGCACCCACTTCATCCCGTCCGCCCACGACCACGGCATGGCCCCGACCACCGCGGCAGGCCTGCTGGCCGTCGTCGGGATCTTCGACATCGTCGGGACGATCGCCTCCGGCTGGCTGACGGACCGCTTCAACCCGCGGATCCTGCTCGCGGTCTACTACCAGTTCCGCGGCATTGGCCTGCTGGTGCTGCCGTTGCTGCTCAGCGCCACCGTGCAGCCCAGCATGATCGTGTTCGTAGTGATCTACGGGCTGGACTGGGTGGCCACGGTCCCGCCCACTGCCGCCATCTGCCGCCAGGTCTTCGGCGCGGACGGCAGCGTGGTGTTCGGCTGGGTCTTCGCCGCCCACCAGCTCGGTGCCGCCGCCGCGGCGCTGGCGGCCGGCGCCATCCGGGATGCCACCGGACAGTACACCTACGCCTGGTTCGGTGCCGCCGCGATGTGCACCATCGCCGCCGTCGTGAGCGCGACCATCCGCAAGGACGTCAGCAGGAAAGACGCCGTCGCAGTGCCCGCGTAGGGCTTCGGTAGGATGAGCAGCGAGGCCGGGCTCCATGCCGGCGCCCCGGAGCCTCGAATCAGTCAAAATTTGGGGGACCCTTGTCACTGCTCGACGCCGAAAACAGGCCCGCGCCGCCCGTACCACCGTCCGGGCAGGCAGCGCCGTCCGGACGGCGGCAGCGCTTTCCGGTACCGCAACTGCTGCGGCTCTCCACGATCCTGGCCCTGGCCGCGGTGCTGTTCCTGGTGTGGACCTGGCTCGGTGTCTGGGCGAAGCAGGGGCTCGACTTCAGCGTCTACTGGCACGGCGGCAAAATCCTCAACGGCGCCGGCGCGGCGCCGTCGGACCTTTACGGGGGCAACATCGACTGGGCCGGCGGCCCCCAGCTGCCGTTCACGTATCCGCCGTTTGCCGCGCTGATCTTCAGCCTGCTGGCCAGGCTGCCGGAACCCGTGGCCCTCACGATGTTCAACGCGGCCGGGACGGCAGTGGCGGGCTGGGTGTCCCTGCGCGCAGTGCGGTACTGGACCGCAACGACGGACTGGCGGGCCACCTTCGGCTCGGCGCGCAACCGCTGGGGCGCCGCCGTGCTGGTCCTGGCCGTGCTGAACCTCGGCCCCTGGCGCGAAACCCTGGCGTTCGGGCAGATCAACATCCTGCTCATGGGCCTGATGGCGGCGGATCTGCTGTCCCGGAACCGGCACTGGACCAGCGGTTACCCCGGCACCGGATTCCTGGTGGGCGTCGCCGCCGGCATCAAGCTGACGCCTCTGGTGTTCGGACTGTACTTCCTCATGCGCAGAGACTGGCGCGGCCTGCTGAACATGGGCGCGGGCTTCGCCGGCACCGTGCTGGTCGGCTGGATGCTCCGCCCCGCCGAATCCCTGCAATTCTGGCTGGAGATCCTCCCGGACACGTCCCGGATCGGCGGCGCCGGCTACGTCGACAACCTCTCACTCAAGGGCGCGCTCCTGCACTTCGGCGTCCCGGAAGCTTCCGTCACCGTGCCGTGGCTGCTGCTGAGCCTGCTGGTGGTGGCGGTGGCCGCCGTGGTCATCAGGTTGGCCAGCGCCCAGGGGTCGCGCGTGGTGGCCATCTCGGCGACGGCGCTCACCATGCTGCTGATCAGCCCGGTCTCGTGGTCACACCACTGGGTCTGGGTCGCTGCCGTCCTGCCGGCCTTCGCCTGGACCCTCCGCGAAACCCCGCTCCGTTACCGCGGGCTGCGCTGGGTCATGGGCGGCGTGCTGGGGATCTCGGTCCTGGTCTTCCTGTTCTCGCCCAAAACCATCGGTACGGCGCTGGGTGCGGAGAACCTCGACATCCAGACACCCGGCGTCTGGATCATGGCCTCCAGCGCCGGCGTGTTCTGCGCCCTTGCAATTCTGGCCTGCTGGCTCCTGGTGCTGCGGCGCGGCTCGCTGGGCCCGGCGTTCGACGTCCACCTGGACCGGGAGCAGGCCCGGAGCTAGCATTCCCGCCGCGGCCCGCAGCTAGGCTGGTCCGCATGGACGCTAATTCACCCGCAACTCCGCCCGGCCCGCCCGCAGCACCGCACCGGAAGACGGCCTTGGTGACCGGCGTCGGCAGGCTGGCAGGAATCGGGGCCGGCATCGCGCGACGGCTGGCGGCCGACGGCTGGGATCTCGTGCTGACGTACTGGCAGGACTACGACGCCCGGATGCCCTGGGGCGTCCAGGCGGACGACGTCGAACGCCTCACCGCGGAACTCCGGGCGACCGGCGCCGCCGTCGTGGCCCTGCCGGCAGACTTCCAGGACCCGCAGGCCGTGGACCGGCTGATGGAGGCCGTTGTGGCGGAAGCCGGACCGCTGCAGGGCCTCGTGCTGAGCCACGCCGAGTCCGTGGACTCGGGCATCATGGACACCACTTTGGAGAGCTTCGAGCGGCATTTCGCCGTCAACACCCGTGCCAGCTGGCAGCTCATCGCAGGGTTTGCACGCCAAGTCCCGGCCGAGGGCGGCGCTGTGGTGGCCCTGACCAGCGACCACACCGCGTTCAACCTGCCCTATGGCGCGTCCAAGGGAGCGCTGGACCGGATCGTGATCGCGGCGGCCCGGGAACTCGGCCCGCAGGGGATCAGCGCCAATGTGCTCAACCCCGGTCCGGTGGACACCGGCTGGATGGACCGGCCGCTCCGCGAGGACCTCGCCCGGCGCCAGCCCGGCGGGCGGCTCGGAACCCCGGCGGATGTAGCCGGGACGGTGGCGTTCCTGCTCTCGCCCGAAGGCCGCTGGGTGTCGGGCCAGCTGGTCAAGGCCGACGGCGGGTTCTCCGCCTGAGGTGCCCGGCCCCTCGCCGAGTGGGCATTTCACGGCAGTGTTCGCGCCTGACACTGCCGTGAAGTGCCAACCCGTGGAGGGCGGGGGACTAGCGGAAGGCGGCCAGCCCGGTGATGTGCTGGCCCAGAACCAGGGTGTGGACCTCGTCGGTGCCCTCGTAGGTGCGCACGGACTCGAGGTTGGCGGCGTGCCGCAGCGGTGAATAGTCCAGGGTGATCCCGTTCCCGCCCAGGATGGTCCGGGCCTCGCGGGCGATCGCGATGGCCTCACGCACGTTGTTGAGCTTGCCCAGCGAGATCTGCTCGGGTCGGAGCTGTCCGGCGTCCTTGAGCCGGCCCAGCTGCAGTGCCAGCAGGGTGCCCTTCTGGATTTCGAGCAGCATGTTCACGAGCTTTTCCTGGGTCAGTTGGTACCCGGCGAGCGGCCTGCCGAACTGCAGCCTCTCCTGTGCGTACTTCAGCGCCGCCTCGTAGGAGTCCCGGGCGGCGCCCATGGCACCCCACGCGATCCCGTAGCGGGCCTCGTTGAGGCAGCTGAACGGTCCACGCAGGCCCTGGGCTGCCGGCAGCAGGGCCTCGGGACCCAGCCTGACGCCGTCGAACGTGACATCACACTGGATCGAGGCGCGCATCGAGAGCTTTTGGCCGATCGGCGTTGCTGTGACCCCCGGCGTGCCGGCCGGGACCACGAAGCCGCGGACGCCGTCGTCGGTCATCGCCCAGACCACCAGCACGTCGGCCACCGAGGCGAGCCCGATCCAGCGTTTGGAACCGTCCAGGATCCAGCCGGCGCCGTCGCGGCGGGCGAAGGTCTTCATCGAGGCGGGGTCCGAGCCGGCGGTGGGCTCGGTCAGCGCGAAGCTGCCGATCAGTTCACCGGCGGCCATCCGGGGGAGCCACTCCTGTTTCTGTTCTTCGGAGCCCCACTTGTGGATGGCCGTCATGGCCAGCGAACCCTGGACGGAGACGAACGTGCGGATGCCGGAATCGCCGGCTTCCAGCTCCATCGCCGCCAGGCCGTACTCAACGGCGGAGCGGCCCGGGCAGCCGTAGCCCTCCAGGTGCATGCCGAGGACTCCGAGTTCCCCCAGCTCCGGGGCCAGCTCCAGCGGGAACACGCCGTCGTCGTACCAGCCGGCGATGCCCGGCCGGATCCGCTGCTGCGTGAAATCGCGGACGCGCTCACGCACGGCGAGTTCTCCGGCGCTCAGCAGGGAATCGATCGCCAGGATGTCGGACACGTCGGATCCAACAGATCCGGGGAAGCCAGCCTCGTTGCTCATTCCAGCATCCTACGGTCTTGTCCCGGGCGTCGGCCCGGCCTTCCTGCCCGGTTACGTCCGGACCCAGTAGCGGATCCAGGCCGACTCGCCGGTGTCGCGAGCCATTTGCGGGGTGCCCGGGAAAGTAACTGGGCAGGAGCGTCGCGCGGGGATGGTGACTTCGGGTTCGGCGGTCGGGATTGGCGGCGGTCGGGATTGGCCCGGGGTTCGGGGGCCGGGTTCGGGGGCCGGCGGGGGACATGTCCAGTCGGAGCCCGGCCCGCGGGGTGCAGGCCTACACTGGTGCCATGGACACCGCATCTGTTCTCGCCGTCTGCCGCGTAC
>DATIUQ010000277.1:0-27079 GCA_035466775.1 Arthrobacter sp.
TACGACAACGGGCATATCCAGGCCACCGGACTCGACGCCGTCGGCCGGCGCCAGTACATCTACCACCCGGGCTGGCGCGAGAAAAAGGACCGGCTGAAGTTCAACCGCTCACTCCAGCTCGCGGAAACCCTGCCGGCCGCGCGACGGCTCGTCACCATGGACCTGCGCTCCGAGGGCCTCACCCGGGAGCGGGTGCTGGCCGCCGCCTTCAGGATGCTGGACAGCGGCTCGCTGCGCGTCGGCTCCGAGCGCTACACAAACGAAAACGGCAGCCACGGCCTCGCCACGCTGCTCTGCGCCCACGTCCGCGTGCGCAAGGACGAGCTCCGGCTCAGCTTCCCCGCCAAGAGCGGCAAGACCTGGGAATCGCGGATTCACGACGCCGACCTTGCCGCCGTCGTGCGCCAGCTCAAGCGCCGCGGCGGCAACGCCCGCCTGCTGGCCTACAAGAACGGCCGGAGCTGGCACCCGGTGTCCAGCGCGGACATCAACGAGTACGTCAAGGAGCGCACCGGCCAGGACTTTACCGCCAAGGACTTCCGGACCCTGCGCGGGACGGTGGCTGCGGCGGCCAGCCTGGCGCGGAGCGGACCGCAACCCAAAGTGTCAGCCCGGAAGCGGGCCGTGAACCGGGCCATGCTGGACGCGTCCGAGGTCCTCGGCAACACGCCGTCGATCGCCCGGAAGAGCTACGTGGACCCCCGGGTCCTGGACCATTTCGCCGCGGGGGAGACCATTGACCCGAAGCGGCTGGATTCCGCCGAATCCGAGGTCCGGGCGCTGCTGTACCAGGAGGGCGACGTCGTCCCGCTGCAGAAGGCAGCTGGGTAGCCGCCGCCCACGGACCGGAGCCGGCTACATCCGCCCGAAGCGGGCCCGGAGTAGCGCGAACGCCCCGTAGGCGATGAATCCCGCACCGATCAACAGAAGCAGGGCGGGGCCGAAGGTGTGGTCCTGCAAGGCCTTGAGACTGCCGTCCAGACCGGTGGACGAACCGGGGTCGTTGGTGGCTGCGGCGATCACGAACAGCAGTCCTGTGAGGATCAGCGCCAGCCCCTTGGCGATGTGGCCGGCTACGCCCAGGCTGCTGATGAGGTGGCCCCGGCGGGTTCCCTCGAAGTGGGCCAGCTCCTCCTTGAACCTTTTGCCAGCGCCCTTGACGATGAAGTAGACCCCGATCCCGATGATGGTCAGGCCCAAGGCGACCAGCGCCGGCACGCCGTACGTGCTGTGCACCAGAACGGTGCTGAAGTCCCGCGTGGAGTCGCCGGAATCGCCCCGGTTCCCCAGCGCGAACCCCGCGAAGCTCAGCCCCACGCTGCCGTACGCGATGAAGAGGAAGCCGGACGAAACCAGCTTGCCGAGGCGTTTGCCGCGGGGAAGGTGCCTGGCGCGGAGGGTCGCCTCGCTCAACTGCCACAGCGAGAGCCCGGCGCAGGCGACGAACCCGGCCCACATGACCGCAGGGCCCCACGGGTTGGCCGCGAGCTGTTCGATGGCGCCGGTGGGCTCGGCCTGGCCCGGCGCGCCGAAGACCAGCGCCACGGCTATCACACCGATCACGATGTGCAGCAAAGCCATGACGGCAAATCCGGATCGGGCGACGACGTCGAGCACTGCACTGTCGGATACGGCCTCCGCAGCGTCCCCAACAGCGGTGCCCAGGGATTCCCCCCGGGTCTCGCCGGCGGTCGAACCGGCAGTCTCGCCGGCGGGTTCGCCAGCGGTTGAACCGGGCGGGGGCTGGCCGTTCGGTCCCGGTGATTCCATGCTGTCGAGTCTACGCAAAGGGGACGCCGTCCCCTGGAGTATCAAGTTTTTCATAAGTGTGCTTACCATAGCCGGGTCGTGGCCGTTCGCGGCTGACGACAGGTCCGTATTCGAACTCAGACGATAGGAAGCTCAACATGGCAGGTAATCTCGTTGCCCGATCCATTCACGACCTGACGGCGGGCGCCTGGTTCGGCGGTTCGCTGATGGGTGCCATTGGGCTGAACGGGGCGGCGGCGGAAGCCAAGGATCCGGCCGAACGCACCCGGCTGTCGAGCCTGGGCTGGAAGAAGTGGGCCCCGGTGCAGACGGCGGCCTTCGGCGCGCACTTCCTCTCCGGCCTCGCAATCATGTGGGAAAACAAGGGCCGGATGGCCAAGCAGGACGGCGTCACCCGGCTCACGGTGGTCAAGTCCATCGTCACCCTTGCCGGTGCCGCTGTGACCCTGTACGCGGGGCTTCAGGGCGCCAAGGTGGACAAGCTGGCCAGCGAAGGTGCTGAAGGAGCCACCGAGCCCAAGCCCGGCGCTTCCGAGGAGCTCCGCTCCGCGCAGCAGCAGTTGAAGATCCTCCAGTGGGCCATCCCGGTCTTTGCCGGCCTGGTGATCGTCCTCGGCGCCAAGCACGGCGAAATGCAGCGCCCCAAGAACGTCTTCAAGGGCCTCGCGCGCTGACCCCGCTGCCGCGTCAACACCAAGGCCTCCGCGCCGGAACTGGTTTCCGGCGCGGAGGCCTTTTGCGTTGCCGTGTTTTTCCTTTGTGCTGTCTGTGGCGGTTACTGCTGGATCCACTCCGCGCAGGAGTTCAGGTTCCGTTGCACGCTCTCGACGGCGGCAGTTTCATCATTCGCGGCGATGGCGTCCACGAGTTCGTCGTGGCCTTCGTGCGGGAGCCCGTTGAAGCCGGCGCGGCCCTGCTGCCGGAGAAGGTCGGCGTGGAAGACGGCGCCGAAGCTGACGTACAGCTCGTGGAGCAGCGGATTCCCGGACGCCTGTGCCACGAGCACATGGAAGTCCCAGTCCGCCCGGGCCCAGCCGGCATAATCCCCGGAGAGCCAGGCAGCACGGCGCGCTTCCAGCAGCCCGCGCATCGCAGCGACGTCGTCCGCGGTGGCGTGGCGGGCGGCGAGCCGGGCCGCCTGGGTGTCCAGGCCGACCCTGACCTCCAGAATGTGAACCTGCGAGTGGTCCCGGTACATGCGCTGGGCGGCTCCGGAGATTTCGCTGGTGGCGCGCACATAGGTGCCGTCCCCGCGCCGGACTTCCAGCATGCCGCTGTGCGCCAGGGCCTTGATCGCCTCGCGCAAGGTGCCGCGCGAGACCCCCAGGGCGGCCATGAGTTCAGGTTCGGCGGGAATCCGCTGCTGCAGCGGCCATTCGCCCGAATGGATCAGCTCGCGCAGCTTGGCGGTGATCTCCTCCACGAGGGGCGGCCGGTGGGACGTGGTGAGTGTCATGACTGTCCCTCCGCGGGAGATGCCAGCGCGGACGTGCCGGCGGACGTACTGGCGGACGCAGCGGCTGCCGGCGGTCCCGGCGGATGCGGTTCCGCGCGCTGGGAAACCTTGGGCCGGGCGGTGAGCAGGTGTCCTACGGCGATCTGGCCCAGTGCCACGGCCAGCAGCAGGACCAAAGGCAGCGTCCAGGAATCGGTGGCGCTGTGCAGCAGCCCCATGCCGAAGGGGCCGAGCGTCGCCAGCAGGTAGCCCGCGGACTGCGCGACCGTGGACAAGGCAGTGGTTTCGGCGGTGGTGCGGCCGCTGCGGCTGATCATGACCATCACAAGCGGGAAGATGCCGAGCCCGAAGCCGAGGAGCACCGCTGTCAGCGGCGCCCAGGAGACCGGCAGGACGAGCAGGGCCAGGACGCCCGCGGCCATGGTGACCGTGGCCAGGTAGAAAGCGGTGCGTTGCATCCGGGGGCGGGAACCGATGGCGACCAGCACCATGCCCGCCGGGACGGAGACCAGCTGCATCAGGCCGAACATCAGTCCGCCCTCGGCGGCTGTCAGGCCCAGCGTGACCAGCATGTAGGGGAACCAGCTGAGCACGGCGTAGGCCAGCAGGGCCTGGACGGTGAAGCCGAGGGTGATCAGCATGCCGGTGCGGGTCCGCAGCAGCGGCCAGGGGGACACCCGGCCGGCCTTGACGGCGGGCGCATTGCGGTGGACGTGCAGGGCGATCGGCAGGAAGCCGAGGCAGGCGCCGAGCGCCAGGAAGCCGATCGCGCCGACCCCGGCGGAGGGCGAGCCGAGCTGCTGCGCCACAGGGACGATCAGCACGGCGACCACCGTGGCGCCCGTCGTCATGGTCACCGTGTACAGGGCCGTCATCAGCGACGTACGGTGCGCGAAATGGACGCGGATGAAGGACGGCATCGCCACGTTGCAGATCGCCAGCCCGGACATCCCGACGACGGTGCCCGCCAGCAGCATGCCGGTGGACGGGATGCCGCGGACCAGCAGCCCGGCCGCGAGCAGCACCAGGGAGAGAAGGATGGCCTTCTCCAGCCCCAGAATCCGGGTGAGCCAGGAGGTTGCGGCGCCGGCCACGGCGAAGCACAAGGTGGGGATCGACGGGATGATGGCGGCGATCAGCGGCCCGTAGCCCAGGACTTGCTGCAGGTCATGCAGGAGCGCGGCGGCGCCGGTGATGCCGGCGCGCAGGTTGAGGCCGATCAGCACGATCGCGACGACTCCGGCAATGATCACTCCGCGCGGTGCGCGGACGACGGCGGAAGGTGCGACGACGGCGGAAGGTGCTGTCTCGGGAAGGGCGGATACCACGGTGCTGCTGGCCATACCTAAAGGTTAGACGTTTGATGTTTGCGTTCTAGGGTTTAGTGGCGAATATCTCGGCAAATGACGACGCCCGTGCGGAAAGGCCGACGGGGGCGGCGATGGCGGCGGCATAGCCGTCGGGTGCCGGGACCGGAGTGACGAGGAGGCCGTGGACCGCGGAATTGCCCGCGCATTCCGCCAGGAGCGAGCCCGCTGGGCCTGCAGCGCCCGAGGTGCCCCCGGTACCTCCGGAGCACGAAGGGACCAGCCGCACGCTGGAGGGATCCAAGGCCAAGCCAACACCGGCTGCCTTCAGCGCGGCTTCCTTCGCCACCCACCACCGGATCCGCCCGGCATCGGTCAGTTCGGGGCCGGTCAGCTGACGGCTGCCCAGTCCAGCGCCTTCGGGCCCGGTGCGGTCCTCCGGGGCGAGGACGAAGTCGTCGAAGCCCTCGAACACGTGGGCGGGAACCCTTTCGATGTCCGCGCCCAGGCTGGTTCCTGCCGGAGCTGAGGCCGCCAAGACGGTTCCGTGGCTGCGGGACATGCTTAATGCGACGCCCTCGATCGAGGGTTTGCCGTGGCCGGTGCTGCCACACCCGGCGCACGTCCGCCCGACGTCCAGCCCGGCGGCGTCGGCCGGGGACAGCCCCAGCCGTCGTACGGCCAGCAGTCGGAACAGGGCGTGGGACGCGGCGTAGTCCAGCTGGTCCGCCGGGCGCTTGAACCGGACCGCGGCATCGCGTTCCCGCGGCGACAGTAACGCCCCCAGGCTGCCGAACAGCCCGCCGTGGATTCCCAAGCCGGCCCGGACCGCGGCTTCCCGGACCGCGGCGGACGGCACTGCCAGGTATTCAATTCCGGCGGCACCGCGGCCCGGCGCCGTCACCGCTTGCTGATCCGGCGGTACTGGGCGATCGCCAGCGGGGCAAAGACGGCAATGATGCCGACGCTGCACAGCACCGAGTACAGGACGGCGTTTTCCGCCGGCCAGCCGCCCGGGACGCCGAAGCCGGCCGGGGCCGGGTTGCCGAACAGTTCGCGGGCGGCGGTGGCGACGGCGGTGACGGGATTCCATTCCGCGATTACCCGGAGCGGCCCGGGGAGGGAACTCACCGACACGAAGGCGCCGGAGACGAACGTGACCGGGAACAGCCACACGAGGCCGAGGCTCTGGGCGACTTCGACACTCCTGGCGGTCAGGGCAATGGCAGCCCCGATCCAGGAGACGGCAAAGGCAAACAGCAGCAGCAGGGCCAGCGCGGCCAGGGCGGAGATCGGTCCGGTGGTAATCCGCCAGCCGATCGCCAGGCCGCAGAGCAGCGTCACTGCGACGGACAGCACGCTCGTGGACAGATCCGAGGAGGTACGGCCCAGGATGACGGCCACGCGGGACATCGGCAGCGACCGGAAGCGGTCGATCAGCCCGAGCTGGAGGTCCTTGGCGAGGTAGACGGCCGTGAAGGAGGCGTTGAAGGTCAGGGTCTGCGCGAGGATGCCGCCGATCAGGTAGCTGCGGTACTGGTCGCCGCCGAGCGTGCCGCCAAACACGAAGCCCAGCAACAGCACGAACATCACGGGTTGCACGATGCCGGTGACCAGCGCGCCGGGAGTGCGCAGGACGTTGATGAGGTTGCGCCGGGCAATGACGGAGCTGTCCCGGGCGGCAGCGGTAATGGCGCTCATGCGGGCACCCCGACTTTCTCCGGAGCGTGGACTTCCGGTGTCTCAGCTTCCGGGGCAGCCGCCGCGGCGTGGCCGGTGAGTTGCAGGAACACGTCGTCCAGAGTGGGGCGGCGCAGCGAGGCCTCGTCCACGGGCAGGGCACGCGCGTCCAGCTCGGACAGTACCCGGACCAGCAGCCGGTGGCCTTCGGGGGCGGCGATAGAGACGCGCAGGTTCTGCGGATCCTGTTCGGCCCGGGAACCCGGACCAGCAGCCCGCTCCAGCACGCCGGCCGCCGCGGTGAGGTCCGCGGCGTCGCGCAATACGACGTCGATCCGTTCAGTTCCGGCGCTTTGTTTCAGTTCCGTCGCGGTTCCTTCGGCAATGACGCGGCCGTGGTTGATGACGGCGATGTGGTCTGCCAGCCGGTCGGCCTCCTCCAGGTACTGGGTGGTCAGGAGGACTGTGGTGCCGTCCGCTACGAGGCTGGACACGACGTCCCAGGTGTCGAGCCGGCCGCGCGGGTCAAGTCCGGTGGTCGGTTCGTCCAGGACCACCACCTTGGGCCGGGCCACGATAGCGCCGGCGAGGTCCAGCCGCCGGCGCATGCCGCCGGAAAAGGTGCCGGAGCGTTTGCCGGCGACGTCGGTGAGCCGGAAGCTTTCAAGCAGTTCGTGTGCCCGGGCCGCGGCCGTCCGCCGGTTCATGCCGTACAGCCGGCCCACCATGTGCAGGTTTTCGAAGGCCGTGAGCTTCTCGTCCACGGCGGCGTACTGCCCGGACAAGCCAAGGTTCCGCCGGACCAGGTCCGGGTCGCTGAGCACGGAGTGGCCGGCGATCCGGGCGTCGCCGCTGTCCGGGGACAACAGGGTGGTGAGCACTTTGACGGTGGTGGTCTTCCCGGAACCGTTCGGTCCCAGCAGACCCAGGACGGTCCCTTCGCCGGCGTGCAGGGAGAGCCCGTCCAGGGCCTTGAAGCTGCCGAAGCTCTTGCTGACGTTCTCGACCCGGATCACTGCGAGGCAGCGAGTTCGGCGACCTTGCGCGGAGCCATGTCGGTCCAGGTCCGGGACACGTAGTCCAGGCAGGCGTCACGGGTGTCCGGGCCGAACATGGTCACCCAGCCCTGCGGCATGGCCGCGAAGGCGGGCCAGAGGGAGTGCTGCTGATACTCATTCACGAGTACGGAGAACGTTGCGGACTTGTCATCGAATGGATTCGTCACGTTGACCTTTCCTGTCGGTTCTGGCGTTCGGAAAGCCCCTCTTGTGGTGCGGAGGCATCACTGGTTATTCGTCTCTGCCGCCGAGGTGGATGGCCAGCGCGGGCATGATTGCGCTGAGAGCTCGGTCACTGAGCAGCTGGGAGTGCCGGTCCTCCACGGGAACGTCGGTGATGGCCCCGGTGATGAACGGCTGCCAGGCATCGCTGCCGGGAGTACCGGCAGGCACGTCCCGGGTGGCCCGGAAGAACAGCAGCCCGCCATCGAAAACCTGAGGCCGCTCGTCGCGGATCAGTCTTGCCAGTTCGGGGAAGTTCCCCACCATGGCGTTGACGGAGTCCAGCGGCACGGTGCCCAGCGGGTTGTGGTGTTCGCGCAGGATTTCCTGCGCGCGCTGCCCGTCCAGTCCGGCTTTGTCCTCATCCGGCAGCTCGTAGCCCTGGGCGTCGAGGTAGCTGGCCCACAGCCCCGGGCCGGTCCCGACGTCGGCGTTGTCCTCCTGGCTGCCCGGGAAGGCATCGAGGATGGCCAGGAACGCCACTTCCTCGCCGAGTTCCTGCAACCGCGTGGCCAGCCGGTGGACCAGGTGACCGCCGAAGGACCAGCCCATCAGGTGGTACGGGCCCTCCGGCTGCACGGAGCGAAGCTGGGCGATGTAGTCATCCGCCAGTTCGGTCAGGGTTGTGGCCCCGACAGGGTGGGTCCGGCCCGGTTCCATCCCCGGCATCTGAAGTCCGATCAATGGCCGTTCCGGATCCAGCTTGCCCAGCATGGAGGCGTAGCCCCAGCTGATACCGGAGGCCGGATGCACAGCGAAGAGCGGCAGTTTGGTTCCCGTGCTCCGCAGCGGCAGCAACTGCCGCAGGCTGTCCGCGGCGCTCTCGTCCGCGCCCTTGGCAGCCTCGCGAATCAGGCCCTCGACGGTCGGCGCCCGGAACAGCGACTGGACCGTCAGGTCCGTGCCCAGCGCCGCATTGACCTTGGCGATCAGCGGCTGGGCCAGGAAGGAGTGCCCGCCGAGCTCAAAGAACGATTCGTCCACGCCGGCGCGGTCCAGGGACAGCACCTCGGCGAAGATTCCGGCCACTGTCTTTTCCCGGGGGGTCCGCGGACCGCGCCCGGCGCTGCGGGGTGAGCTTCCGGGATCCGGCAGCGCACCGGTGTCCACCTTGCCGTGGGGAGTCAGGGGCACCTCAGCGATGACGACGACGGCGGCCGGCACCATGTAGTCCGGCAGCATCCCGCGCACATGGTTGCGGACGGCGTCGGGCAGGGTTCCGCCGTCGGGTCCGGCCCCGGGGTCCGACCCCTCGCCGGCCCCCGCCGGCACGACGTAACCGATGAGGCGTGTGCCGCCGTCGTTTCCGACAGCGCGCACGACGGCGGCGCCGACGCCGTGAGCACTGCGCAGCGCCTGCTCCACCTCGCCGGGTTCCACCCGGAACCCGCGGATCTTCAGCTGGTCATCGTTGCGACCGGCGAAAACCAGACGGCCGTCTGCATGCCGGTAGACCACATCTCCGGTGCGGTACATCCGTTCGCCGCCGCCGGCGAAGGGATCCGCGGTGAAACGCTCGGCCGTCAGCTCCGGGCGGCCGCGGTAGCCGCGGGCCAGCTGCCGGCCGGCGACGTAGAGTTCGCCGGCCGCGCCGGGCAAGGCGTGCTGCAGCCTGTCGTCCAGGACGTAGAGGCGTGTGCCCGCGGTGGGTGTGCCCAGCACCGGTTCGCCGGTGTCGCCGACGCGGGCAATCACGGTGTCCACGGTGGCCTCGGTGGGCCCGTAGAGGTTCCAGGCCTGGACGCCGGGGTGCGCCGCGACCGTGTTCCAGAGCCCGGCGTCGAACGCTTCCCCGCCGAGGGCCAGGCTGAAGCGTCCGGCCTGGCCGCCGCCGGCCGCGTGGGCGTCAAGCAGCCGGGTGAACCCGGGCTCGGTCAGGAGCTGCCGCAGGTAGCCGGGGGTGGTTTCCCACGCGCTGATGCTGTGCTCCGCGAAGTAGGCGGCGAGCTGCCGTGCGTCGCGGCGGGTCTCATCGCCGATCAGGTGCAGCTCGTGGCCTGCCACCATCCAGAGGATCGGGTCCCAGGACGCGTCGAAGCCGACGCCCGTCGTGTGGGCGACCCGCCGGTGTGAGGTGCCGGCGAGCAGGGTGTCGCAGTGCGAGCCGAGCAACGCTGACAGGGCGCCATGGCTGACCTCGACGCCCTTCGGCCGGCCGGTGGACCCGGACGTGAACATAACGTAGGCCAGCTCGCGCGGGTCCGGAGCGGTGACGGCTGTCAGGCCGGCGGCGGCCGCATCCCCGTCCCGTTCCTGACCCGCTTCCCGGCCAGCTTCGCTGACCTCTGCCGTTGCCCCGAGGTCTTCCAGCACCAGCACGCGTGGCCGGACCGTCAGCTCCGCGAGGAGCTGTTGGACCCGGGCCGCCACGGCACGGCTGGTGAGGATCACCGGGGGAGCGGCGTCCTCGATGATGGCCGAAGCCCGCTCGTCCGGGTATTCGGTGTCGATCGGGTTGTAGGCGGCGCCTGCGGCCAGCACGCCGAGCATGCTCTCCACCGTTCCCCGTGAACGGGGCAGCAACACGGACACCACATCCCCG
This sequence comes from Arthrobacter sp., assembly GCA_035466775.1. Lineage (GTDB taxonomy): Bacteria > Actinomycetota > Actinomycetes > Actinomycetales > Micrococcaceae > Arthrobacter. The sequence goes on from DATIUQ010000277.1 coordinate 10,036, forward strand.
CGGCCGACCCCCGCCCCGGCCAGGGCGGCGGCGATCCGGGACGCCGAGGCGGCGAGGCCGGCAAAGCTGAGGGCCCCGTCTTCCGCGACCAGCGCGGTGCGGTGCGGGGTTGCGCGGACCGTGGCGGCGAGGGCCGCCAGGATGTCGGGCTCCGCGTCTCCGGCTGCTGCGCCGGCCGCGGGGCCGGAACGGGGTCCGGCGGTTGCCGCCATCAGCGTGCGGGCCTCCTGCTCCCCGAGCAGGGGAAGCGCGGAAACCGGGGTGTCCGGGGAAGCGGCGGCGAGCTCAACGAACCGGGAGAAGCTTTCCGCCAGCCGCCTTGCGGTCGTTTCCTCGAACATCGCGGCGTTGTAGTCGACCGTGCCCGCCAGTCCGGCGCCAGTTTCGCCGTCGGGCCGGAAAGTGAAGGAGAGGTCGAACTTGGCCTCGCCCGACGCCGTCTCCGGCTCTGACTCCACGCTGACACCGGGCAGCTGGGGTACGGCCGGCACCTCGTTGTCCACGGTGAGCATGGTCTGGAACAGCGGGTGCCGGCCCAGCGCACGGTCCGGATTCACGGTTTCGACGAGCCGTTCGAAGGGCACGTCGTTATGGTCGAAGGCCGTCAGGATGCTCTCCCGTGACCGGCCGAGCATGGTCCGCAGGCTGGGGTCGCCCGCAGCGCCAACCCGCAGGGGCAGCGTGTTCACGAAGAATCCAACCAGTTCGCTCAGCGCCGGATCCGTCCGGCCGGCAGTCGGGGAGCCGATGACGAGATCGTCGCCGGCGCCGATGCGGTGCAGGAAGGCGGCCAGCGCGGCGTGGAGCGCCATGAACTGGCTGGCGTTCGACGCCGAGGCTAGGCCGTTGAGCGCCGTGACACCGGGCGGGTCCAGCCGGAAGGCCAGCTGCCGGCCGGGCTGGCGTGATTCGCGGGGCCGGCGGTGGTCCGCCGGCAGCATAAGTTCGGCAGGGATGCCGGACAGGGTGCTGCGCCAGTGTTCCAGTTTGGCGGTGAGCGCCGTCCCGTCGAGCTGCTGCCGCTGCCAGTTGGCGTAGTCGGCGTACTGCAGGGGCAGCGGCGCCGGATCGGCAGCCGGGTCCTGACCGGCGGCAGCCGCGTAGGCGGCGGACAGGTCCCGGGCCAGCGGGGCGAGGGAGGCGCCGTCGCTCGCGATGTGGTGCATCACGAGGTGCAGGACCCACTCCGGCGCGTCCGCGGACGCGACCGGGATAAGCCTCGCCCGAAGCGGCAGTTCGGAGCGGACATCGAAGCCGCGTTCGGCGTCGTCCCGCAGCAGGCCCGGAACTTCGGCCGGGGCCGTGGCGGCGCTGACGGCCAGGTGCATGCCGCCGCTGTGGGTGGCGTCGGACGGCTCCAGTATCAGCTGTTCCGGCACGCCTCCTGTCTCCGGGTAGATGGTCCGGAGGACTTCGTGGCGCCGGAACAGGGCGCCGACGGCGGTGGCCAGCGCCCGCTCGTCGAGCCCGCCGGTGAGGCGCACTGCCAGGGAGATGTTGTAGTCGGCCGAGCCCGGGTCCAGCTGGTTGAGGAACCACATCCTGGACTGGGCATACGAAAGATCGAGGCGGGCGGGCCGGGCGGAATCCGTTCCGGCCAGCCACTCGGTCAGGGATACCGGTTCCGCCGCGGTCTGGTGCTCCGCGCCGGTGGCAGTGCCCGGCGTCGCCGCGGAGCTCGCGGAACCTGCTGACGCCGCAGAATCCGCGTTGTCCGTCTGCCGGTGGACGGCTGCCAGCAGCCCGGCAGGCGTAGGCTCATTGAACAGCATGCGCAGCGGCAGTTCGGTGCCGAAGGCGTCGCGGATGGCGCCCATCATCGAGACCGCGAGCAGGGAATGCCCGCCCAGGACGAAGAAGTCATCGCCCATCGCGAGCTCGTCCACGCCCAGGACGTCGGCGAAGATCCCGCACATGGTGCGTTCGTCCGCGGTCGCCGGAGCGGCACCACGGCTGGCGCCGGCGGCGGCGGTCGGTGCCGGAAGGGCCTTCCGGTCCAGCTTGCCATGGGGCGTCAGCGGGATGGCGGGCAGATGCATCAGAACGGCCGGGACCATGTAGTCGGGCAGCTTGACGGCGGCCAGGGCGCGCAGCTCCTCGGGCCCGGCGGTGCCCGTGTAGTAGGCCACCAGCCGGTGTGCCGGATCGCCGTCGGCTACGGCCACGGCCCGGTCAACCTGCGGATGCGAGGACAGTGCGGCCTCGATCTCGCCGAGTTCGACCCGGAATCCTCGGACCTTGACCTGCTCGTCCGTGCGGGAGAGGAACTCTAGCGAGCCGTCCGGCGTCCGGCGGACCAGGTCGCCGGTGCGGTACATCCGGCTGCCGTCGGCGGCGAAGGGGTTGGCCACGAAACGGGAGGACGTCTCGGCGGGGCGCCGGTCGTAGCCGCGCGCCATGCCGGGTCCGGCCAGGTACAGTTCGCCCGCGACGCCGGCCGGAGCCAGCGCCAGGTACTGGTCCAGGACAAAGGTGTCCGTATTGGCGATGCCGCGGCCGATGGCCGGTTGTCCGCCGCTGATCACCGCGGTCACCGAGTCAACGGTGAATTCGGTGGGGCCATAGAAGTTGTGGGCCGAGACCCCTGGCGTTTCAGCCAGCTGCGTCCACAGCCCGGCGGTCACGGCCTCGCCGCCGAGGGCCAGGAGCAGGGGCTGTTCCCGTGATGGGTCGAGCAGGCCGCTCTGCAGCAGCTGGCCGGCGTAGGACGGAGTCGTTTCCAGTACATCGATGCCGTGGCTGCGGCAGTAGCCGGCGAGTGACTCAGCGTCGCCGCGGACTTCGTCGGCCACCATGTGGAGCTCAGCCCCGGCGATCAGCCACAGCATCGGGTCCCAGGCGGCGTCGAAGCCGAGGCCGGCAATGTGCGCCACGGACACAGTTCCGTGCTGCCCGGCGGCCTCGAAACGCGGGGCGTACAGCGTGCGGTGGTGGTGCCGGTAGAGGTTGGCGAGGGCTCCGTGCGGCACGGCCACCCCCTTGGGGCGACCGGTGGAGCCGGAGGTGTAGAGCACATAGGCCAGGTCGCCGGCCTCCGGGCGGCGCTGCGCCAGGGTCGCGTCTGAGATGCGGGCGCCGGCTCCCAGCAGGGTGCTGAGGTCCAGCGTCCGGGGAGCCTCGGCGCCGTCCCCGCCTGCCGGTGCAACGGAGATCACGACGGCGGGGGCGCCGTCTTCGAGGATGATCCGGATCCGCTCCTGCGGGTAGGAGAGGTCCACCGGAATGTAGACCGCGCCCGCAGTCAGGACGGCCAGCGCGGCAGCGACGACTTCGGCCGTGCGCGGCAGGGCCACGGCGACACGGTCGCCCGGCTCCACTCCGGAGGCCACCAGCCCCTTGGCGAGGGCCTGGACCCGGCCATGGAGCCGGGCGAAGCTGGCGCCGGCGTCGGTTCCCGCGGCGTCGATGAGCGCCGACGCGCCGGGGGTTCGTGCCACTGTGGCAAGGAAAGCATCGACGACGGTTTCCGGCCCGTCCCCGCCCGTCGCCGGGTCTGCGGCGTGAAGGCTCTGCTCCAGGGCGAGCCGGTGCTGCTCCGGGGACTGGATCCGGAGCCGGTCCAGGGTGATCCCGGGATCCGCGGCGAACTGGTCGGCCACGGCCAGGAAGCCGGCAACGAGCTGCTCGACAGTGGCCCGGGTGAACAGTGTGGGGTTGTAGGCAAGCGAGCCGCGGATGCCGGCGGCAGACACTGTGCCCGCTTCGGCAGTGCCTTCTTCAACAAGGTCCAGCAGCAGGTCGAACTTGGCCCCGCCCGGTTCCTGGCTGAGGTCCGCCGTGGCCTCGAGACCGTCCATGGAGAGCCCGGCCGCTGCCGTGTTCTGCAGCGTGAGCATGACCTGGAAGAGCGGGTGGCGGTGCTGGGACCGGGCCGGATTGAGCTCCTCGACCACGCGCTCGAAGGGCGCGTCCTGGTTGGCGTAGGCGTGCAGGTTGGTGTACCTGACGCTCTCCACCAGTTCTGCGGCCGTGGGGTTTCCGGAGGTGTTGGTCCGCAGCACCAGGGTGTTGACGAAGAAGCCCACCAGCTCGTTGAGCTGTGTGTCCGTGCGGCCGGCCACCGGTGTGCCGAGAGGGATGTCCTCGCCCGCGCCGGACTTGGTGAGCAGGGCTGCGAGCGCTGCCTGCAGCACCATAAAGAGGCTGGCGTTGTGTTCCCGCGCCAGCCTCTTGAGCCGGGCGCCGGTTTCCGGGCTGATGGTGAGGGGAACGGACGACGCCGGTTCGGCGGCGGCCTGCGCCCCCCGGATGAAGTCGAACGGCAGCCGCAGTTCCTCGGGGGCGCCGCGCAGTTCGCGGGTCCAGAACTCGAGCTGGCGGGAGATGGCGCTCGCCGGATCTTCCTCGCTGCCCAACTCGTCGCGCTGCCACAGCGTGTAGTCGGCGTACTGCACCGGAAGCGGAGCCAAGGGGGTGTCCGTGCCTGATGCCAAGGCGTTGTAGGCGTGTGAGAGATCCTGCGCGAGCGGGGCCAGGGACCAGCCGTCCGCGGCAATGTGGTGCAGCGTAATCGCCAGCATATGGTGGTCCGGGGCCAGCTGGAACAGGACGGCGCGCAGCGGCAGCTCCCGGGTGACGTCGAAGCCGCGCCGGGTTTCAGCCGCGAGGGCGCCGGGCAGCGCCTCGGCGGTGCACTGGACGGCCAGCAGCTCCACCGGGGACCCGGACAGGATCCGCTGCGCGGGTTCGCCGTCGACCAGGGGGAAAACCGTCCGCAAGGATTCGTGGCGGCCCGCCACCTGATTGATCGCACCGTGAAGCGCCGGGACGTCCAGGGCGCCCTTGAGGTCCAGCACCACGGGGATGTTGTAGGCGCCGGACCCTGGGTCGAAGCGGTTCAGGAACCAGAGCCTGCGCTGGGCGAAGGAAAGCGGTATCACGGTCGGGCGTTCCACGGGCACCAGCGGGTTCGCGTTGCCGGCTCCCAGCTCAAGCGTCCCGGCGAGGGCCGCCACGGTGGCCTGTTCAAAGACGGTGCGCAGGGCCGGGGCCACTCCGGTCCGGTCCCGCAGCAGGGCCACGAGCCGGGTTGCCAGCAGGGAGTGTCCGCCTAGTTCGAAGAAGTCATCGTCCAGCCCGACGGCGTCGAGCCCCAGGACTTCCTTGAAGGCCTCGGCTACGATCCGTTCCCGCTCGTTGCGGGGCGCGGAGACGGCGGTTGCCTTCTCCGGCGCGGGAAGCGCGCGGGCGTCCAGCTTGCCGTTGGCGGTCAGCGGGATGGCCGCGATCTGCTGTACGGCGGTGGGCACCATGTAATCGGGCAGCTGCCGGCGGAGGAGTTGGCGGAGCTCCGCCGTATCCAGCCCGGCGCCGTCCTTCCCGACGCCGCCCTTCTGGGCGGCGGTGACATAGCCGAGCAGCTGGTCGTAGCCGGCGCGGTTCTTCGTGACGGCAACGGCGGCGTGCTCCACGCCGTCGAGGCCGCGGAGGACCTCTTCGATTTCGGCGAGCTCGATCCGGAAGCCCCGGATCTTGACCTGGGCATCCATACGCCCGCGGAACTCGAGCGTCCCGTCAGCAAGGCGCCGGACGACGTCGCCCGTCCGGTACATGCGGGAGCCGTCTGGGACGAACGGGTCGGCGACGAACCGTTCGGCGCTGAGCCCGGGCTGGTCCAGGTAGCCGCGTGCCAGGTTGATGCCGGCGACGTAGAGCTCGCCGATGGCGTTGACGGGGACGGGGTTCAGCCCCGAGTCCAGGATGTAGTGCCGGCTGTTGGCCACGGAGCCGCCGAGGGTTGGTTCGGTGCCGGGATGCATCACGGCGGTGAGGGAATCGACGGTCGTCTCGGTGGGCCCGTAGAAGTTGTAGGCCACCAGCCCGTCCTTCTCCGCGAGGGCGTTCCACAGCGGGGGATCCACGGCCTCGCCGCCCAGGGCCACCACCGACGGGTGGCTGTCCTGGTCGAAGAGGCCGCCGGCGAGGAGCACCTTGGCGAAGGACGGGGTGGTTTCGATGGAGTCGATGCCCGTGCCGGACAGGTAGCTGCTGAGCGCTTCCGGGTCGCGGCGGGTCTGGTTGTCCACGAGGTGGAGCTCGTGGCCGGCGATGAGCCAGAGAATGGGGTCCCAGGAGGCGTCGAAGGAGAGCCCGGCGGTGTGCGCGACCCTCAGCTTCCGTCCGAGCCGCTCTTCCGCGGGCAGGAAGATGCTGTCCCGGTGCGAGGTGTAGAGGTTCAGCAGGGCGAGGTGCTCGACGCCGACGCCTTTGGGCCGGCCGGTGGAGCCGGACGTGAAGATGACGTACGCGAGATCCTGTTGCCCGGCCGGGCATTCCAGCGCCGACCCGTCCTTGCCTTCCAGGCAGCAGACCATCAGTGCGGCATCCAGCACGGTGACCGGGACATCGGTGGCGAGAGCGGCATGGCTGGCGTCCCCACCGGTGAACGCGGCGGACGTCAGCAGCCGGACGGGGGCGGCGTCTTCGAGCATGCCCTCGACCCTGCCCGCGGGGTAGTCCGGGTCCAGCGGCAGGTACGCGGCCCCGGACTTCAGGATCGCCAGGATCGCGACGGGCAGCAGGACGCTGCGGTCCAGCCGGACGGCAACGGTCTGGCCGGGCCCCGCCCCGTGGCTGCTGAGGAACCTGGCCAGCTGGTTCGAACGGGTTTCCAGCTCACCGAATGTGAGTTCCCCGTCGGGCGCGACGACGGCGGTCCGGGAGCCGGACTCCCGGGCGCTGAGCCGGAATTCCTCCACGAGGGTGTGCCGGGGGAGGTCCGTGCCTCCGGCGTCTCCGGCGGCCAGCAGGGAGCGTTCCTCGACGGCGGTGGTCACTGACAGAGCGGCGAGGAGGGATTCCGGCTGGGTGGCCACATCGGCGAGGAGCCGGACGAATCGGTCGAGGTGCTCCTCAAGGTGCGCCGTGCTGTACAGCGCGGCGTTGGCTTCGAACTGGACCCGGGGTCCAGGTTTTGGCGGCGACTGTCCTTCGCCGCCGGCCGGGCCTGTGGCGGTGCTGGCGGAGGCGCTGGCGGCGGATCCGGCGTCGAGTCCGTGGATGATGATTGATAGGTCGTCGATGGGGCCGGTGGACAGGATGTTCATGGTGCCGCGGGCGGGGCCGAAGCTGATGTCGTCCAGGACGGGCAGGATGTTGACCGAGGGGCCCCGGTAGCCGCTGTGGGCATTGAGGTCCTCGAAGCGGCCGCGCTGGTGGATCACGGCTCCGCGGAGGGTGGCGCCCATTTTGGTGACGGTGTCGCGGACTGTCGCGCCGGGCTCGACGGCCATCCGGATCGGCACGATGTTGGAGAGCATCGACGGCGTGTTTTTCGCCAGTTGGCCGCGGCGAGCCGTCACGGGCAGGGCCACGGAGACGTCGCGCTCGCCGGTGATCCGGTGCAGGTACAGCGCGGCGGTGGTGAGGACCAGCGCCGGCGCGGAGCCGGAGGCGGACTGAAGGGCGGCGGCGGCCGTGTCCGGTAACGCCCTGGCGGCGCGGACCAGCGAACTGGCCGCGCCTGTGGGCCTGCCTGCGAGTCCTGCCGCGGCCGGGGCGTCTCGCAGCCGGTCTTCCCAGTAGGCCCGGTCGCCGTCGGCGTTGTTTGATCCGGCGTAGGCGCTCTCGGCCGCCAGGAGTTCGGCCAGGGCGCCGAAGGCCGGAGTGTCTTGGATGTTTCCGGCGGCGCCTCCGTGGGGTTCGGCGCTCTCCAGCAGCCCGTGATAGAGCGCTGCCACGCGCCGGAGCACCAGCACGGCCGAGTAGCCATCCAGCATGAGGTGGTGGACCCGCTGGTAGAAGAAATGCCTGTCGTCGGAGAGCTTGATGAGCTCGGTGTGGAGCAGTTCATCCGTGACGGTGTTGCGGGCGAGGCCCAGGTCCGCGTCCATCAGCACTCGGGCTTCGGCCTCGGGGTCCTTGGCGCCGCTCAGGTCCGTGACTTCCAGCCCGGCCGGGTTGGGCCGCGGCAGCTGGAACGGACCCGCATGGTCCTCCCCGAAGGCCATGTTGAGGGCATCTGTCCCGGCCACGGCGCGCGCCACGGCGTTGGCCAGGACCGGTACGTCCAGCGGCCCCTCGATCTCGACGAACTGTCCGATCTGGTACATCGGATTCTCCGGCGCCAGCTGCTGCGCATACCAGATACCCCGCTGGGCGGGACTCAGGTCGAGCCGGTCGCCGGCGTAGTCGGGCTGGGCATTCACAGGGTTCGGGGACATGTTCCTTCTCGGTATCTCGAGGGGCAGGGTGGGCGGATTCAAGGCACACGAAAGTGCCCTGCGCCGAGGGCTCAGGCAGCTCAAACAGAATGATCCCCGGCAGGCCGGCCGATGCGGCTGGCTGCCGGGGATCAGGGGAGTGCCGGGAGGGTTACTGGAACTGCCCGAACTGGAAGGGGCCGGTGCCGCCGGTGTTCACGAGGGGGCCGTCCACGAGGGGGCCGTTGACCAGCCCGCCGTCGATCAGGGGTGCAAAGGCGACCTGGTTGTTGGACGCAGGGTCGCTGCTCACCGTCGTGGTGTCAGGGACGATGGCGGCCTGGGCCGGCATCGAGGCAACGGCGAGGGCAGAGAATGCCAGGGCTGATCCAGCAGCGATCCGGGCAGCGGTCTTGAGGGTCTTAGTCACGTTCATCTCCAGTAAGGTAGCCGTACAGTTCCGCACACCAATTAGGTGTCATAGGAGCATTCGGACCTGCGTGGAACCCGGATGGGTTTGGCACCCGCCACCCCGCGTTGCAGTCAGGCGTACGGGTCAGTGCGAGCGACGGGCCCGCAGGATCATCTTGAACAGCTCGCCGAGGACCAGCAGCACCACGGCAGGAACCAGGCAGGCCAGCCACTGCGCCCCGGTGAGCGCCACGGTGCCGAACAGGTCCTGCAGCACACGCATCTGGGTGATCAGCATGGAGCCGACGAAGGCCCACGCGAACGCCCAGAGCAGCTTCGGGTTGGAAATGGTGGATGGCCCGAAAGCGCTCTCCTCGGGGAAACGCAGGTTGAGGGCGACCGTGATGTTCATCAGCCCCAGGCCCACGATGGCCATGCTCTGGCCGATCTCGAGGGAACCGTAGGAGGTCTTGCCGATCTCCACGAGGACCAGCGTCGCGGCCGCCATGAACAGCCCGACGACGAACAGCCGCACCATCATTGACCGGACGATGATCGGTTCGTTGAAGGGCCGGGGCTTGCGGTCCATGATGCCCGGCGTCGCGAGGTCCAGTCCCATCACGGCGCCGATCGGGGCGACGATCGCCATGTGGATCCACAGCACCTGGGCGGGGCTGAGCAGTGCGGTGCCGGCGATCGCGAAGGCGGAGGACCCGATGAACGCGAGGATGAACATAAACAGGTTGGCCACCTGGATCCGGATGAACTTCTGCAGGTTGTCGTACACGAGCCGGCCCTGCTCGACCGCGGTCACGATCGTGGCGAAGTTGTCGTCCGCCAGAATCATCTTCGCCGCCCCCTTGGCGACGTCGGTGCCCGTGATGCCCATCGCGATCCCGATGTCGGCCGCGGCGATCGCCGGCGCGTCGTTCACGCCGTCGCCGGTCATCGCGACGATGTGGCCCTTGCGCTTGAGCACCTCGACCAGCCGGACCTTGTGTTCGGGCGCCACCCGGGCGATCACGCCGATGCCGTCGACCTGGCTGTCGGCCTCCGCATCACTCATCGCCGCGAACTCGGCGCCGGTGACCGCCCGTCCCCGGATGCCCAGCTCGTCGGCGATCGCGGCCGCGGTGATGGCGTGGTCGCCGGTGATCATCCGGACCCGGATGCCGGCGTGCTTGGCTTTGGCGATGGCGGCCACGGCCTCGGCGCGCGGCGGGTCCACCTCGCCGATCAGCGCACAAATCTCCAGGTCCTGCATCAGCTCCATGAGGTCGCCCGAGGGCTGGAACGTCGACGGGTCGAACTCGCGCTGCGCCAGGGCGAGCACCCGCCGGCCCTGGCTGGCAATGCGCTCGTTCGCGGCGAGCACTTTCGCCCGCATGTCCTCGGTGAGCAGCTCGGCCCGGCCGCCCGGGAACCGCCCGGACGACGATCTGTTGAGCACGACGTCGGGAGCGCCCTTCACGTAGGCGCGGATCACGGGCCTGCCGTCGGCGCCCGGCATCCGGTGGAAGGTGGCCATGAACTTGTAGTCGGAGTCGAAGGGTACAGACGCCACGCGCGGGTTGTTCCGGCGGAACTCGCGGACGTCCACGCCGCCCTTCTGCGCGAGCACGTACAGCGCCGCCTCCGTGGGGTCTCCGATGACTTCCCCGTCCTGGATGTCGGAGTCGTTGCACAGCGCGCACGGGAACATCACATAGTCGAGGTCCGTCTCGGCGTCGCCGGTGGTGCGCTGGACCTGGCCGTCAAAGCTGTAGCCCTCGCCGCTCACCGTGTAGTGGTGCTGCACGGTCACGAACTCGCGCACCGTCATCTGGTTCAGGGTAAGGGTGCCGGTCTTGTCCGAATTGATCGCCGAGGTGGAGCCCAGGGTCTCGACGGCGGGAAGGACCTTCATGATGGCGTTCTTCTTGGCCATGTTGACCGAACCCACGGACAGGATCGTGGTGACGACGGCGGGCAGTGCATCCGGGATGGAGCCGACGGCCAGCGCCACGCCGATCCCGAAGAGCACCGCGAAGGAGTCGCCCGCGGCCAGTCCCATGACCACGATCGCGACGAACGCGAAGAGGGCCGCGATGATGATGAAGATCGTCAGCCGGTCCACCTGCTTGGTGAGCGGGGTCTTCTCCTCTTTCTGCCCGGACAGCATGTGCGCGATGTGGCCGACTTCCGATCCCATGCCCGTGGTGGTGACCAGGATTTCGCCGTGGCCCCGGGTCACGTTGGTGTTCATGAACGCCATGTTGACGCGGTCCCCGATGCCGACGTCGTGCCGGCCGATGACGGCGGTGTCCTTCTCGACGGCGACGCTCTCGCCGGTCAGGGCGCCCTCCTCGATCTGGAGGGTCGCGGCCAGGATGACCCTGCCGTCGGCAGGGACACGGTCACCGGCGTCGACCACCACAATGTCGCCGGGCACGATCTGCTCGGACGGGACCTCCGCCATGTCCCCGTCGCGCCGCACCTTGGCCATCGACTTCATCATCTGCCCCAGTGAGGCCGCGGCCGCTTCGGCCTTGCCTTCCTGGTGGTAGCCCAGCCATGCGTTGAACAGCGTCAGGAGGGCGAGCCCGATCGCGGTGCCGTATTCCTCGATCAACAGGCTGACCAGCGCGGCGACCACAAGCACGATCTGCATGTAGTCCCGGTAGTGCTTGAAGAACCGCTTCCAGACCGGTTCCTGCTTCGCTGCGGCCAGGGCGTTCGGGCCGTATTCCTGCAGCCGCTGCTGCGCCTCGGCTGTGCTCAACCCGCGGGCAGGATCAACGCCCAGCCGGCCTGCGACGTCCCCGGGCGCCAGCGTGTACCAGGCAGCGTCCGCCTCGGCCGGGGCCACTCCCGCCGCTGGACCGGGATCGTTCATGACGTCCTCCTCATCGCGGCGCTGCTCAGAACTGGGTCGGGACGCGCCGCACCGCGAGTGTCGGCTCGCGGTAGTTGCCGGCCTTCTGGCGCTTCGGCAGTTCGACGTCGAGCCCCGGGTACGGCTCGTACGGCACCTGGCTCAGCAGGTGGCTGATGATGTTGAGCCGGCCGCGCTTTTTGACATCGTTGTTCGCGACGAACCAGGGCGCCCAGGCGGTGTCGGTCGCTGCGAACATGGCGTCCCTGGCCCGGGAGTAGTCGTACCAGCGCTTGTACGACTTCAGGTCCATGGGCGAGAGCTTCCACGTCTTGCGCGGATCGTCCATCCGGCTCTGCAGCCGCCGGGTCTGTTCGTCCGCGCTGACCTCGAGCCAGTACTTGAGCAGGATGATCCCCGAGTCCACCATCGCCTTCTCCACCAGCGGAGCCATGTTGAGGAACTTCTGGGTCTGCTCCGGCGTGCAGAACCCCATCACGCGCTCCACGCCCGCACGGTTGTACCAGCTGCGATCAAAGATGACCACCTCGCCGGCCGCCGGGAAGTGCGCCATATAGCGCTGGAGATACATCTGGGACTTCTCCCGGTCCGTCGGGGTGGGAAGGGCCACCACCCTGAACACCCGGGGGCTCACCCGTTCGACAATGCGCTTGATGGTGCCGCCCTTGCCGGCCGTGTCACGGCCCTCGAAGACGATGCAGATCTTGGCTCCCGTGGACTTCACCCATTCCTGCAGCGCGACCAGTTCGCCCTGCAGGACAGCCATCTCCGCCTCGTACTCCTTGCGCGGCATTTTGGTTCTGGGCTGCCCTTCCGGCCCCGGCAGCCCCGCCTCCGCGTCGGCGCGCTTCTTGTTCTTCTTCTTGCCCACGTTCGGCCTCCTAGTCGGGTACTGCCTAGGGCGAATCAGGCAACCGAACTGCGACACCGAGGGACCGGCACTTTCGTCCGTGAACTTCGTCCGTGAACTTCGTCCGTGAACAACGGGCGGGCGCCGGCACGATTTCCGGGCACTCCTGTGCAGCGTGCTGCCTCTCCCAGTCTCGCCATCGGCTGCAGCCCGGTCTACGGCCCTAAGACCCTAGTAGGCAAGGCGGAGTCACATCGCGCCCATGTTGAGCCCCCGGATGGGCCGGCGGTGACCCCGCGTTGCTTTGGTGGAGGGTGGTCAGCGCGGGTGCCGGGCGCTCAGCCGCTGCACGGCCAGCGCCAGCCACAGCTGCACGCGGTCCGACGTCTGGGCCGGGTCGTAGCCGGTGAGTTCGGTGATCTGGGCGAGCCGGTAGCGGACGGTGTTCCGGTGCAGCGTCAGCTCTTCGGCCACGGCGGCCACGGAGCCGTTGTTGTTCAGGTAGCTCTCCAGCGTGGCCATCAGCTCGGCGCCGTGGGTCGCGTCGAAACTCCGGAGCGGGTTCAGCGATTCGTTCGCCATGTCCGCCAGCGGCACGTCCTCGCTGGCCAGCAGCAGCGACGTCAGGCTCAGCCGCTCCGGTTCGTTCACGGGCAGGCCGTGGCTCGCCGCATCGCGGGCCTCGAAGTAGCTCCAGCGCAGCCCGTTCGGCTTCGTGTACGCCCCGCCGATCCCGATCGTGGCGTGGATCCCGGCCTCGGCCAGGTGGTCGCTGAGGCTCCTGGCCAGCGCGCTGGCGCCGCTTCCGTCGTCGGGGACCACCGCCACGAGGTCCTTGCCGACGACGGCGCTCACCGACTTCTCCAGCGGCTGCGGCAGGGAAGACGTCCCGAGCTGTTTGAAGTGAGCGGGGGACTCGGCCAGCAGGACCACGTTCCTGCGGGTGCTGTTGATGCCGATGCCGGCGAGCCGCCGGGTGGCCTCGCTGGGCTCCAGGGTCCCGTGGATCACGTCCTCCAGGACCTGCCCGGCGAGGGCCCGCTGGGACTGGCGCTGCTTGACCATGTTGTTCAATTCGACGCTGATCAGGTTCTGGGCGTAGCCCACAATGCCCGAGTCCTCGAACGGCTGCTTCACCCAGAGGGTGCACGCGTCGCGGCGTCCGGTGGGGATCGGGAACGACGTCCAGCCGTCGGCGCTCGGCGCGGGACTGCCCTTCGCGCTGTTGTAGAGCTGGGCCGTGAACTGGGTCAGCACGATCTCCGTCCGCAGCATGGACCCGAGGTGCTTGAGGAGTTCGGCCAGGCCGCCGCCGGTGAGCAGGGCGCGGGCCAGGATCTGGTGCCCGGCGATGAGCCGCTCCAGCTTCGTGAAGTGGTCGGCGGACTGGGCGTCCGCGACGAGCTTGCCGATCGCGATGAACGGTGTCTCGTAGGGGACTTCAACCACCGGCAGCCCCCAGCGGTTGGCCTCGGCAATCAGGGCCGGCGGCACGGCGTCGTGCGTCAGGCCGATCCCGAAGCCGATCCCCACCGCCCCGGCGCGCTGGACCTGGCGGACGAAGCGGCGCTGTTCCGGAGCGCTCTTGAGCCGCATGCCGGTGGTGAGGACCAGTTCGCCGCCGTTGAGGAAGCGCTGCGGGTCCTCCTGTTCCGTGACGGCCACCCAGACAATGTCCTGGTGCCAGGTGGTCTCGGCGAGGCCTGCCTTGGCGAGTTTGAGGGAGGGAACCCCCAGCAGGGCAGCAAGTGAAATGGCCATGGATTCAGGATAGCCGGGGGCTGGTCAAGCGCACTAAAATATGGCGCCAACGGTGTGCAGGTGACTATTCCCCGGGATTGACCGGCTGGCATAGGCTCGGAGCAGTCTCATTGGGTCCTTTTCAGCGTGAAAGAGGTTGTACACCGTGGTTCAAACCTTGCAGAACTTCATCAACGGCGAGTTTGTCACCCCCGCCGGAACCGGCGTGCTGGACATCGTCAATCCCACCAACGGCGAGGTCGTTGCCACCTCCCCGATCTCGGTGGGGGCCGACGTCGACGCCGCCATGACGGCGGCGCAGGACGCCTTCAAGACCTGGAAGCACACGACGCCGGGGCAGCGCCAGCTGATGCTGCTCAAGCTCGCCGACGCCGTCGAAGCAAACAGCGACGAACTCGTCGAGGCCCAGCACCGCAACACCGGCCAGGTCCGCTCCCTGATCGCCTCCGAGGAAGTTGCCGCCGGCGCCGACCAGCTGCGCTTCTTCGCGGGCGCGGCCCGCATCATGGAGGGCAAGTCCGCAGGGGAATACTTCGAGGGCCACACCTCCTACGTCCGGCGCGAACCGATCGGCGTCGTCGCGCAGGTCGCACCGTGGAACTACCCGTTCCTCATGGCCATCTGGAAGATCGGCCCCGCCCTCGCGGCAGGCAACACCGTGGTGCTCAAGCCCTCGGACACCACACCGGAATCCACCCTCGTCCTGGCCCGCCTCGCCGGGGAGATCTTCCCGGCCGGCGTGCTGAACGTCGTCCTGGGCACCGGCGAGACCGGCGCCCTGATGGTGGAGCACAAGGTCCCCGGACTGGTCTCCATCACCGGTTCCGTGCGGGCCGGCATCGCGGTCGCGTCCGGTGCCGCGAAGGGCCTCAAGCGGGCCCACCTGGAGCTCGGCGGCAAGGCTCCCGCCATCGTGTTCAAGGACGCGGACATCAAGAAGAGCGCCGCGGCCATCGCCGAATTCGCCTTCTTCAACGCCGGCCAGGACTGCACCGCGATCACCCGCGTCCTGGTCCAGGACGAAGTCCACGACGACGTCGTCGCAGCCATGGTGGAACACACCAAGACCCTGCACACCGGTTCGCAGAACGACGAGGACAACTACTTCGGCCCGCTCAACAACGTGAACCACTTCAACGCCGTGACCTCGGTGGTGGAGCACCTCCCCGAGAACTGCAGGATCGAAACCGGCGGCCACCGCGCCGGGGAGAAGGGCTTCTTCTTCGAGCCCACGATCATCACCGGTGCCAAGCAGAGCGACGACATCGTGCAGAAGGAAACCTTCGGCCCCGTCATCACGGTGCAGAAGTTCAGCACCGAGGACGAGGCCGTGGAACTGGCCAACGACGTCGACTACGCGCTCGCCTCCAGCGTCTGGACCACCGACCACGGCACGGCCATGCGCGTCAGCCGCGACCTCGACTTCGGCGCCGTGTGGATCAACACCCACATCCTCCTCACCGCCGAGATGCCGCACGGAGGCTTCAAGCAGTCCGGCTACGGCAAGGACCTCTCCATGTACGGCGTCGAGGACTACACCCGCATCAAGCACGTCATGTCTGCATTAGATGCATAACGCTGTCGCCTGAGCCGGCCGCATGACCCAGGGGCACAGCCCCGCCGCACAACCAGCACGCTAGAAAGGCTCTCCCATGACCACCACCGCCCATGACATCACGTACCGTCTTGAGCAGAAGCGCCGGGTCCAGGCCGACTTCCCGGGCCCCAAGTCCGTCGCCCTGACCGAACGCCGCAAGGCCGTCGTCGCCGCCGGCGTCGCGTCCACCGTCCCCGTTTATGTCGCCGACGCCGACGGCGGCATCATCCACGACGTCGACGGCAACTCCTTCATCGACCTCGGCTCCGGCATTGCCGTGACCAGCGTCGGGGCCTCCGACCCGGCCGTCGTCGGCGCCGTCAAGGAAGCTGTGGAGCACTTCACCCACACCTGCTTCATGGTCACCCCCTACGAAGGCTACGTCGCCGTCGCCGAGCAGCTGAACCGGCTCACCCCGGGCGACCACGAGAAGCGCACGGTGCTGTTCAACTCCGGTGCCGAAGCGGTGGAGAACGCCGTCAAGGTGGCACGCCTGGCCACCGGCCGGGACGCCGTCGTCGCGTTCGACCACGCCTACCACGGCCGCACCAACCTGACCATGGCGCTGACCGCCAAGGCCATGCCCTACAAGACCAACTTCGGCCCATTCGCGCCCGAGGTGTACCGCATGCCGATGAGCTACCCCTACCGCGAGGAAAACCCGGAGATCACCGGTGCCGAGGCCGCGAAGCGCGCCATCACCATGATCGAGAAGCAGCTCGGCGGCGACCAGGTGGCAGCGATCATCATCGAACCCATCCAGGGCGAAGGCGGCTTCATCGTCCCCGCGGAGGGTTTCCTGCCGGCGCTGGCTGCCTGGGCCAAGGACAATGGCGTTGTCTTCATCGCCGACGAGGTCCAGTCCGGTTTCTGCCGCACGGGTGAATGGTTCGCCGTGAACCATGAAGGCGTGGTCCCGGACATCATCACCATGGCCAAGGGCATCGCCGGCGGCATGCCGCTTTCCGCCATCACCGGCCGCGCCGACCTGCTCGACGCCGTCCACCCGGGCGGCCTCGGCGGCACCTACGGCGGCAACCCGGTCGCGTGCGCCGCGGCCCTGGCGTCCATCGGCTCGATGGAGCAGTACGGCCTCAACGCACGCGCCAAGCACATCGAGGAACTCGCCCTCGGCAAGCTGCGCGACCTGGCCGCTGAGCAGCCCGTAATCGGCGACGTCCGCGGCCGCGGTGCGATGCTGGCCATCGAACTGGTCCAAGCCGGATCGAAGGAACCGAACCCCGAGCTGACGAAGGCCGTTGCCGCGGCCTGCCTCAAGGAGGGTGTCATCATCCTCACCTGCGGCACCTACGGCAACGTCATCCGGCTGCTGCCGCCGCTGGTCATCAGCGACGAGCTGCTGCTTGACGGCCTCCAGGTCCTGGCTGCGGCCATCAAGGCCAACGCCT
>DATIUQ010000278.1:0-1960 GCA_035466775.1 Arthrobacter sp.
CACCGTCCGCGAATTCGCCGACGAAGTGGTTGCCCCGGTCTCCGCCAAGCACGACGAGGAGCACAGCTTCCCCTACGAGGTTGTCTCCCAGATGGCGGACATGGGCCTGTTCGGCCTGCCCTTCCCGGAAGAGTTCGGCGGTATGGGCGGCGACTACTTCGCCCTGGCCCTCGCCCTGGAACAGCTGGGCCGCGTGGACCAGTCCGTCGCCATCACCCTGGAGGCCGGCGTCTCCCTCGGTGCCATGCCGATCCACCGTTTCGGCAACGAGGCCCAGAAGCAGGAATGGCTGCCGCTGCTGGCCTCCGGCAAGGCGCTCGCAGGCTTCGGCCTGACCGAGCCGGAAGCAGGCTCCGACGCCGGCGGCACCAAAACCACCGCCAAGCTCGGTGGCGGGGAGTGGGTCATCAACGGCAACAAGGAGTTCATCACCAACTCCGGCACCGACATCACCCGCCTCGTCACCGTCACCGCGGTCACCGGCCAGGAGGAACGCCCGGACGGCAGCATCAAGAAGGAAATCTCCACCATCCTGGTGCCCACCAACACTCCCGGCTTCAAGGCGGAGAAGGCCTACAACAAGGTCGGCTGGAACGCCTCGGACACCCACCCGCTGACCCTGGACAACGTCCACGTCCCCGAGGAAAACCTGCTGGGCGCCCGGGGACGCGGCTACGCCAATTTCCTCTCCATCCTCGACGAGGGCCGGATCGCGATTGCCGCGCTGGCCGTCGGCGCGGCCCAGGGCTGCGTGGACCAGTCGGTGAAGTACGCCAAGGAACGCAGCGCGTTCGGGCAGAACATCGGCAAGTACCAGGCCATCGCGTTCAAGATCGCCCGGATGGAAGCCCGCGCCCACACCGCCCGGCTGGCCTACTACGACGCGGCCGCCCGGATGCTCGCCGGCAAGCCGTTCAAGACGCAGGCAGCCATCGCTAAGATGGTCGCAGGCGAGGCAGCCATGGACAACGCGCGGGACGCCACCCAGGTGTTCGGCGGCTATGGCTTCATCAACGAATTCACCGTGGCGCGCCACTACCGCGACTCCAAGATCCTTGAGGTCGGCGAGGGCACCACGGAGGTCCAGCTGATGCTGATCGCCCGCGAACTCGGGCTCTGACCGGCCCGCTGGCCGCAACCGTCGAGAGAAGGATCAACGATGATTAACAAGGTTGTTGCCAGCGCTGCCGAGGCCGTCGCGGACATCCATGACGGCGCCTCGCTCGCCGTCGGAGGCTTTGGACTCTGCGGCATTCCGGTGGCCCTGATCGATGCGCTGCACCAGAGCGGCGCCACGGACCTGGAGACCGTCAGCAACAACTGCGGCGTCGACGACTGGGGGCTCGGGATCCTGCTGAAGGACGGCCGGATCCGCCGCACCATCAGCTCCTACGTGGGGGAGAACAAGGAGTTCGCCCGGCAGTACCTCGCCGGCGAGCTTGAGGTGGTCCTCACCCCGCAGGGCACGCTGGCCGAGAAGCTGCGTGCCGGCGGGGCGGGGATCCCGGCGTTCTACACCCCTGCCGGCGTCGGCACCCAGGTGTCCGACGGCGGCCTGCCGCAGAAGTACGACGCCGAGGGCAACATTGCGATCGCCTCCGCGGCCAAGGAGGTGCGCAGTTTCAATGGCGCCGACTATGTCCTGGAGGAGTCGCTGACCCCCGACTTCGGCCTCGTCCACGCCTGGAAGGGCGACCGTCACGGCAACCTCGTCTTCCACGCCACCGCGATGAACTTCAACCCGCTCTGCGCCATGGCCGGGAAGATCACCATCGCCGAGGTGGAGGAACTCGTGGAGCCGGGGGAGCTGGACCCCGAACATGTCCACATTCCCGGCATCTTCGTCCAGCGCGTGGTGCTGGCGTCCGGCGTCGAGAAGCGGATCGAGAAGCGGACGGTGGCCCTGGCCGCAGCGTCGGCCTCCGGAAGCGCACCTGCCGCCGCCTCAGCGTCCACCCCC
>DATIUQ010000279.1:0-7475 GCA_035466775.1 Arthrobacter sp.
AAGGAACCTGTCCCGCCCGTAATGAGAACTGACGAATCCTGGAACTGCATGGAACTCCCCCTGAAACAGAAGCTGTGGAACACGGCGCCGGCGAAGATGATCGTCCGTGCTGTGCATTGGATGGTTGCCACCCCTGCGGCATCATCGAAAAAGAGTCTGCGAGGAGCGCCCTGCTGTAATTTCAGCGCTGGAATGACGCACCAAAGCTTACACGGGAGCGGGCCCCAAGCCCTGTTCAGGGGCGTCACGGGACCAGGTTGCCCCGCTACTTGTCTTTCATTGCAGCCATTCTCATTTCGAATGTGCCCTTGTAGGGTTCGGTTATGACTTCGGGGAAAGCAGTAACAAAGGCTGTCATTCCGGCCGCGGGGCTGGGAACACGCTTCCTGCCCGCCACCAAAGCGATGCCCAAGGAAATGCTGCCCGTGGTCGACCAGCCGGCCATCCAGTACGTTGTCGAGGAAGCTGTCCGCGCGGGCCTGACCGATCTGTTGATGATCACCGGCCGGCAGAAGCGGGCCCTCGAGGACCACTTTGACCGTGAGCCAAGCCTCGAACGCGCCCTGGAGCTCAAGGGCGATCTTGAGAAACTGGAAGCTGTCCAGCGCGCCTCCGCACTGGGTCCCCTCTACTACGTGCGCCAAGGGGACCCCAGGGGTCTGGGCCACGCCGTCCTGTGCGCCCGCCAGCACGTCGGCGACGAACCCTTCGCCGTCCTGCTCGGCGATGACCTGATCGACGAGCGCGACGAACTCCTCAGCACCATGATCGCGGTGCAGGCCCGGACGGGCGGCTCCGTCATTGCCCTGATCGAGGTGGATCCCGCCGAGATCAGTGCCTACGGTTGCGCCGATGTTTCGGCCGTCGACGGCGAAGATCACGTGCGCGTCAACCGGCTGGTGGAAAAACCGTCGGTCGCCGATGCCCCCTCGAACCTGGCCGTGATCGGCCGGTACGTTCTCCACCCGGCGGTCTTCGACGTGCTGGAGGAGACAGAACCCGGCCGCGGCGGGGAAATCCAGCTCACGGATGCCCTGCAGACGCTTGCCGTGTCCAGCTGCGAAGGCGGAGGCGTGTACGGGGTGGTCTTCAAGGGCCGCCGCTACGACACCGGCGACAAGCTTAGCTACCTCAAGGCGGTCATCTCGATCGCCTCGGAGCGGGTGGAGTTCGGCGAGGAGCTCAAGGCCTGGATGAAGGCCTTCGTCAGCTAGCCTGCCTTCGGTGCCGCTACCGCGTGTCCAGGTCTTCAAACACCAGGAACGTCTGGGTGTCCAGCACCCCGGGCATGGACTGCAGCTGGTCGAAGATCACCCGGCGCAGATCGATGTTGTCCACGGCTCGCACCAGCAGGATGACATCGAAGTCCCCGCCCACCAGCGCGATGTGGTGCACTTCCGGGATGGCCCGGAGCAGCTCCCGGAGCTCCCGCCACGAATGCTGCCGGACCTTCAGGGTCACGTAGGCCGAGGACTTGAGGCCGGCCTTGATCGGATCCACCAGCGCCGTGAACTTGGTCAGCACCCCCTCGCCGGTCAGCCTGGCGATCCGCGTGTAGGCGTGGGCGCGCGAGATGTGCACGTTCTCCGCGACCTGGGTGACGGACATCCGGCCGTCCCTGGTCAGTTCCGCAATGATGTTCCGGTCCACATCATCCAGCGGCACTGCCGCCGGTTCCGCCTCGGCCTCTGCCATTTGTCCACAACCCCCGCCGGTAATCCAGCTCACACTTACGATTCGTCTTCCAGAATAGGGCAATTTTCTGGACTTCTCCACGATTTTCGCTGGCGCTGGATACGAAACATCGTCCCGGGCCATACTGGGAATGAATAGTGGCTACAGAAGGACGGACCAATGACGATCTCCGCAGACCACACTGCGCAGCACCCGGCAGCCGAGGACCAGGCGTCCGGCGCTGTTGCGCCCGGCGCGGCAGTTCAGGGCGCCCCGGAAGACGCGGCCAGCGAGGCAGTACGCAAGTTCGGCATCACCGTCGAGGACTACATGCTGCCGGCGCGGCACCAGATCCAGATGGTGGGCCCGGACGGCACCCTGACCCCGCACACCGAGCAGGGCACCCAGCCCGGGCACGAATACACCCTCCCCGGCGACGAGGAGCTGATGGCCGCCTACGAGCAGCTCGTCGTCGGACGCCGCGTCAATGACCAGAACTCCGCCCTGGTCCGGCAGGGCCGCATGGCCGTCTACCCCTCCAGCCACGGCCAGGAGGCCTGCCAGGTCGCCGCCGCCCTCTGCCTTTCCGACGGCGACTGGATGTTCCCCACCTACCGCGACTCCGTTGCCGTAATGGCCCGCGGCGTCGATCCCGTCCAGACCATGACGCTCTTCCGCGGCGACTGGCACGGCGGCTATGACCCGGCCAAGCACAAGGTCGGCATCCAGTGCACCCCGCTGACCACCCAGCTGCTGCACGGAGTCGGCGTCGCCCACGCCGCCAAGCTGCGCGGCGAGGACACCGTCGTCCTGGCCATGTGCGGCGACGGCGCCACGAGCGAAGGCGACTTCCACGAGGCACTGAACTTCGCCGCCGTGTTCCACCTGCCGGTCGTGTTCTTCGTCCAGAACAACCAGTACGCGATCTCCGTGCCGCTCGCGAGCCAGTCGGTCGCGCCGTCGCTCGCCCACAAGGCCGTGGGCTACGGCATGGCCGGCGAACGCGTGGACGGCAACGACATTGTCGCCCTCCTCGCCGTGCTGGGCCGGGCCGTACGGCTCGCCCGGGAAGGCTCCGGCCCGCTGCTCGTGGAGGCGCACACCTACCGGATGCAGGCGCACACCAACGCCGACGACGCCACCCGCTACCGCCAGGACAGCGAAGTTGCCGAATGGGTGGCCAAGGACCCGCTGAGCCGGATCAAGACCTACCTGACGGACCGCGGACTGCTCGACGACGACCGCGCCGCCGGGATCGCCGAGAAGGCGGAAGCGGTTGCCACCCAGCTCCGCGAAGGCCTCAGTGAGGAAGTGCCGGTGGATCCGCAGGACCTCTTCAAGTACGTCTTCTCCACCCCCACCCCACAGCTGAAGGAACAGTCCGCCTTGCTTGCCGACGAACTCGCCCGCGACGCCGCATCCACCGCAGCCGCATCCACTTCAAAGGAGGCCGGCAAATGAGCCCCACCGTTACGACGTCCTCCGAGGTCAACGGCAACGTCAGCGCCGCGACCGCCCGGGCGGCTGCCAAGGCCGCTGTTGAGGCCGAAAAGACCGGTCCGCAGACCATCACCCTGGCGAAGGCCCTGAACACCGCCATGGCCGACGCCATGCACGCCGACGAATCGGTCCTGGTCTTCGGCGAGGACGTCGGCATGCTCGGCGGCGTCTTCCGCATCACCGACGGCCTCACCAAGACGTTCGGCAAGAGCCGCTGCTTCGACACCCCGCTGGCCGAATCCGGCATCGTGGGCATGGCCGTCGGCATGGCCATGAACGGCATGCGCCCGGTCATCGAGATGCAGTTCGACGCCTTTGCCTACCCGGCGTTCGAGCAGATCGTCAGCCACGTCGCCAAGATGCACAACCGCACCAAGGGCACCGTGAAGCTTCCCATCGTCATCCGGGTCCCCTACGCCGGCGGCATCGGGGGAGTGGAGCACCACTGCGACTCCTCCGAGGCCTACTACGCCCACACCGCGGGCCTCAAGGTCTTCACCCCGGCCACCGTCGCCGACGGCTACCGGATGCTCCGCGAGGCCATTGACTCCGACGACCCCGTGATGTTCATGGAGCCGAAGAAGCTCTACTGGTCCAAAGACCAGGTGGACCTCGACGCGCTCCGTGCCGAGCATGCGGAGAACACCGAGCGCGGGACCTCCTCGGAAGGCCGCGCCGCCGTCGCCCGCCCCGGCACCGACGCAACGCTGATCGCCTACGGACCCTCCGTACCGACGGCTCTCGCCGCCGCCGCAGCGGCCGCCGAGGAGGGCCGCTCCCTCGAAGTGATCGACGTCCGCTCGATCGTGCCGTTCGACGACGAGACCGTCTGCGCCTCGGTCCGCAAGACCGGCCGCGCCGTTGTCATTGCCGAGGCCCACGGTTTCGCGTCCGTGGCCTCCGAAATCGTGGCCCGGGTCCAGGAACGCTGTTTCCACCACCTCGCCGCGCCGATCCGCCGCGTCACCGGCTTCGACGTGCCGTACCCGGCGCCCAAGCTTGAGCACTACTACCTGCCCGGCGTGGACCGCATCCTCGACGCCGTTGACGACCTCCAGTGGGAAGACTGACCATGAGCGAACCGAAAGTATTCCTCCTCCCGGACCTCGGCGAAGGGCTCACCGAAGCCGAGCTCGTGAACTGGCTCGTGGCCGTGGGCGACGAAATCCGCGTCGACCAGCCGATCGCCGAGGTGGAGACCGCGAAGTCCATGGTCGAGGTGCCCTCCCCGTACGCCGGCACCGTCGCCGTGCTGCACGGCGAGCCCGGGCAGACGCTCGACGTCGGGAAGCCGCTGATTTCGGTGACGCCCGTAGGTGCGGCTCTGGACGCCGCCACAGGCAATGCCGCCCCCGCCCCTTCGCCGGACAGCATTCGTCCTGCGGACGATGCTGCCGGCTCCGACAGGCCCGACGCCACTCCCGGGGCGGCATTGCCTGCGGCGGCTGGGTCTGCGGGTATGTCACCTTCTACTGATGCCGGGTCGCCTGCTGCTTCTTCCTCGCCGGCTGCTGTTGCCGCTGAGGTTTACCGCGAGGAGGAGAAGGCCGGGTCGGGGAATGTCCTGATTGGGTATGGGACTCCTGGCGGGCATGGGGTTGCGCGGCGGACGCGGGCTCGTAAGGGGGCTGCCGGGACTGCGGTGGCCGAGCCGGTGGCCCAGATTTCTGCTGCTGAGAAGGCTGCCGATGATCTGGTGCTGATGCGGACCCGGGTTCCCGGGAAGTTGGGGGCTGTTATTTCTCCGCTCGTTCGGCGGATGGCGCGGGACCATGGGGTGGATTTGGGGGAACTCCAGGGTTCGGGGGCCAGCGGGCTCATCATGCGGCGCGACGTCGAAGCTGTTATCAAGCCCTCGGTGGCTGAGCGTCCAGCAATGGCGGCGGTAGCTCCGGTCGAAACGCCGGCGGCAGCTGCGGTCTCGGCGGCCGGCGACACCGATGCCCGCACCGGGCTGGGCATTACCGGGCGGACCGCGGTCCGCGGCGTCCGGAAGGCCGTTGCGGCCAACATGACGCGGAGCCGTTCCGAGATTCCGGAAGCCACCGTGTGGGTCGATGTTGACGCCACCGCGCTCGTGGAGATGCGTGCCGCGCTGAAGAAGGCGGATCCGCACCACACGCCGGGCCTGCTGGCGTTCATCGCCCGGTTCGTCACCGCCGGGCTGAAGAAGTTCCCGGAACTGAACACCCGGATCGTGACCACCGAGGACACCACCGGCGGGGCATCCCAGGAGATTGTGGCCTTCGACGGCGTCAACCTCGGCTTCGCGGCCCAGACGGACCGCGGGCTGATGGTGCCGTCGGTGCGCAATGCGGACAAGCTCAGCGCCCGCGAACTGGACGCCGAGATCCGGCGGCTCACCGCCGTCGTGCGCGACGGCAAGGCAACCCCGGCGGAGCTCGGCAGCGGCACGTTCACGCTGAACAACTACGGGGTCTTTGGCGTGGACGGCTCCGCCGCGATCATCAACCACCCCGAGGTGGGGATCCTCGGCGTCGGGCGCATCATTGACAAGCCCTGGGTGGTCAACGGGGAACTTGCCGTGCGCAAGGTCACCGAGCTGACCCTCACATTCGACCACCGCGTCTGCGACGGCGGGACCGCCGGCGGTTTCCTGCGCTACGTGGCCGACGCGATCGAAAACCCCGGTTCGGTACTCGCGGACCTGTGAGCCAGGCACGCGCCGCGCGGGCGGAAAGACCACCCGCGCGGCGCTGGCTTCCAGCCTCCGGCCAGCTCGGGTGGGTACAATCGAGGGCAGAACATCGCACCAACGACGCCGGAACACCGCCGGAATACGGAGATTTAATGTCACGATGGCTCGAGGTTGGCCCGGACAACTACGTCCTGACGACCCAAGGTTCCCTGCTCAACACCGGCCTGGTTGTCGGCTCCGAACGCGCCCTGGTGATCGACACCGGCAGCGGACCCCGGCAGGGACGCGAGATCCTGGCCGCCGTGCGGGAAAAGACGCAGCTGCCGCTGGTCGTCGTCAACACGCACGCCCACTACGACCACTTCTTCGGCAACGCGGTGTTCGCCGACGCGGGAGTGACCGAGTTCTGGGCGCACGAGAACTGTGCCGCGGAGATCGGGGAAAACGGCGACATCCAGCGCCCCGCCGTCGCGGCCGACGAGCCCGAAATGGCTGCCGGCGAAGGCAGTAACACCGAAATTGTGGTCCCCAACGCGATCGTCAAGGATCAGCCGGTCCTCCTGGACCTCGGCGGCCAGACCGTCACCTTCTTCTACCTCGGCCTCGGGCACACCGACGGCGACCTCCTCGTGGGAACGGCCACCACGCTCTACGCCGGCGACCTGGTGGAGCAGGGCTCCCACCCGTCATTCGAGGATTCCTACCCCGAGGAATGGGCCGACGCGCTCCGCCACCTTTCGGCCCTGCGGCACCGCTACGAATTCCTGGTTCCCGGCCACGGGGAACCGTGCAGCGACCAGTTCGTCAAGACCATGGCCAACACCATGACCACTGCGGTGCGGCAGGCCACCCAGGCGACCCGGGAAACCCCGGACGACGCCACCAAGGCCATCCCGATCCTGCCTTATGGACCGGAGCAGTCCCGCTGGTTCATCAGGCGCCTCCAGGAGACCCGCGCACACCACTGACCTGCGGAAATCCTGCGGAGGCGCTGGGAAACCCTTGCGCGTGCCGGATGGACAACACCCGTAGCCCCTGCGTAACCTCGTGGAGGACCCGTAATCGAGGGTCCAAACCCGTTAGCGTTCAGCTCGCCCGGAGGATGGGGATCCCGGCCGCGCAGCAATGATGCTGCTGCTCCCAGGAGGTCTCACCCGTGACAATGCCCGGCTATGTCCTAGCGCTGTGCCTTCTTTTGGGCAGCCTGTTTTCCGTCGCTGCCATTTTCTACGTGGCAATTTGCGTCAAGCGCAAGCGGCACGCGTCCGCCCTTCAACGTCAGGTGCCTTAACTTTGCCGTACATCGACATCAACCCCCACCGCACCAAGCCCAAATGGTGGGCCTACGCGGGCCTGGCCGTCCTCGCCGTGGCCACTGTCGCCGTCGTGGTTCTCGCGCTCGTACCACGCTGACCTGAAGCCCGCTGCCACGGAGACCTTCCGAGTGGTTGGCGTGAAAAATGCAGGCAACAACTACGCGTGTGGATTTGTCGCCTGATCACTAATCTGAGGACTAGCGCGTACCTGTCCGGGCCTTGTACCGGGTCAGGAGTCTTGCCACCGAGTTCCCGCAGAGTGTGCAGCCGCCTTGAGGTCCTGAACAGACCAAGATCAGGCCCCATCGTTAACCGCCTATTCATAG
>DATIUQ010000280.1:0-2001 GCA_035466775.1 Arthrobacter sp.
CACCTCCTCCGGCAGGATCAGCTCCGGATGGAACCCCTCCAAACCCAGCAAAATGGCCGTCATCGTCCCATGCCCGTGGCCCGTCGCCGCCAACGACCCATACAAATCCACCCGCAACGACGCCACCCCCGCCAGCACCCCCGAGCCCTTGAGCTCCTCAGCAAAAACAGCAGCAGCCCGCATCGGCCCCACAGTATGAGAACTCGAAGGTCCGATCCCAATGGAAAACAGATCGAAGACGCCAACGGCCATGGTGGGATTCCTAACGAGACGTGTAATGGGTGGGTGGAGCGTCACCAAGGCGACGTGGGCACGAGCGCCGGCGGAGCCGGGCTTTTCGGAAGCGTGCGTCAGAGGCGAGGAACGAGCCAGCACGCGTGAAAAGTCCGGTCCGCCGTCGCGGACGCAACCGAGGTCAGGACAGTGGTGCGACGCCCGGGTAGAGCGGGTGGGCTTTGGCGAGGGCTTCGACGCGGTGACGCAGCCCCGAAAGGTCGGCGTCGGCGTCGGCCGTCAATGCCTCGGCGATGATGTCCGCGACCTCGCGGAAGGCGTCCTCGCCGAACCCGCGGGTGGCCAGGGCAGGCGTGCCGATCCGGAGGCCGGAGGTCACCATCGGCGGCCGCGGGTCGAAGGGGACGGCGTTGCGGTTGACGGTGATGTCGATGGCCGCGAGGCGGTCCTCGGCCTGCTGCCCGTCGAGCTCGCAGTTGCGCAGGTCGACCAGGACCAGGTGCACATCGGTGCCGCCGGAGACCACGCTGATGCCCTTGGCCGTGACGTCCGGCTGGACCAGGCGCTCGGCGAGGATCCGGGCGCCGGCAAGGACGCGCTGCTGGCGCTCCTTGAACTCGGCGGACGCGGCGATCTTGAACGCCACGGCCTTGCCCGCAATCACGTGCTCCAGCGGTCCGCCCTGCTGTCCGGGGAACACAGCCGAGTTGATCTTCTTGGCGATGTCGGCGTCGTTCGTCAGGATGATGCCGCCGCGCGGACCGGCGAGGGTCTTGTGCGTGGTGGACGTGGTCACGTGCGCGTGGGGCACCGGCGACGGGTGCAGGCCGGCGGCCACGAGCCCGGCGAAGTGCGCCATGTCCACCATGAGGTAGGCGCCCACGGAATCAGCGATGCGGCGGAACTCGGCGAAGTCCAGCTGCCGGGCGTAGGCGGACCAGCCGGCCACGATCAGCGCCGGCCTGGTCTCCTGGGCCAGGCGCTCCACCTCGGCCATGTCCACTGTGTGGGTGTCCTCGCGGACGCCGTAGGGGACCACGTTGTAGAGCTTGCCGGAGAAGTTGATCTTCATGCCGTGGGTGAGGTGCCCGCCGTGGGCAAGGTTCAGGCCCATGATGGTGTCGCCCGGCTTGATCAGCGCGTGCATCACCGAGGCGTTGGCCTGGGCGCCGGAGTGCGGCTGCACATTGGCGAACCCCGCGCCGAAGAGCGCCTTGATCCGGTCGATGGCGAGCTGTTCGATGACGTCCACGTGTTCGCAGCCGCCGTAGTAGCGCTTGCCCGGGTAGCCCTCGGCGTACTTGTTGGTCAGCACCGAGCCCTGCGCCTGCATGACGGCCACGGCGGTGTGGTTCTCGGAGGCGATCATCTCCAGGCCGTCGCGCTGGCGGGTGAGTTCGTCGTCGATCTTCGCGGCGATCTCCGGGTCCAGGGTGGAGAGGTCCGCGTCGAGACTCGGCGAAACCACCTGCTCGAAGGCCGTCACTGTGCTGGTGCCTGCTGCCGCGCTGCTCACAGTTCGCCGCCGTTGGCTGCCGCGTATTCCTCAGCGGACATCAGCGGGCCTTCTTCGGTGACGGCCACCTTGAAGAGCCAGCCGGCGCCGTAGGGATCGTTGTTGATCAGGGCGGGGTCGGAGACCACTTCGTCGTTGATCTCGACAACTTCGCCGGTGACGGGAGCGTAGAGGTCGGAGACGGACTTGGTGGACTCCACCTCGCCGCAGGTCTCCCCCGCGGTCACGGTGGAGCCAACCTCGGGGAGGTC
>DATIUQ010000281.1:0-19230 GCA_035466775.1 Arthrobacter sp.
GTCCAGATGCCCGCCCACCACAACGGTGTGATCGGCGCTGCCGCCGGTCTCGGCAAGGATGTTGAAGCTCTCCACCTGCTTGCTGTTCCTGCCGTCGCCCCGGTAAGTGAACGTCTGCCGGACCGGGTTGTACCCGGCGGCGCGCAGCTGCTCCTCAACGTACCGGCCCGATTCCTCGTACCCCTTCGTTCCCGCAACGCGATTTCCGCCGTTGTCATCGGCGATCCGCTGCAGCGCCTCCAGATGGCCCACCATGCCCCGGCCCTTGAAATCCTCCAGCACCGCCCGCGCATCCACCCCGCCCACAGGTTCCAGGCGCGGAGCTTGGGCGCTGGGACTCGTGGATCGAGGAGCCGCGGAGCTCCCCGGGCCGGTGGTCACTAAGTCGGGCGGGGAGCCGGCCGCGGGCTCGGAAGTACAGGCCGTCGCCGACAGCAACATCACGGCCAGGATCGAAGGAAGTAGATGCTTGCGTAGGGTCAACATGCTGGGAAACCCGTCGTTGGTCGGTTTCAGGCCTATAGGCAAAATGCTCGCCCCTGATGCTGTGCAAGGCCGCGGCCGCCATTATGTCCCCGGATCGCACTGTCAGTTCCAATCATTCTCGTGGTTCCGGCTGTATCTTCAATAGCGTCTTCCTGTGAAAGCGCTGTGCGAATCGAAGTCCGCTGGTGACCACGCGGAGGGGCCGCCGACGGGGGACGGGTCCCGGCGTCATTCCGGCAGCCACCACGAGCAGTGGGATTCCTACTACCATCTGTAGTACCGGACAGCGCTGGAAGCAGGGACCAGTCCCTTCACGGAAGTTGAGCAGACATGACCGTTTCTCCCCTCATCTGGGCCATCACCATCGCCGTCATCCTGGCCCTGCTGGCCTTCGACTACTTCTTCCACATCCGCAAAGCCCACGTGCCCACGCTCAAAGAGGCCGCCGCGTGGTCCACCCTGTACGTGGGGCTGGCCGTGGTCTTCGGCGTCCTGGTGTGGATCGTCGGCGGCACTGCGATGGGGTCGGAGTACTTCGCGGGCTACATCACGGAGAAAGCCCTCTCCGTGGACAACCTCTTCGTCTTCCTGATCATCATCGCGAGCTTCCGCGTGCCCCGCGAAGACCAGCAGAAGGTGCTGCTCTTCGGCATCGTCTTCTCGCTGATCGCCCGTACCGGGTTCATCTTCCTGGGGGCCGCGCTGATCAATTCCTTCGCGTGGGTGTTCTACATCTTCGGCCTGATCCTGCTGATCACCGCAGGCAACCTGCTCCGGCCGGATGCCCACGGCGACGAACATGCGGACAACTTCATGATCAGGATGGCCAGGAAGGTTTTCCACACCACGGAGCACTACGACGGGGACAAGCTCTTCACCGTCCAGGACGGCAAGCGGGCGCTGACTCCGATGCTGCTGGTGATGGTCGCCATCGGCGGAACCGACATTCTCTTCGCCCTGGATTCCATTCCGGCGATTTTTGGGCTGACCCAGAACGTGTACGTCGTTTTCACCGCCACGGCCTTCTCGCTGATGGGCCTGCGCCAGCTCTACTTCCTGATCGACGGGCTCCTGGACCGCCTCATCTACCTCGCGTACGGACTGGCGGCCATTCTCGCCTTCATCGGCGTCAAGCTGGTGCTCCACGCCCTGCATGAGAACAACCTGCCGTTCATCAACGATGGCCAGCCGGTACCTGTCATCGAGATCACCACAGCCACGTCCCTGAGCGTCATCATCGGTGTGCTTGTGATCACCGTCGTGGCGTCGCTCTTGAGCAAGGCCGGCAAGGCGCAGACGTCCATCAACAACGCCCGCCGCCACGCCGTCAACTACCTCGACCTGGAATACACTGCCGACGTTGCCGAACGCGAACGCATCTACCGGATGCTGACCGAGGAGGAGGCCCAGATCATGACCATGGACCTGAAGTACCGGAACAAGGCCAAGGACATCGACAAGATCCGGGAGCTGGTCGCGGAAGCGCACCGCCAGCACGAGGAGTATCTGGCCCGCTAGGTGCCGGGCACCGCGCCGGGCCCCGGACCGGAGGACGCCGGCCCGCTGGAAGCGGGGCCGGCCGGTGCCGGGCCGGCCGGGCAGCCTTCCGGCTGCTGTCCGCCGGCTTTGGCGATGGCGGCTTGCACCCGGGACAAGACCTCGTCAGGGGACCCGCCTGCGGCGATGCGGGTGAACCCGGAAAATTCGGGAAGGGACTCATAGGCGTCGCGCAGCGACACCAGGTCCTCGAGGCGCTCCGAGTCGGTGCCCCGCGCGAGGATCCTTGCGTGCGCCTCTTGGGGCTCGATGTCCAGGTAGATGACCAGATCCGGCGCAGGGAGCGTTCGGATGAGCCAGGGAAGGAACCGTCCCCGGGGAAGTCCGTGCATCCCGCGGAGCGCAAGCTGGCAATGAAGGTGCCGGTCCATGACCACGAGGCCGCGGAATTTCCGGGCACGGCGGTGTGAGTTCAGGACATTGAGCGTGCGTATGGCAGTTTCAATGACATCCGCGGCACGTGCGGGGAGGTGTACGCCAAGCCTGGCGCCGAGCAGGGACATTCGGCGGCGGCCGGCATAGTTGCGCAGGAGCCGGGCTTTGGTCCCCGCCCGGCGGGCGGCCTCAACGGTGGCCTCGGCCGCCGTCGTCTTCCCCGAACCGTCAATGCCCGTGAGTACGATCAGCAAAAAGCAGGCTCCTTCGGGTGCTGTGGTGGTGGGGGTTATCTAACCAACGAACGACGGTGCCGGTTGATCCCCTCAGAGGTTGTGGGCCAGCAGTTCGAGCGCGATGACCAGGAGACTCAACACTACTTCGGCGAACACGATGAGCGCCTTGTGGCGGAACGGAAGGTCGAGCCGCCGGATCGCGAGGTAACCGATGATGAAGAGTGTGACCACGAGAACCACAATCGCCCATTGAAGCGCCACCGCCGTCGACCAGAGACCGAGGCCTGCCGCCGTGAGGAGCAGCAGCGGGGTGACCAAAACGCTGAGGGATTCGGTGCTGACGGCGATCATGTGATTCAGCTGCGGGCGGCTCGGAAGCTTCGCGTGGACCGTCAGGTGGCTCAGCAGGTCGGCGACGAAGATGCCCAGAAGGGACCCGACGACGACGATTGTGAGGGTAGCGGCCGCCGCGGCGGGCGTCGTCTCGTCTGCGTGGCTGCGAAGGGCCAGGACCACGGCCAGGCTGGTGAAACTGATGTAGACGCGTTCCTTGAGGCTTGCCGCGCGTTGGCTGGCGGTCGGCTCCGGCCGGCCGGTCGGTTCGATCGTATCCATCGAGGGCCTCCTTCGTGGCGGGACGCGGGGCTCAGGCGCCGGGAGCCCGGTACCCGACCTCGGCGGCCATCCGCAGGGCTTCCAGCGTTTCGTCGACCGTCAACAGGACGGTTGTTTCCAGCGAGCTCAGAGCGCCGCCGCCGGTGATTGCCAGCGCCACTGCGGCCATGGAGACGTTGTCGGGGGCCTCCCACAGGTTGTAGCCGTCATGGCTGCCGAAGGCGTACCAGAATCCGTGGAGCTTTCCCCCCACTGATTCGATGTAGGCCTGGGCGGCCTTTCCGCGGTCCTCCGGGTTGTTGATCATCCTGGCCCACGTCTCAGGGGTGTAGCTGAACTTCGACAGGTAGAGGGGCATCGTCTTTCCCTTCGTTCGCTTCCGGGAGTGCGGATTACCCAAGGATGGCAGTCTGCCGCCGGGCCAGCAATGCCCGGCCGGCGCGCCCCGGAGACCGGCGGATCGGCGGCAGTCAGCTATCGGCGCGGGCCAGGTGATCCATGAGGGCGTCGAGGATCGGCAGCTGGCCCTTGACGAGCTTGATGCGGGCCTCGGTCTCTTCGGCCCACTGGGCGCCGTCCACCTCGGGGTAGTTCCGGACGACGCCGGATCCCCGGGGCCATTCCAGCGCAAAGGTGTTGCTCACGATCTGTTCGGGAGCATAGGAGCCAGCCTCCGCCGTGAAGACCGTGATGACCTTTCCCGAGGGTTGCCGGAAGTCGCCCAGCAGGAAGTAGTCGGCCGACGGTGCGGGGGTCCCCATCTCTTCGGCAAACTCGCGCTGCGCGGCGGCCAGCGGGTCCTCGTCGGTGGAGTATTCGCCCTTGGGAATCGACCAGGCGCGGGCATCCTTGCGCGCCCAGAACGGTCCGCCCATATGGGCTATCCACACCTCGACGGCCGCTCCGGCGCCCCGGCGGTACAGGAGAATGCCCGCGCTCCGGACCGTCACTGCCCGCCACCTGCCCCGGGCGGCACGGGGCCGTGGTCCCGTGGCCCTCCGACGGTGCCGGTGGCCCGGAGGAACTGACGGTTCCTGATCCGTGATTCACCGAATTCGAGAGCCAACGGCTCAATCTCCCACGGTCCGCGGTCCCGCGTCTTGGGGCGGCCCACGGCGATGTGGGGCGTCCAGCGGGGGTACCGGAAACCGAGGGCCCGCGAGCCGAGGATGAAGTCATCGACATTGTCCACGAGCAGCTCCTCCAGCAGCTCGTGCAGGGCCTTCACGAGGGAGACCTGAAATTCCCGCACATGCTGTGGCACATCCACTTCCAGGCCGCTCACGCGCCCGCCGCCCAGCAGGACCAGCCTCCCGGAACTCGCGGAGAAGCCTCCCAGCACCGGCAGCCCCTCCAGCCAGGCAACCGTCGCGTCGGCGGCCTCCCCGGCGGTCGTGATGCCCTTGGTCCAGTCCGCGACATCCTGCGCGAACTCGGCCAGGACGCCGACGTGCAGCAGGGTCAGGTGGAGTCCCTGTTGCCTGCGCAGCGCATCGACGTGGCTCCCCAGCTCCTCGTAGTCAGAGGGTCCGGAGCCGACGGCGAGCACCGGCACCTCCACCGTGATCCGCGGAGCAGACTGCATCCGGACTCCCTCCCGTCCACGCCGACCGTTGGTTCCCGGCGGCACTATCCACCGGTGCCATTATCCACCCGGGCCATTGGCCACCGGGGCATTAGGCACAGGGCACGGAATCCGGCCGCAGTGCGGTGTGCCCGCCGATTCGGTGCGGGCGCGCGCATGACACAATCGACGCATCGCCGTATCGGACTGCCGTTGCCCCGTCCTCCCGGGTGGGCGGACCTGTCCCGTGACCAAAGGAGCCCCGTGAGCAGCCCGATCCAGCACCAGAGCGTACCTGACAAGGACGTGGCGGCAGGGAGCTTCACCGCCCCGGCATACCCGCAGTTGCGGCTCAACCTCGAGACCCTCGACAGCAACATCCGGGTGATGGCGTCCTGGTGCCGGCAGCGTGGCGTGGACCTTGCCCCGCACATCAAGACAACGATGTCAGCGCCGATCATCGCGCGCCAGGTGGCTGCGGGCGCCGTCGGCGTCACCGTCGCCACCGTGGACCAGGCCGGTACTGCACTGGGCTGGGGACACCGGCACATCCTCATCGCCAACGAAGTGGTCGACCGTCTTGGCCTGATGCGCATCCGCTCATGGCTGGAGGAGGATTCCGGGCGGGAAATCCGATGCTTCGTGGATTCGGCTGCCGGCGTCGACGCGGCGGCCCGGGTTTTCGCCGGAGCGGCAGTCACCCTCGAAGTGCTGATCGACGTCGGAACACCGGGCGGACGCACCGGAATCCGGAGCCTGCACGACGCCGTGCGTCTCGCCGAGCTGGTCCAGGGCACGCCCGGCGTCCGGCTCGCCGGCGTTGCCGGGTACGAGGGCGTTGCGCCCAACACCAGGGCGGAGTCCACAATCGCAGCCGTAGACCGGCACTGCAGGCTGGTGCGCGACGTGTTCGTGGCAGCCGCACGGTACTTTGAGACCGCCGCCCCGATCTACTCCATGGGCGGGTCCGCGTTCCCGGACCGAGTGGCGGAACACCTGCCCGATGACGGCATGGTGCCCGGTACCCGGAGGATCCTCCGCTCCGGCTGCTACGTTACCCACGATCACGGAACCTACGCCGGCGTCAGCCCCGTTCCGGACCTTGTTCCCGCGCTTTCGGTCCGGGCCGTCGTCCTGTCCACCCCCGAGGAGGGTATGGCCGTCGTCGGTGCCGGCAAACGGGACCTGCCGTACGACGCCGGACTGCCGCCCTTCCTGTCAGCCAGGACCGCGGACGGCGCCCCCAAAGGAGGGGCAACCGCCGTCGTCCGCAATCTCTTCGACCATCACGCCGTCCTCACCGGGGTGAGCGGGCTGGACGTCACGGATGTGGTCGACTTTGGGATATCCCACCCTTGCTCGGCCTTCGACCGCTGGCCCGAATACGTCGTCACCGACGGCAACGGACAAACCGTGGA
Organism: Arthrobacter sp.; assembly: GCA_035466775.1. Lineage (GTDB taxonomy): Bacteria > Actinomycetota > Actinomycetes > Actinomycetales > Micrococcaceae > Arthrobacter. Next base: position 6,252 of record DATIUQ010000281.1, read on the forward strand.
TGTCTGGCACACGGACTTTCACCGGTCCTCCCTGGCTGCGGGGGGCGCTACCGGCCAGATGCCCTGAACACGCCAAATGCCCTGAACAGAAGGAGCCGGACCGTCTGGACTGCGGACTCCCGCCGGCAGGGACCGTTCCAGATGATGAAGTTGGCGAACCGGTGCGCCCCGGGGCGGCCGGCGATCCGGGCGGCCGCATCCCGAACCGTCGCCAGGTCCCCGGCTGTCATCGGGAGCGGCGCTTCTCCCGGGTGACAGGTCGAGCCGAGGGGGAAGTCCCTGAACGGCCGTGCCGGCATTTCAATGTGCGCGCCGAGCACCGCGCTGACCGGATGTGCGGCGCTGAAATCGCAGAGCGTGCGCAGCGAATCCTGGAACGCCGGAAAGTCCTGCACATAGAGCCGGCCCGGATAGACCGTGTCTCCCGTGAGCAGGATGCCCGTGGCCCCGTCGTACACGGCGACGGCGGACGGGTGGTGCCCCGGCGTCGGGATCACCTCAAGTGCCCGGCCGCCAAGGTCCACGCGGGCGCTGCCCTGGGGCCAGTTGCCGATTCCGAAGAACGCGGCAACGTCCTCGGCTGAGTGCCCCACGACCCGGGTGTGGGGCCGCCCTGTGAACTGCCCGTCCGCGGCGACATGGTCCCCGTGGGCATGCGAGTGGGCGACGATGAGTTCGTAACCGTCCTTGGGATGGCTGCGCAGCCAGTCCTCAATGAGGGTGTCGACCGTCGCCCGGAGGGGAAACCCGGTGGCGTCCGCCGTCGCCCCCGTATCGAGGAGGAAGGCGCGGTCACCGCCGAACAGCAGGTAGAGGAAAGGCGCCTCGAAATTGCTGGCGATGCTCTGCCGGAGCAGAACCGTGTTGGGCGCGGCCATATGAACCTGGATCGGCGGTGCCGCGCGGCTTCCGCGGCGCGGCGCCCCCGCAAACCAGCGCACGTCGAGGTTGAGGTCCGTCACGGCGTTGGCTCACTTGCTGGAGACGTGGTCGAAGACCGTCCGGCTGGGACTTCCATGTCAGTACCCTACTTTAAGGTGCGTACCCTCCCTCGGGAAGCTTTCCGATGGCCGGGCCAGGTCCGGAGAGTCGGCTAAAGTGCTCCTCGACGGCCAGGCCGGAAAGGTGTCGCGTCCCGAAACCCCGCCGCGTCCATAAATCCCCAAGGGGCCGACGACGGCTGGGGGAGAGAACCCCGGTCTCAGAGGGCTCTCAAGCGTCGCCGGCCCCGTCTCACACCGGCCCGGGGCCCGGTAAGTAGACGTGTTCGGCCCGCCACCTCGCAGCGTTCGGCAGAGGAGCGGACCTACTACTATTCAACACCTTGCGGGCGCGAACGGGGAGGGATATCTGACGTTTTAGTGCCGGGGTTTCATCCTTTCCGGGTGACGGCACCGGGGCAGGGACGTCATAACGTGGGGTTACGCCGGACCACGACCATAACTCGGCTGTAGTGCCGCAGGCACACAGGCGGGCAGGTTCCCGGCGGCGGCGGCAGTCCATGGCCCTTGGCGGCCCCGGGGAAGCGAAGTGAGCGATGTTGGCCCTGAAGAAACACGCTGCAGTCACCGCCGAGTCCCGGGCGCTCGTCATCGGCGGTGCGGGCTTTCTCATTCTCGGCGTGATCGCGTTCCTGCTAGTGGGGCGTGAGCCTGTCGCGTTGTCCGGACGGGGTTCGGTGGGCGACATCGCTGCTCTCGGGACGGCCGCCCTTGGTGCGGCGGCGGTCGTGGTCGGCTCCCGGGAAGGCCGGGAGTTTGAAGCGCCGCATGCACCCGGCGGCCGCCGGGCACGCCACATCGTCGACATCGCCGCACTCGCACTGGCGCATTCCTGCATCTTCCTGCTCGGCTGGCTGGCGCTGTTCTCGATCTTCCAGCGGGCGTTCGTGGGTGCAGTGCTCTACCCCCTGGCGGCGGCAATCCTCGTTGGTGTCACCGGAGCCGTCAGCAGCTATGCAGCGTACCTGTCGGCAGTCACCATGAACGCCTACCGGCTCGCGGCGCTCCTCGCCGTCTTCCTCGTCACCGGTGTGCTGACGAGCATGCTCACCGCCGAGGATCCGCAATGGTGGCAAGAGAACCTCAGCGCCCTGGGCATGAGCTCCGACGTCTCCGGGGTGGCGTTCAACGTCACGCTGATCGTCGCCGGCGTCGTGGTCACCACCCTCGCCGGATACTCCACCAGAACGCTCGAATCGACGGCAGGTACCGCGCCCGCGCGTCGCCGCGTGCGCCAGCTGGAAGGGGGCATCATCCTCATTGGGGTTCTCCTCGCCTGCGTGGGGCTGTTCCCGGTCGATGAGCAGTTCTGGCTCCACACCGCGGCAGCGTCCGGCATGGTGGTGGTGTTCGGAACCCTGATTGTCCGCATGCGTTCGCTGGTTCCCGCGATCCCGGCGACCTTCAATGTGCTGGGGCTGTTGTTCCTGGCCGTCATCGCCTTCGCCGTGGTGATGTACTTCCCGTTCGCGTATTACAACCTCACCGCGGTGGAGCTCATCGCCGCCTCCCTTGTCTTCGCGTGGCTGATCGTGCTGATCCGCAACCTCGCCGCCGTCGACGCCGACCAGCTCGCGGCCAGCCCGGCGGCCCGCCTGCAGTTCCGCTCCGACACCGCGGGCCACACTGTTGCCCCCGGAACGGACAGGACCGCCACGGAATCCTGAAGGGAACACACGAGTGGGACGAGGCATGAAGAAACCGCAACGAAGCCACTTGTCCGTGGTGCCTATCGCCAGCCAGCTCCGCGCCTACGACCGTGCCTGGCTGCGGGGCGACCTGATTGCCGGGGTGACCGTCGCGGCCCTGATCGTTCCGAAGAACCTGGGGTATGCCGGTATCGCGGGGATTCCGTTGCAGAACGGACTGTACGCGGCTGCGGCCGGTGCCATCGTCTACGGGATCCTCGGCTCCTGCCGGCAGATCTCGATGGGACCGAGCTCCGGCCTGGCGGCGGTGGCCGCGAGCGCCGTGCTCGCCGCCGGCCTCACCAGCGAGCAGGACGTCGCCTCGTTCGTTGCGGGGATCACCCTCGCCTCCGGCATCCTGTTCCTGCTGCTGGCCGTCGCGAAGATGGGCTGGATTGCCCAGTTCCTCTCGCGGGCCGTGGTCACCGGGTTCCTCTTCGGCGCGGCGATCGACGTCGTTATCGGGGAGCTTCCGAAACTGACCGGGACAGAGGTCACCGGCTCCAATCCGATCCAGGAACTCCGGTCATGGCTTGGGACCCTGGGTGAGGCCCAGCCGACTACGGTGCTGGTGGGCGTCATCGCGCTGGCTGTCGTCTTCGGCTTGAAGGCGGTCGCTCCGAGAGTTCCCGGCGCCCTGGTCCTGGTGGTGGGCGGGCTGCTGGCGGCGGCCGTATTCGATCTTGGGGCCAAGGGCGTGGCGTTGGTGGGTGACGTGCCCAGCGGGTTGCCTTCGCCCCAGATCCCGGACGGGCAGCTGATGTGGGACAACGCGGGGACCGTTGCGGTCGCGGCGGTGGCGCTGGTCCTGATCGGCTTTTCCCAGACTGCGGGCGACGCGCGGGCGTTCGCCGCCAAGCACCGCTACCAGATCGACATCAACCAGGAGTCCGTTGCCCAGTCCTTCGCCAACATGGCCGCGGGATTGTTCAAGGGAATGCCGGTCTCGACGAGCCTGTCTGCGAGCTCGCTCAACGACCACTCCGGGGCGAAGACCGGCCTGGCCTCCCTCACGTCCGGTGCCACCGTCCTGCTGACGCTGCTGTTCCTGGCGCCGCTCTTCTCGATCCTGCCCAAGCCGGTGCTGGCGGCGCTCATCATCGAAGCCGTTGTTATGGGCATGATGAACGTGCCGGAGATGCGGCGGCTGGCCCGCGTGCAAAAGTTCGATTTCTGGATTGCCGTCGCAGCGATTGTTGGCACCCTCATCTTCGGTGTCCTTGCGGGCGTCATCATCGGGATCGGGCTCTCGCTCATCTGGCTCGTCGGGGTGGCCACCCACCCGGGAATGCCGTCTCTCGGACGGGAGCGGGGCACACAGGTCTTCCGCGAGGTGGATGAGCACCCCGGCGACGAAGTGCTCCCCGAAGTGGCGGTGATCAGGTTCGACGGCGGCCTGTTCTTCGCCACCGCGGACGCACTGGAGGATCGGCTGCGCGAGACGATCCACGCGACCTCCGGACTCACCGGAATCGTCCTGGACTGCGGAGGGATCAATTTCGTCGACTCCCAGGGCGCCGCGAAGATGGCAGATATCGCTGACCTCGCCCACGAGGCCGGCGTCAACCTGCGCCTCGCCCGCCTGAAGCCCACGGTCCGGGCCACCCTGGCCAGGGACGGCGTAATTGAGCGCATCGGGGAGGACAAGATCCACGGAAACATCTTCAGGGCCGTCCAGGCCGAACAAGCCGCCGTCGGGAAGCGTCCTGACAATGAACCGGGGTAGCGGCCAGTCCGCAAGCTCACCCGCGGGGAATGATTGCCCCGCCCCCACGGACGGCTAGTTTGGGGCTACCACGCCCATACGAAACCCGGAGGCGATCACGGATGAACCCGCCCAAGGGCGGCGGCACCCAGGCGGAGCCATTCAACGGCAGGCTCGCACTGCTGCTGGCGATGGCAATGTTCGTGCTCGTCGTCGACACCTCGATCATGAACGTCTCCATCTCCGCCGTTGTGAGGGACATCGGCTCGACCGTCAGCGGCCTCCAATCGGCGATTGCGCTTGAGGCGCTGGTATCCGCCGCCTTCATCCTGATCGGCGGCAAAATCGGCGATCTGATCGGTCGCAAGCGCGCCTACGTGATTGGGCTAGTCTGCTACGCCATCGGGGCCATCGCCATGACGATGGCTCAGAGCCTCCTCCCCATCATCATCTTTTGGGCCGTGATCGGCGGGCTCGGCGCCTCGCTCCTGCTGCCCGCCATGCAGTCGCTCATCCACGGAAATTTCGAGGGGGCGGCGCAGAAGCGGGTCTACGCCCTGGTGGGTGCCTCGGCGGCGATAGCCGCGGCGGTGGGACCGTTGCTTGGCGGGTTCATCACCACATTCCTGTCCTGGCGCGTGGCCTTTATGCTCGAAGCCGTGATCATCGCGGTCGTGCTGTCCGGCATCAAGCTGGTTCACGATGTTCCGTTCGTGGGGTCGCGGTCCTTGGACCTGGTCGGGTCCGTCCTCTCCATCGTCGGTATGGGCGGCATTGTGCTCGGCATCCTGGTGTGGCAGGAAGGCGGCGAGTCGGTGGGCGCCCTCCTGGCGGTAGGTGCAGTCGGGCTGGGTGGCCTGATCTACTGGCTCCTCAGGCGCAAGCGCCTCGACAAAGCCACACTGCTGGACCCGGACCTGTTCCAATCGAAAGCCTTCCGCTTTGGTGCCACGGGTCAGATGCTGCAGCAGATCGCCCTCGGCGGAACCATGATCGTGCTGCCCATCTACCTGCAGATGGTGCTCGGCTACAACGCCATGCAGGCGGGGTTGTCCATCGCGCCCCTCTCGCTGACCATGTTCGCCGTCGCAATGCTTGCCGGTAAGCGGGCAGGGGCGCGCAGGCCGGCAAGCCTGATCCGTTGGGGCTTCTTGCTACTGATCGTGGGCCTGCTCGTGCTGGTCCCGGTCGTGCCGCGGGCGGACTCCGGCTGGTGGCTCCTGGTGCCGCTGGTCATCGCAGGCTGCGGCCTGGGGCTGCTGGTGTCCCAGCTCAACAATTACACCTTGTCTCCGATCTCGGATGAACGGGTCAGCGAGGCCGCCAGTGTGAACTCGGCTTCGGGATCGTTTGGATTGTCCCTGGGCCTCGCGTTTGCGGGTGGCATCATGCTGGCGTCGCTCTCGTCCATCTTCGTCGGCATGGCGACGTCCAGCACGGTGCTCGCACCCGAGCAGCAGCAGCAGGTCTCGCAGGCACTGGAAGAGGACGCCCAGGTGATGAGCGATGCCCAGCTTGAGGAACTGCTGGCCGGCCAAACGGAGGAAGTCAGGAACGAGATTCTCCGCATCAACACTGAAGCGCGGCCCCTGGCCCTTCAGATCGCCCTGGTGGTTCCACTTCTGGCCGGGCTGGCCGGGCTGTTCACCTCCTTCCGGATGATGAGGCTTCCCGATCCCAAGTCCTCTGGTGCGGGCGAGGGGGCCATCCTGGGTTGACCATTGCGGCCGCCATTCCCGCCTGTCGATTTCACCCGCAGCGGATGAGGAAAGGGCGCTGACCCGGGGCTGAAAATGTTCTTATCTGCCACTGGGGATCTCCCTTTGGCCAGGCAGCCAGGCGAAATCCCGGACCTGCAGTTCGTTCCATTCCCACGCCGCATCAACTGAAAGCAGGGCAGCCACATGAGTTTCTGGGAAAACTTTTGGAATATCTTCTGGTGGTTCCTTTGTGTGTACGCGTTCATCGCTTTCCTGTACGCGCTGTTCGTTATCATCGGCGACATCTTTCGCGACCACGAGCTGAACGGTTGGCTGAAGGCCGTCTGGATCGTATTTCTGGCGTTCGTGCCCTTCCTGAGCGTTCTGGTGTACCTGATTGCACGCGGCAAGGGCATGGTGGAACGGGCCGCGGAACGGGCACGGGACAACCAGGAAGCCACCAACGCGTACATCCGCGAGGCCGCCTCGGCCAGCCCCACTGAGGAGATCGCCAAAGCCAAGGCTCTGCTGGACGCGGGAACCATCAGCCCTGACGAGTTCGCAAAGATCAAGAGCAGCGTGCTCGTCTGACAGTGCAGGAACGGCTAAGCACGAGGAGCGCCCTGGTGATGGTGATCGCCAGGGCGCTCTTTGGTGTGGTCACAGCTGGAGGAGGGTGTAGCCGACCATGAACACCCCGATGGCCAGGGTTGCGACCGCCGCAATCGTGCGTCCGTTCCGTTCCATCCAGGCGTAGATGGCCGTCAACGGCGCTTCGGCCCGCTCCGGGGAGCGCAGCCATACGGCGATCGGCACCACGACAGCTGACTGGGTGACAACGGCGTAGGCGAGCACCAGCAAGGCCCCCTGGATCAACGGCGGTTCCCGGACACTGATCACGGCGCCGGCCGCGACGGCGAGCAGGATCGCCTTGGGACGCAGATTCAGGCCCAGCCCCAGGACGGCGAACTCCCAAGGGCGGGCGGAATGGAACCGGGTCTTGAGTTTCCCGACGACGGCGCTGTCAGTCTGGCCCCGGCGCGCGAACAGGTAGACGGCGTAGCCAATGAGCAAGACGCCGACGAGCAGGCCAATCCATGCCAGCCATTCATCCTGCCGCAGCGGTGTCCGGCCCGGAAGGAAGTGCAGCCCTACGGCCGACAGGCCGACAACCACGACCGATCCGGCAACGCTGCCGATCAGGAAAGGCAGGGCACCGCGCCGTGGCTCGGGGGAAAGCAGGATCATGATGGTGATGCTCACGGGCACGGTGCTGATCGCCCCCGCGAGGGCGAACAGGGCCAGGCTGGTGACCACGCTCAGCATTTGGAAGTCACCTGGCCGCGGCGATGGACCGGGGGCATATCACGCCTTCGGCGTGCGGCCGGGGTCCGGATTTGCCGCTCCCCGCCGGGCGCGGCGGGCTCGGATCGCCTCATCTTCCTGCTTGAGGATGACCTCCAGGGCCTTCTTGTCTCCCGTCAGCGGCCGCCACCAGGCGAGGGCCGGATCGGAGTCGAGGAGGATCGTTCGGGTAAGGAGCGTCAGGGGCACGGCCAGTATGGCCCCGACAGGACCGAGGATGACCGCCCAGAACAGCACCGAGGAGAACGTAATCGTCTCACTGAGGGCCACCGCATTGCCGACGTACTTAGGCTGGATGATGGACTGAATGACCGTGTTGATCCCGCCGTAGAAAACAAGCACGGCGAATAAAGTGGGCCACCCGCCGGTGAGGAACCCGAAGAACAGCGGCGGAACGATCGCAATGAAGTAGCCAATGTTTGGAATGAAGCTGCAAATGAAGGAGAGCAAACCCCACAGCAGGGCGCCGGGAACCTGCAGGATGGTCAGGAGGAGCCAGTTGAAAAGTCCCTGGGCTACCCCCAGGACTGTGGTGGCTACCATGTACCGGCGGACGCCGCGTCCAAAGTCGTTGAATGCGGTGACCATGTCCGGCCGGTGGTAATTCAGATGTGTCAGCACAGCCGGCATGCGCGAGCCATCCACCCCCATGAGGATCAGCATCGTCAGGATGACCACAAGGCTGCCCACAATGCTCGTGATGTTTCCCAGGACTCCGCCCAGGAAGCTGATCAGGCGGCCGGGAGTGAATCCCTGCAGAACGGCCTGCGTCTGCTCCGGGCCGAACCCCACTGATTCCAGCCACGCGGTAATGGAGGCGCCCAGCTGGGCGAGTTCCGGCGCATACTGCGGCAAGAGTGCGGAGAACTGGGCGAGCGAGGCAACGAATACCGCGGCGAAGCCGGCCAGCAGGGCAAAGACTGCCGCGATGGTGGTTCCGGTGGCGATTCCGCGGGGCACGCCGCGGCCTTGCATCCAGCGCCGCAGGGGATGGACGCAGAGGGTAAGCACAAACGCAAAGAAGACGGGGGTCACAATTCCCCGCATGGCAGCGAGGCCAAAAGCGACGACGGCCGCACAGGCCAGGGTGAGCAGGATGATGGCCGAACGGGGGAGGCCAGGACGTGGAGATGGTTCCGCTGGTTCCGGCCCCATGGAGCCCTCCTTCGTTCGCCTTGGAAACAGTCTAGAGACGCGGCGCCCTTCCTAGTAGGGGCCGGGCGGCGCCCCCCGATCCCGGCCGGAGCGGCTGGTTTTGCCTGCCGTGCCATCCAGGCAGCCGTTCAACGTGATGGCGGCGTCGATGAGCGCAAGGTGCGTGAATGCCTGCGGGAAATTGCCGATCTGTTCACCCGTGGGCGCGATTTCTTCGGAGTACAGGCCGAGGTGGTTAGCGTACGTCAGCATCTTCTCGAATGTGAGCCGGGCTTCATCCACCCGGCCTGCCCGCGCCATCGCGTCGACGTAGAGGAACGTGCACAGCGAGAACGTCCCTTCGGAGCCGCGGAGGCCATCCGGCGAGGCGCTTGGGTCATAGCGGTACACCAGGCTGTCGGACACCAGCTCCCCATCCATCGCGCGAAGCGTCGACTGCCACAGGGGATCGCCGGGGGCCACGAAGCCGACCTGTGGCATCTTGAGCAGGGACGCATCGAGAACAGTCTCGCCGTATTGCTGCACGAACGCCCCGCGTTCGGCGCTCCAGCCCTTGTCCATAATCTGGTTGTAGATCGCGTCGCGCTCGGCCATCCACCTGGCGAGGGGCGCCGGACGCCCGTGTGTTGCGGCGAGCCGGATGGCCCGGTCGAACGCGACCCAGCACATCAGCCGCCCGTAGGTGAACTTCTTCCGCCCGCCCCGCGTCTCCCAGATTCCCTCTTCCGGCTGGTCCCAGTTGTCGGCCAGCCACTCAAGCAGTCCGCAGATCGCAACCCAGCCGGGCTGCCCTATTCCGTCTCCGAACCGGTCGAGGGAATACACCGCGTCCAGCGCCTCGCCGTAGATGTCCAGCTGAAGCTGCCCGGCAGCGCCATTTCCGATGCGCACGGGGTAGGACCCCCTATAGCCCTCCCAGTCACCCAGCACTTCTTCATGGAGTTCGGGGTCGCCGTCAACGCGGTACATGATGTTAAGCGGGCCGGTGTCGCTCTCCAGCCGCCCGGTGAAGCGGTCGCGGAGCCACAGGCTGAAGGCGACGGCCTCGTCAACGAATCCCATCCGGATCAAGGTGTGAACCGAGAACGATGCATCGCGAATCCAGGTGTACCGGTAGTCCCAGTTGCGTTCCCCACCGATTTGCTCCGGCAAGCCGGCAGTGGGCGCGGCCACCAGGGCGCCAGTCGGCGCGTATGTCAGGAGCTTCAGGGTGATGGCCGACCGCTCGAGTTCCTCCCGCCAGCGCCCGGTGTAGGTGGAATGGCTGATCCAGTCATGCCAGAAGTGCGTTGTATCGTCAACGAGCCGCTGCGCCTCGGGAGGGCGCACTACGCGCGGTACAACATCGGGACCGGTTTCGAGGACGACGCCGCGCATCTGGCCCTGCTTGAGGCTGAGTGAGACATGCAGATCACCGACGTCGGAGGCTTCATAGCGGCCCGGCCGGTCGTCAGCCTCCTCGCGGATGAGGCTGAGCGCCAGGCGGGTTGCGCCGGCGTCGAAGATTGCTCCGTCGCCACTAAGGCTGAGGCGGTGGGGGCGCCGGCCGTAATCGAAACGGGGAGCCACCTCGACGGCGAACGAGATCTCTCCCCGTACGCATCGCAGCATTCGGACCAGGCGATGCTGTTCGCTGGCGGACGGGCCCGTGATCGGCATGAAATCGATCAGTTCGCCGACCCCGGCCTCCGTGAGGAAGCGTGTGACGAGGATGGCGGTGTCCGGCAAATAGAGCTGCCTGGTGGCGAAAGCCGGGTCGAGGGGCCTGGTGCTGAAGTGCCCGCCGCGGGTGCGGTCGAGCAGGGAGGCAAAAATGCTGGGAGAGTCGAAACGCGGACTGCAGAACCAATCGAGTGTGCCGTCCGTTGCCACGAGCGCCGCTGTTTGAAGGTCGCCGATCAGGCCATGATCGGCGATCAACGGGTAATCATTCACTGGGACGACCTCCTGGCGCGCTGTCCGGAGTCAGCTTGTGACCCTCGTCTTGATTCGTTGGAACTCCTCGGGTGTGATGGTTCCCGCGTCCATGAGGGCCTTGGCTTTAGCGATTTCCTCAGTGGGGCTCGCGCTTGCGACACTGCGGATATAGGAATCGGCTTCCGCCCGGTCCCGCTTGGCCCGCTCCATGGACCGCTGGGCCATGCCCTTGCCCCGGGCCACCATGTACACCAGCAGCGTCAGGAAGGGCACGAACGCCAGGAAGACGATCCAGACGGCCTTCCACCAGCCGTTGAGGTCCTTGTCGCGGAAGACATCGGAAATGACGATGAACAACGCGTACAGGAAGGCGAAGAATGCGTACACGATGAAAAACCACCAGAAGATTTCCCAGAAGCTCTCCCATAAACTCATTTGGATCCCTACTTTCGCTTGATGTGGCATGGCCCGTGGACGCAGCCTGGGGCTTGAATCAGGGCAGCGGCTGGTCCGGGGAAAATGTGCAAACTAGCACTTAGCCTCAGTGGTGAGGTCGCTCAATGCGCCCTGCACGTTTGCCGCTTCGTCCCGCAGGGAGTCGATCGCTGCGGTGAGGGTGGCGTCGTCGGGAATATCGTTGACGGCGGCAGCGAACTGGTCTTCGGCCGACTTGACGGCGTCCACCCGGGCCTGGGCCGCGCTCCCTGCCGCGCTGACGAGGTCGTCATAGGTCTTCACCACCTGGTCCCGTGCCGAGCGGACCTGCTCCAGGGAGCTTCCCTGCTTGAGGGTGTCCTTGAAACCTGTGAGCGCTTCCGCAAAGGCGTCGGCGGCCGCGCAGACCGGCGAGACAGTCGGCTGAGGGCTGGAGGTGGTTGCCGGCGGGCTGGAGGTGCTTGCCGGCGGGCTGGGCGTGCTGCAGGCCGCCAGCAGCACGAGCGCCGCGCAGAGCGTTAGCAACCATGCCAGGACTCGTCGTGGCATCGACATGGGAGGCCCCCTCTCGGATGGGCATTCGACGGGCAGCCCAATGACTGCCAGGTAAGACCATCGTTGGCCTCGAGCCGAGGGTTCACCTCACCCGCCGGGGGTGATACGGGTTATCAGATGGCCGTAGCGCCCGCCGAATCGGCCGGTCCGGGAGCATTGCTGAGGACTGTTCCGGAGCGCGGCAATTTGTGGGAAGATGCGGGCATGCGCGCCCAGGAGCTGCTGAAATCGTTGGCAATCCGGCAAATTCGCGCGCATCCACCACCCGCCCCCATCTGTGTGTGATCCCGGACCCTGGCGGCTGAAAGGAACAGGCATGACGTTTTGGGAGTTCTTTTGGCTGATGATTTCGTTTCTGCTTTATGTTTCGTATTTGGTGGTGCTTTTCCTCATCGTCAAAGACATTTTCTCCGATTCGACGCGCACCGGATGGAGCAAGGCTGTCTGGGTGTTCGTCCTCTTGGTCCTGCCGGTCTTCGGCGGCCTCGCGTATCTGATTGCCTTCGGGCAGTCCATGTCGCTTCGGCAGGCCGCGCGGAACGATGTGGCGAAAGAGGATTTTGACGATTACGTCCGGCGAACGGCCGGAACCAACCCGGCCGAGCAGATCGCCCAGGCCAAGACCCTGATGGACGACGGCGCCTTGACGGCCCAGGAGTTCGCCGCGCTGAAACAACGCGTGCTGGGCCAGTAGGCGTTGCCGCGGACGATTCACCCGCGGGAGGTGATGCGCCAGCTTCATGGCGGTGGTGGAATCGTGCTGGAAATCCGCCCCGCTCTGAAGGAGACGACATGTGCCGTTGGCTAGCGTATTCAGGTTCGCCCGTGCGACTCGATGACCTCCTCTACAAGCCGGCCAACTCCCTCGTCATGCAGAGCAAACACGCACGCATGGGAGTGGAGACCACCAATGGGGACGGTTTCGGCGTCGGCTGGTACGGAACCGCACCGTTCCCCGGGGTGTTCCACAGCACGGAACCGGCCTGGCACGACCGCAACCTGCGCGAGCTCGCAGGGCAGGCCTCGGCCGGCCGCGTCTTCGCACATATCCGGGCCACGACCGGCACGGCCGTTCAGCAGACGAACTGCCACCCGTTCCGCCACGGACGGTGGCTCTGGATGCACAACGGGGTCCTCTCGGAATTTCCGAAAGTGAAGCGCGATTTGGCCATGGCCGTCGAGCCCAGCCTCTATCCCGAGATCGAAGGATCAACCGACTCGGAAATGTTCTTCTACCTCGCCCTGACCTTCGGCCTGGAACGGGACCCCCGCGCGGCGGTCGCTGAGGCGGTGGGATTCATCGAAGACGCCGGAAGACGCCACGGCGTCGAGCACCCGATCCAGATGACCGTAGCAACTACCGACGGCGACACCACCTGGGCGTTCCGCTACTCCAGCGAGCGCAACTCCCGGTCGCTGTTCCACAGCGCCGACATCGCAACGCTCCGCGACCAGTAC
>DATIUQ010000282.1:0-22072 GCA_035466775.1 Arthrobacter sp.
CCGGTCGCACACACCGCTGAACTGCATCACTGCGAGCTGGGTTACCGTGGCGTCCCGTAAGACCCGTCCGGTGAATTGACCGGTAAGGGGGTGCTATATGCCACACTATTTTCCATGGCTCAAATACTGGTCGGCTACGCGCGAGTGTCCACCGAGTCGCAAGACCTCACTGCGCAGCGTGATGCCCTGGCTGCCCTTGGCGTTGAGTCTGACCGAATTTATGTTGACCACGGCTTTACAGGCACAAACAAGAACCGTGCCGGACTTCGCGAAGCCCTGGCTGCGTGTCGGGCGGGGGATACCTTTGTCGTCACGAAACTTGACCGCCTGGCGCGTTCCGTCCGGGATGCCCACGAAATTGCAGATAGCCTCGCCAACCGTGAAATCAAACTCAGCATTGGTGGATCCGTTCATGACCCCCTTGACCCGATGGGCAAACTGCTGTTCAACGTGTTGGCGATGATCTCCGAGTTCGAAGCCGACCTCATCCGCATGCGCACCCGTGAAGGAATGAAGGTTGCCAAGGCCAAGGGCCGGCTACGAGGGAAACAACCGAAACTCACCGTCAAACAGGAAAACCACCTTCTCGAGCTACACGCCGCCGGGGAACACAGCAAGGCAGAGCTGGCCGAGCTGTTTAACGTCGGCCGGTCCACTGTCTACCGTGCAATTGAACGCGGGCAACGCAGGGCGGCCGAACCAATACGCCCTGAGAATCATCGTCCGGCGAGCAGGCGAGAAAACTAGGCCATGTGGCCGCACTGCGGGGAACAGGCCTTTGGCCGGGCCCTGTACGCGCGCCGGTCTTCCGGCGGCCGGACCCGGCCCGCCGTCGTCCGCCCGTCAGTCGGCCGCTGGTCCCCGGTGCCGTCCCAGCGTGCGGAGGTAGGCGCCGAAGCCGTGCGGCGCCCGGGCCTGGATCCGGCCCGAGGTCAGCACACGCATGCTGTCGGTGGCCGTCACCGTGAAAGCGCGGTTCCGGAGGCTCTGCACCAGCGTCCGGTCCTCGTGCGAGGCAAGCTTCGGGAAGCCGCCGGCGGCCAGGTAGGCCGAGGCCCTGACCCCGAAATTCGCTCCGTAAATGTGCGGGTGGTCCTCCTCGAACGGATGGCGCTCCAGCCAGCGGCGGAGCAGCTCCGGGTCCATCCCGTCGGGGTCCGGTTCCACGGAGCCCAGCACGGCGTCGGCTCCGGCCTCGGCGAATTCCAGCTGGCGGACCAGCCAGCTGTCCGGAACCTGCGAGTCAGCGTCCGTGTTGGCCAGCCACGTCCGTCCCGCCCACGGCGGCGGTGACCAGCGCTTGCCGGGCGGCCTCCGCCGGGCCGCACCGATGCCGGCGGCCCTTATGCCGGCCGCACGGCTTGCCCCGGCGTTGCGGAAGCCGACTTCGAGGGCGCTGAAGCGCCGGTCCGACGCAACGAACTGGGCCGCGATGCCGGCAGAGCCGTCGGTGCAACCGTCCAGCACCACGGTCACCCGGACCTCCACGTCGGGCCGGAGCCGGTGCAGGCCGTCGGCGGCACGCTGCACGGCCAAAAGGGCGCGGGCAAGGTACTCCTCCTCGTTGTGCGCCGGCATCACCACGCAGATCCGGTCGATGCTGTGTCCGCGGGGCAACGGCAGCGCAAGGGCGGCCATCTAGCTGTCCGTTTCCGGCACGACGGCGGCTGCCGGCCGCTGATCTTCGCCGGCACCGGGCGCGATCAGGACTTCCAGGACGAAGTCGCGTTCCCGGTACAGGCCCGCGTCGGCCCAGCCGAGCTGGCGGCGGGCGGCGGCGTGGACGGAGTCGCCGTCGAGCTCCCAGCCGGAAATGGGGTGGCGCCAGTGGCACAGGGCCAGGGTGCCGCCGGGCAGGAGTGAGGCCTCGACCCGCTCGAACAGCTCAGCCAGCTCGCCGGCAGCGAGGTAGTAGCCCACCTCGGAGACCACGATCAGGTCGAAGCGGCCATCCGGCCAGTCCTGCGGGACGGTGAGGTGGCGGGTCCGGGCTGCGGGCACGTGCTCGAGGCGCCGGGCGGCGTGGGCCAGCGCCGCGCTGCTCGCGTCGACGGCCAGGAAGCTGGCGCAGCGTTGCGCGAGTTCCACGCTGAGTGTCCCGATCGAGCAGCCGATTTCGAGGCCCGCCGTGTAGTTCAGGCCGGGCAGGGCCGCGAGGGTGAGGGTCCGTTTGCGGTGTTCGTACCAGCTGGTGGTGTACTGCCACGGGTCGTCGGTTCCGCTGTGGACGGCGTCAAAAACGCCTTCCGCGTCCGCCGCGGCGTAAGAGCCGCCGCCGGCCGCCGGACGCTGCCACGCAAACGTCTCAAACGGCCGCTCAAAATGCTCCAGGAATGCCGGCGGGAGCAGCACCTCGTCGCCTGGCTGCCCGGACAGGGCGCGGACCTGCGAGGTGTGGGTGGCCATGGCCGCCGACTTGGCCATCCGTTCGGCAGGGTCCAGCGGCAGGCGCAGCCAGGTGTGCCAGGTGGGGTCGGTGGCGTCCGCCCAGAGCCAGTACCAGATGGGGTATTCCAGCAGTCCGTGCCCGCCCGCGCCGGCAGCTTCGGCGGCGGCGGAGCCAAGGGTGTCGTGGTCCGTGTGGCCGTCGTGCCGGTAGGGGGCCACCAGCGTGATCCGGTCCGCCGGCAGTCCTGACCCGTCCGTGACGTCGGCAATGGCACGCCGCAGGGCGTCCAGCACTTCCGCCCGGTGTGCGGCGAGCTTGCCGTCCGGCAGGGCGAGGAAGCGCCAGTCCGGATCCGGCAGCAAGTGTGTGAGCGCGCCGCCGAACTCCTGGAGCCGGACGGCGGCGAGCTGTTCCGGCGTCGAGGTGGGCGAATCCGGGTGGGAGGCCTCCCCCGCCGTGCACAGCAGCACCATCACCCGGGCGCCGAGCCGCCGCAGCCGGGCCATCAGCCCCCCGGCGCCGAGGGATTCGTCGTCCGGGTGAGCGGCCAGAACGATGAACGCCTGGCCGGCGAGCTCCCCGGCGTCGAGCGGCAGCTCCGGGAGCGCGGCCAGACCGCTGGCAGCCCAGGCGTCCTCTCCGGTTCCGGGGTCGTGGTGCGTGAAGCTCACCATGGGTGGTCACCCTTGAGCGTGAGGGCACCGAGCTGGGCGTCGTCGCGCATGCCGTGGTGCTGGCGGATGTACAGGGCGAGGTCGGCCATGCGCTTTCCGTAGACCGGGTCGAAGGCGAGCGGCCCGGGGCCAAGGTTCTGGCTGACCAGCGTCTGGATGCGTTCGACGGCGGCGGCGACGTTGCCGCGGACGCGCAGGGCCTCGCTCCAGGCTCCGGCGCCCGAGAGTCCCCCGGCGTCGATTCCTGCGGCCGTCCGGGCGAGGTACCCGGTGAGGGCGGTGAGCGTGCGGTCAATCTCGCCGAGGTGGGCGAGCGCGAGCTGGTCCGGCTCCCGGCCGCCGTCGGCCGCCGTGATCAGGGATTCCTTGAAGCCGCGGGCCACCGCGACGGCGCCGCCCAGCCAGCAGGCGGCCACGCCCATGCCGCCCCAGGCGAAGCCGGGCCGGCGGTAGTACCAGCCGGCGTCGCCCAGCGGCACGGCCGCGACGGCGTCGAAGTGCACGGTGCCGCTGGGGATTTCCCGGAGCCCGCGGCTGGTCCATTCCGGGTCCGCGAATGTCACGCCGGGGGCATGGAGGTCGACGGCGAAGGCGGCCCGGCCGCCGTCGTCCAGGTGGGCGGTCACGACGGCGTGGTCCAGCTGGGAGGCGAGGGAGCACCAGGGTTTGGAACCCTGCAGCAGGAAACAGCCGTCCGCCGGTTTGGCCTCGAGGCGCAGGCCCGCGGCTTCGGCGGCGAAAACACCCCAGGCCCCGTCGAAGCGGACACCGCCAAAGTCCGGGCAGTCCCAGCCTTCCACCGCAGCGTGGCCGGCGGCCTGGGCGAGGATGGCCGAGGCGTCCAGGTGCGGTTCGATGGCCCGGCCGGCGGCGACGTCGACGGCCGTGACGGAGGCCAGGATCTCCCACAGGAAGGCAGTCCGGCCCTCGCCGGGGTTCGGGGCGGCTTCTGCGGCCGCTTTGGCCAGCTCCAGCAGCGCCGGGACGTCGCCGACGGCCGACCGTGCGTCGTCCAGCAAGGGGCTGATCCCGGCCAGGTCCTCCGGCGCAGAACTGATCCTTACGGCGCGGGGCCGCTGGGAATCGGGAGTCCTGTTCATTCGGGCCTGTTCTCCTTTGAAGTGCGTCTGGTACTGGCGGCTGCAACGCCAGCCAGCCGGGCTACTGCTCAGTAATCACAGCCCGCCCAGTAAATCTAAGCACACTTAGCACTTTCACAATTCAGGGGCAGACCCGGGGCCGGCGGGACGCCCACCGCCGCTACAGCACCCTCGCCAGAGCGAAGCCGTCCCAGCCTTTGGAGCCCACGGTCTGGATGACGGTGCCGTCCAGCCTCGGGTCCTCGCCCAGCATGGTCAGGGCACTGATGATGCCCGGGGCGTTGACCGTGTCCAGGGAGGGCTCCAGCACGGCGCCCTCCCAGACCACGTTGTCCATCACGATGGCGGTGCCGGGCCGGCCAAGCCGGACGGCCCAGTCAAGGTAGTGCGGGTTGTTCTCCTTGTCCGCGTCGATAAACACGAAATCGAAGGGCTCGGCCCCTTCGTCGGCGAGCGCCTGCAGCGTGTCCAGCGCGGCCCCGACCCGGATCTCCACAAGGTGGCCCAGCCCGGCTGCGTCCACGTTGGCGCGGGCGACGTCGGCGTGCTTGGGGAGGTATTCGCACGTGAGCAGCCGGCCGCCGTCGGGCAGCCCCTGGGCCATCCAGATGGTGCTGAACCCGGCCAGCGTTCCGATCTCCAGCACCCGGCGGGCGCCGGAGAGCTGGACGAGCAGTTTCAGCAGTTTGCCGGCGTTCGGGGCGACTTCGATGGGCGGCATGCCCGCCTCGAGGGCGGTGGCTACGGCGCGCTTCAGGGAACTGTCAGGGCGGACCACGGCCGCGGAGAGGAAATCCTCGACGGCGATCCAGCGGTCAGTGGGCTGGTGCTCGAACATGCCCCTTAGTCTTCCAGCTGGCCCGTCCCGGCGGTAGGTTCCGGGCCACCCGGAATCCCGGACCGCGCCCGGGGCGCTTGCCTGGCTAGTCGCCGAGGGCCTGTTCCAGCCGGTCCAGCTTTCCGGTGAGTTCGCCTGAGTAGCCGGGCCGGATGTCCGCCTTGATGACCAGCGAGACCCGGCTGCCGAACCGGCCCACGGCCTCGGTGGCGCGCTTCACGACGTCGAACACCTCATCCCATTCGCCCTCGATCGTGGTGAACATCGAGTCCGTGTGGTTCGGCAGGCCGGACTCCCGGACGATCCGGACGGCTTCAGCGACGGCATCGTGGACTGACGCTTCGTCCCCCGGAACGGCAACGGAAGCGGCGGGTGAGTCATCAGCCGAGCGTGCGGGACGGCCTGAGGGTGCGACAGAAAATGCAAGCAACATAGCACCAGTCTTGCACGCGCTCCGGCGGCCAAAACCGTCACATAAATCAATACCCGGTAGTAACCTCCCTGCCCCGGCCGCGCGTTGCTAACCTAGGCAAATGAACCGGGTAGCAGACCGCAGGCCGCTCCGCGCCGATGCCGCGCGGAATGTGGATAAGATCATCACCGCCGCCCGCCAGTGCTTCCGGGAGCACGGCCCGGAGGTCCCGCTGCAGACCATCGCCGTGACCGCCGGCGTCGGCCCGGCCACGCTGTTCAGGAACTTCGCGGACAAGGAGGAACTGGTCCTCGCGGCCCTCCACCGCCAGCTCGGGCTGCTGGTCGATCCCGTCATCGAAGAAGCCCTCGCCGGGCCGGATGCCGCGGACGGCCTCTTCCGTGTCATCGACGCGCTGATGGGTGTGGCCAGCGAGGAAGCCAACCTCCTGGGGGCAGTCGCCGGCCGGCGCGGGCTGCTCACCGGCATCACGGGGGACCTGATCGAATCCGTGGCCGTGCTCCTGGGCCGCGGACAAGGCCAGGGGACCTTGCGCAGCGACATTTCGATGACGGACCTGATCCGCCTGCTGGCCATGCTGATCGGCGTCGTGGACACCATGGAGGCCGGTTCGGACGCCTGGCGCCGCCCTGTCGCCCTCGTCGAGGACGCCATCCGCACGGAGCGCCCGGACCGGCCGCTGCCGCCGCAGTCCCCGCTGCCGGGCACCGCGTTCGACTCTGTCCTCGGCTAGAACCGGTGTCATGGGAAACGGTGGCGGGCGCCGTCGGAGGCGTGCTGCTGCTTTACGCCGTGCTGTTGCTCCTCCTGTGGGGCTACGCGCGGCGGCACCCGGAAACGGTCGCGATGAAGGACGCGCTGCGGTTGCTGCCCGACCTGCTGCGCCTCCTGCGGCGGCTGGTCGCTGACAAGACGCTGGGCGCCGGTGTGCGGATCCGGCTCGCCCTGCTCCTGGTCTACCTGCTCTCGCCGATCGATATTGTGCCGGATTTCCTGCCGGTGATTGGCTACGCGGACGATGTCATTATTGTGGCCCTCGTGCTGCGCTCGGTGATCGCGCGGGCGGGCGGGGAAGCCGTGCGTCGGCACTGGCCGGGAACGCCCGACGGGCTGCAGCTCATCCTCCGGCTCGCCGGCGTCGGGGCGCCGCGATAGGTTCTCAGACGCTGAAGGCTGTCCCAGCCGGAGCGCACTCGAACCGCCGGAGGATCTCCTCGGCCACGATCCGGAGCTTGACGTTCCTGGTGTTGGAGACCTTGGTCAGCAGCTCGAACGCTTCCGACTGCGAGCACCGGCTCTGGGCCATCAGGATGCCGGTGGCCAGGTTGATCACGGTCCGCGACCGCATGGCCTGCAGCAGGTCGCGGTTCACGCCCTGGACGGATTCGAAGCGGACAGCCAGCCTCAGGACCTTGGCGGCGCGGACGGCGAGCAACTCGCAGGCTGCCACGGCGCCGTCGTCGAACGCCTCCGGCGACGTCGAAAAGAAGGTCAGGGTGGCCGCCGCGTCCCGGTCCTCCAGCAGCGGCACGGCGAGAACGCTGCGGTACCCGCGCTGGGCAACGGCCCGCTGGTAGCGCCGCCATCTCGGGTCCATCGTGGTGTCCGGCACCAGCACGGCTTGCCTGGTCTTGCGCGTCTCCAGCCCCGGACCCTCCGCGAGACCGTCCTGCAACCCATCCAGCTGCGGGGCCTCGGGGTTGCCGGCGGCCAGGACCACCGGCCGGCGGCGGCGCGCCACCCGCACCGAGCACAGAACCGGCCGGCCGGTTTCGGCCGCGGCGAACTCAGCGGCGAGGACGGAGAGGTCGCGGAGGAAGTCCTCCAGCACGTCATTTTCGAGCAACAGATCCTGCAGGCGCTCCGGCAGCCGCGTTTTTGGCATTAGTCCTCCGCGGGCTTTTCTTTGGCCTCCTGCAGGTGGTGCTGCAGCTTTTCCTCGGCCTCCCGGCGCCGGCGCGACACATCGCGCAGTTCCCTGGTGGACTCGGCTCCCGGCGGAACGAACGGCTCGTGCGGTTTGGGATGCTGGCCCTTGCCGGGCGCAGGGGTATCCGGATCGTCTTTGTCGCTCATATCCGAATGCTCCCACGGGGCCCCGGCGGCAAGTAGGGACTAAAGACCGTTGCTAACGGGTCAGCTCCACCCCAGCAGCCGGAGTCCGGCCGCGGCGCCGGCTCCGGCGAGGACCACCACGAGAAAGGGCGCCCGGAGCATCAGTGCGATGCCGGCGGCAGCGAGGGCACCCAGCCGCGCGTCCAGCACCAGGGCCTGGCCCGACGCCACGGTGTTCACGATCGTCAGGGACGCCAGCAGGCCAATCGTCATGGTCCCGGCGATCCTCGACATCCGCGGGTCGCGGAGCACACTGGCCGGGACCAGATAGCCCAGGAGTTTCCAGGCGTACGCCAGCACGCAGGACAGCAGCAGCCACATCCACAGGGTCATGCCGTGTCCCCCGCCGGACGCGGGTGCGGGTGTTCGGCGTAGGGGTCCACGTCCGGTTCCAGGCCTTCGTCACTGCGGCCATGGCTGAACCAGCCGATTGCCGCCGCGACCACGGCCGCGACCAGGATGGGCACGCCCGCAGGCACGAACGGTACGGCCAGGACGGTGGCCAGGGCGCAGACGACGGCGATCGCCACCGGTTCGCGTCCTTTGAGCCGGGGCCAAAGCAGCCCCAGGAAGGCCGCCACGGCGGCGCCGTCGAGGCCCCACTGCTTGGGATCCCCGAGGGCCCCTCCGGCCAGGGCGCCCACGGCCGTGAAAAGGTTCCAGAGGACGAAGATGCCCAGCCCGGCGGTCCAGAAGCCGCGCTTCTGCTCGAGCGGGTCTGTCTGTCCGGTGCTTGTGGCGGTGGATTCGTCGATGGTGACGTGGGCGGCGGCGAACCGCCGCCAGCCGCGCGGCTGCAGCAGGGCGTTGATCTGCATGCCGTAGATTCCGTTGCGCATGCCCAGCAGCGTGGCCGCCCCCATCGCGGCGACGCCGGAGCCTCCCCCGGCCACCACCCCGATGAAGGCGAACTGCGAGCCGCCGCTGAACAGCAGCAGGCTCAGGGCCATGGTCTGCCAGAAGTCGAGCCCGGACGTGACCGACAGGGCGCCGAAGGACACACCGTAGAGCCCGGTGGCGATGCTGATGGACAGCCCGACCCGCACCGCCGGGGACTGCAGGAGTTTCACGGCCGGACCGGTTTCCGCGGCGCAGGCTTCGTCAGGCTCCAGGCCCAGGCAATGAGCGGGGCCTGCAGCGGCAGCCGCAGGGAGTGCGTGCGGCGCTGGCGGGCGGTCCCGCCCGGGCCGTACGCCTTGCGCAGGGCGTCGATGTGCCCGGCCAGGAACAGGGTGAACATCGCCGTGACGCAGCCGGCGGCGGCGCGCCGGGTCACCGGGAGCAGGAGCCCGACGGCGGCGGCCGCCTCCAGCAGGCCGCTGAGCGCCACCCATTCCTCCCGGGACAACACGGCGGCCGGGCCGTTGGACTGCTCGCCGGAATCGTCGCGGCAGAGGAAGTCCGGCACCACGGGCCCGAAGAAACCGGGATCCTCGAAGTGCTTCCCGGCGCTGGCCAGCAGCAGGGCACTCATCGCCACGGCGGAAAGCGTCTGGGTGTCCCGGCCGGACCAGCGTGATGGCATGGAACAACTCAATCACAGCCCGGGACCCCCGGCGAACCGCCGCTGCCGGCGCCAAAGACGGGTCTTTCCGCAGGGGTCCGGGCCCCTTATTCCGGCGTAGCTTGTTGGGTATGAGCAGTGTCGTGGAAATGACCGGTGTTGTGAAGCGTTTCGGGTCCGTGACGGCCCTGGACGGACTGGATTTCGACGTGGCTGCCGGCGAGGTGCACGGCTTCCTGGGGCCGAACGGATCCGGCAAGTCCACCACCTTGCGGCTCCTGCTGGGCCTCTTGCGTTCCAACGCCGGTTCGATCCGGGTGCTGGGGCTGGACCCCTGGCGCGATGTGGCCACGCTGCACCGCAGGCTGGCCTACGTCCCCGGGGACGTGGCCCTGTGGCCCAACTTGACAGGCGGCGAGGTGATCGACCTGCTGGGCCGGCTGCAGGGTGGCCAGGACCGCGCCCGCCGGGAACGGTTCCTTGAACTGTTTGAGCTGGATCCCAGCAAGAAGGCCCGCACGTATTCCAAAGGAAACCGGCAGAAAGTGGCCCTCGTCGCCGCCCTGGCCACCGACGCGGAGCTGTTCCTGCTGGACGAGCCGACCAGCGGGCTGGACCCGCTGATGGAGGATGCGTTCCGCGGTTGTGTCCGCGAACTGCGCGCAGAGGGGCGCACCGTGGTGCTGAGCAGCCATATCCTCAGCGAGGCCGAGGCGCTCTCCGACCGGGTCAGCATCATCCGCGCCGGGAGGGTCGTGGAGACCGGCCCGCTGGAGCAGTTGCGGCACCTGACCCGCACGTCGGTCACGGCCGACGTCGCCGCGGTGCCGCCGGGGCTGGACCTCCTGGCCGGCGTCCACGACGTCGTGGTGACGGACCACCGGGTCAGCGCCCAGGTTGAGCCTGCCGGACTGGGGCCGTTCCTCCACGCGCTGACGTCGGCGGGCCTGCACGCGCTGACCAGCCAGCCGCCGACGTTGGAGGACCTGTTCCTGCGCCACTACGGCTCCGCGAGCACCGACGCCGCCGGCGCCGGTGCAGGCGCCGGCCCTGGCACTGCGGCCGGCATCGCCTCGGTCCCCCGGCGGTCCGGCGATGCCTGAGACCCTGGCCGGAACGGGCGCCCTGATCCGGCTCGGCCTGCGCCGGGACCGCTGGCTGCTGCCGTTCTGGATCATCGGCTTTGCCGGGATCGCCTACTCGACGGCGCTGGCCGGGGCCGAGCTGTACCCGGATATGGCGAGCCGCGTGGAGGCAGCCACCGCCCTGAACGCGACCGCCTCGATGGTGGCCCTGTTCGGACGGATCTACGACCCCACCTCCATCGGCGCCCTCTCGTTGATCAAATACACCGCATTCATGACCGCCATCCTCGCCGTCCTCATGGTGATCCTCGCCATCCGGCACACCCGGGGCGACGAGGAGAGCGGACGGCTGGAGCTGCTCGGCGGCGGAAGGCTGGGCCGCGACGCCCCGCTGGCGGCGGCTCTCTCCATCAGCCTCGGCGCCAACGTGGTGCTCGGGATGCTCTCGGCAGCCGCGCTGGCTGCCGGCGGGCTACCGGCGGCAGGCTCCCTGGCGTTCGGTCTGGGCTGGGCAGCGACCGGGATGGCGTTCAGTGCCGTGGCGGGCCTGGCCGCCCAGCTGACCGCCAGCGCCCGGGCCGCCACCGGGCTCAGCGTCGGCTTCGTCGCTGTCACCTATGCGCTGCGCGCCGTCGGAGACCTGGCCGAACCGGGGCCCTCGGTGCTCTCCTGGCTGTCCCCCATCGGGTGGAACCAGCAGATCCGGGCCTTCGCCGGGGACCGCTGGTGGGTGCTCGCGCTCCCCGTCGCCCTGTGCCTGGTGCTTGTGCCGGCCGCTTTTGCGCTCCGCGCCAGGCGCGACCTCGGCGCCGGCCTCCGCGCGGAACGCCCGGGGCCGTCCGCCGGTTCGCTCTCCGGCGTCTGGGACCTGGCGGTGCGCCTGCAGTACCGCGTGCTGCTGGCCTGGGCCGTGGCGTTCCTCCTGTTCGGCGTGGTGATCGGATCCCTGGTCAGCAACGTGGGAGAACTGCTGAATTCACCGAACGCCCAGGACCTGATCAAGCTGCTGGGCGGCCGGGAGGCGCTCACGGACGCGTTCCTGGCCGCGGAGATCAGCATCATGGGGGTGCTGGCGGCCGCCTTCGGGGTCTCCGCGGCCAACCACCTGCGCAGCGAGGAGTCCGCGGGCCACACCGAAGCCCTGCTGGGCACGGCCACAACGCGCATCCGCTGGGCGACCAGCCACTTCGCCTTTGCCCTGGCCGGGGTCGCCGTGCTGCTCCTACTGGCGGGGGTGTCCATCGGCGCGGGCGCCGCCTTCGCCGTCGACGATGCCGCGCTGGTGGGCCGCAGCACCGTGGCCGCACTGGCCCAGGTCCCGGCCGCGTGGGTGGTGACCAGCACGGCGCTGGCGGTGTTTGGCTGGGCACCCCGGCTGGCCGGCGCGGTCTGGGGTCTGTTGCTGGCGCTGGTCGCCCTGGGCGAATTCGGGGTGCTCTGGAGCGCCCCGGAATGGCTCATGGATATCTCCCCGTTCCGGCATTCCCCGTTGCTCCCGGTGGATTCCGGCGGTGTGCCGGCGCTGGCGGCCCTCATCGTGGCGGCGGCGGCTCTCGCGGCACTGGGCTATGCCGGCTGGCGGCGCCGCGACCTCGCAGCTTAGCCGGTAGACCTTCCCGTTCAGAGACTCCGGGCGCCGGCCGACAGCTGGGCGAGGACCTGCGCGGGCCGGTTCGTGGTGATCTCGTGGATGCCGAGCCCCTGGCAGAGCGCGACATCGCTTTCCGAGTCCACGGTCCACACCCGGAAGCGGCGGCCGGAGCCGAGCCAGCGACGGATGGTCCGGGAATGCTCACGGACATAGTTGATGCCAGGTCCGGCGAGCCCGGTTTCGCAGTCGTCCAGAATCCGCTCGGCTTCGGTTTGCGCCGCCCTCATCACGTTCGCCAGGGCCCCGCCGGTGATCGCTCCCAGACCGAGCTCCTCCCGGATTTCCTCGACGTTGATGTCGTCCACGAGCTGGCACACAGCGAAAGCCGGGACCGACTTCAGCAGGTGTTTCACTGAATCCGGGCTGAAGCTCATAAAGGACACCTTGATGTTCCCAAGCCGGGACGTCGCCGGGTCCCAGCCTCCGGACAAGAGGACCTCCAGGACCCGGTCTTCCAGTTTGAGCTGGAAAGGGCTGGGGTGTTTGAACTCGATCGCCAGGCCGATCTCCCGGCCGGCGTTCTGCAGCAGCACCAGCAGTTCCGGGAGGGTCAGGAACTGGGCGGACCTGCCGCCGTATTCGTCCGGGATCCTGGCGCCCTTCCAGGAGGAGAAGTCCAGCTGCCGGAGATCGTGGAGGGTCCGGTCCGCCACGGGGCCGGTACCGTCCGACGTGCGGTCCAGGGTGGCGTCATGCAGCAGCACCGCATGCTGGTCGCGGGTGAGGTGGATGTCGCACTCCACGCCGTCGGCGCCGTCGGCGATTGCCTGCAGGTACGCGGCCCGGGTGTGCTCGGCGAAGGCTTCGCTCGCGCCGCGGTGGGCGTAGACCAGCGGACGGGCTGCAGTGGACTCGTCAGTCGTCATGCTGACACGTTAGCGGACAGCCCCTGCCAAAGCGGGGCTAGGCTGGGCACATGCAGGTGAACACTGAGCCAAGTACCCGTCCGGAAGGCCCCGCCGGCGCCGGAGATGCCGCGGACGGCGGTTCCGCCCGCCGCCAGACGCTGGCCGCCATGGACGCGGAGAAGGCGTCCGCGCTGCGGAAAATGAAGCTGCTGGCGCTCTCGCTGCTGATCCTGATGGCCATCATCTTTGTGGTCGCCTTCGCTTTGCAGAAGCAGTACCCCTGGCTGGAATACGTCCGGGCCGCGGCCGAGGGCGGCATGGTGGGCGCCCTCGCCGACTGGTTCGCCGTGACGGCCCTGTTCAAGTACCCGATGGGCATCAAGATCCCGCACACCGCCATCATTCCCCAGCGCAAGGACCAGATCGGCGCCTCGCTGGGCGAATTCGTGGAAACCAATTTCCTCTCCGAGCAGGTGGTCCACGAGAAGCTGGCCTCCGTTGACATCGCCCGCAAGGCCGGCGCGTGGCTCTCCGGCCCCGGCGGCGCCGAGCGGGTCGCCAAGGAAGGCGCCGCCGTCATCCGCGGCGCCTTCACGGTCCTCAATGACGACGACGTCCAGGCCGTAATCGAAGGCATGGTCCGCCGTCACCTGATCGCCCCGCCGTGGGGTCCTCCGGTGGGCCGGGTCGCGCAGCGGATCTTCGACGACGGGCACCACCACGCACTGGTGGACGTGCTCGTGGACCGCACCGTGGACTGGGTGCGGGACAACCAGGAAACGGTCAACCGGCTGGTCACCGACCGTTCCCCGACCTGGGTGCCGTCGTTCGTCGACGGACTCGTGGGCGACAAGGTGTACGTGGAGATCCTGAAGTTCACCCGCGCCGTGCAGTCCGATCCGCAGCACCAGGTCCGCCTGTCGATCGACAAGTACCTCAAGGACCTCGCGCAGGACCTGCAGCATGATCCGGTGATGATCGCCCGGGCCGAGGGCATCAAGGCCCAGGTCCTGGGCGATCCCGAGATCCGGGAGCTGGCCTCCCGCACCTGGGGCACCATCAAGGCCGCCCTGCTCTCCGCCGTCGACGACCCGAACAGCGAACTCACGGTGCGGTTCAAGGCCGCCGTGCATGACTTCGGCACCCGGCTGGTGGTTGACCCCGAACTGGCCGGCAAGGTGAACAAGTGGATCGGCGACGCCGCCGGGTACCTCGTCAGGACGTACCGTTCGGATATCGCCGGCGTGATCACCGATACCGTGGCCCGCTGGGATGCCGAGGAAACCTCGCAGAAGATCGAACTCCAGATCGGCAAGGACCTGCAGTTCATCCGGATCAACGGCACCGTGGTGGGAGCCCTCGCCGGGCTCGCGATCTTCACGGTGGCGCATCTGGCCTTCGGCTGACAATCCGGGGCCTTTGCTAGGCTGCCGCGCTGGCCTTCACGGACTTCGCCCGGCCGGGCACGGCGAAGATCGTGAAGGCCAGCGCGGCCAGCGCCGTGACCACCAGGAGTGTCAGCCCGATCGAGTAGCTGTGGGTCGCGGCGTCGTACGTTGCTCCCATGATCAGCGGCGGGAAATAGCCACCCAGGCCCCCTGCCGCGCTGACCACGCCGCTGATGCTGCCGACTTTCCCCGGCGGGGCGAGCACGCCCACCCAAGCGAACACTCCGCCTGTCCCGAGGCCCAGCGCCGCCGCCATGGCGACGAACGTCAGCCCGGCGGGGACTTCGCCGTCAGGCTGCAGGTTCACCACCCAGGCCAGGACCGCGACGCCTGTCAGTGAGGTGATCACGATCGGTTTGGGCCCGAACTTGTCCGCGAGCACGCCGCCCAGCGGCCGTGCCAGCACCGCTGCCAGCGCGAAGCCGGCGGTGCGCGCCCCCGCACCGCTCGGATCGAAGCTGTACACGTCCCGGAGGTACGTGGGCAGGTAGGTGGCGAAGGAGACGAAACCGCCGAAGACCACGGCGTACAGGAAGCACATCTTCCACGTGACCGGGGTCTTCGCGGCGTCAAGCAACTTGGGCATGACGGGGAGGTTGCTGCGGGTCCAGCCTGGAGCTTCCTTCATCAGGAACCACACCAGGGCCGCCATGACCGCAAGGATCGCCGCGATCAGCAGGTGCGTGGGGAAATAGCCGATCCCGGCGACCAGCCGCGGGTTCAGGAACGCTGCCAGCGCCGTGCCGCCCATCCCCGCGCCAAAGACGCCCGTGGCGAAGCCGCGCCGGGAAGGCTCGTACCAGGCGCTGACAAAAGGGATCCCGACGGCGAAGACGGTTCCGGCGACGCCCAGCAGCAGCCCGGCACCGAGCACGAGTGCAAAGGAACCCAGGAGCCCGCCGACCGACACGAGCAGGATCGGCAGGATGGACGCCAGCAGCACGAAAGTGAACATCGCCCGGCCGCCGTACTTGTCCGTCAGGGCGCCGACGACGATCCGGCCCAGCGAGCCGACGAACACCGGCATGGCCACGAGCACCCCGGTAGTGGCCGGGGTGAGCTGAAGGTTCACCGTATAGAAGGCGCTGAGGGTGGCCACCGAGTTCCAGGCCCAGAAGCCGGCCACCGACGCCGAGGTGGCGAGCACCAGGTTGAGCGTCCGCCCGGCGGGGGCGGTCGAAGGATCGGGCCCGGATCCGGCCATCAGCGGTTCCTCGTGTCCCGGTCGCGGGTGCCGACGGCGGACCAGCCCCGGCGGGCGGCGGTGCCGGAGGACCGCGCAGCCGCTGCACCTGCCCTGCTGGAGCCGGCTTTGCTGCCATCCCGGTCCCGCGAGCGGTAGACGATGTAGGGGCGGAAGAGGTAGTGGAACGGGGCAGTGAAGGCGTGGACCAGCCGGGTGAAGGGCCAGATCACGAAGAGCGCCATGCCCACCAGGGTGTGCAGGTGGAAGGAGAAGGGCGCAGCGGCCATCGCCGCGAGGTCCGGCTGGAAGATGAACAGCGAGCGGAACCACGGGGCCACGGTTTCGCGGTAGTTGTGCCCGTGCTCGCCCTCGAAGACGCTCGCCAGGGTGGTCCAGAGACCGAAAACGATGGCTGCGGTGAGCACCACGTACATGGTCTTGTCGTTGGTGGTGGTGGCCATGAAGACCGGACCGGTGGTGCGTCGCCGGTAGATCAGCAGGAGGATTCCGCCCAAGGTCCCCACCCCGGCGATCCCGCCGACGAAGAGGGCGTTGAAGTGGTAGAAGTCCTGGCTCATCCCCGCGGCCTGGGTCCAGGCCATGGGAATGACCAGGCCGAAGAAGTGGCCGGCGATCACGGCGAGCAGGCCAAAGTGGAACAGGGGCGAGGCGATCCGCAGCAGCCGGGATTCGTACAGCTGGGACGACCTCGTGGTCCAGCCGAACTGGTCGTATTTGTAGCGCCAGACGAGCCCGCCCACCAGCACAACGACCATGACGTAGGGCAGGACGCCCCAGAGCACGATGTCCAGTGCGGAGATTCCGGTGGCGGATCCTGGCTCGGCGTCGGACGGCAGCATGGTCAGGCCCCCTTCACGGGCAGCAGGCGCGGATCGTAGGGGTCCAGGCCCACCGCTTCGGTGGGCGGTCCGTAGCCGGCCATCCGCATGACAGCCTGCTCGTCCGCCGGGGACTTGCCGGGCAGGGTGGCGCAGATTGCCTGCAGGATCCGGGCGTGCGGAAGCTCATCCCGGAGCAGTCCGAAGCGGAGCATCTCCAGGCTCGCCCGGAAGCGCGTCAGCAGGTCGCGGCCGGCCGCGAGGTCCACCACCGCGGCGTACTCGAGGACCATCGGGAGGTAGTCCGGCAGTTCGCCGTGGGTGTCCACCAGAATGTCGCTCTGCCGGTACGTTTTCTTGAAGTTGCCCAGGACCTCTCCCCGGCGCCGTGTGTCCCCGTCCGTCCAGTAGGACAGGTGCAGGGCGTGGCGTTTTCCGAGGTCGAACTCGCGTACGTACCGGGACTGGATTTCCATGGGCGGCGTGGATTCCAGCGAATCCAGGACTTCCTGGAAGTCCTCGACGGCGCCGGGAAACTCGCCCAGCGCGGCGCGCATGAGCGGCACCCGGCCGATGAGCTCCTCATCCGGGTAGGACAGGCACCAGGCCGCGGCGAGGTAGAGAACCTGCTGGCGGCGGGTCACGTCCGCTCTCCCACCGGAGGGGCCGCCGCGGATCCGCCAGGTTCCGTTGGAGGCGGCTTTTCCGGGAACAGCCCGGAGGGCGCCCCCGTGCCGTCCCAGTTCAGCAGGTTCACCCTGCCGCGCAGGGTGGTTTCACCGGGCGCGGAGCCGGACGTCTGCCGGTCGCGGAGGGCGTTGAAGGTTTCCACCGCCACCGGAACGGGCCTGCCGCTGGCCTCGCCGAAGGGGGCGGAATCCTGCATGCCCGGCCCGCCCTCGAAGTCCAGCGAGCAGCCCATCTCCTCGAGGTCGTGGGCCTGTTCCACGTGGGCCTTGGGAATGACGTAACGCTCCTCGTACTTCGCGATCGCCATCAGCCGGTACATCTCGTACATGCTCTGGCTGTCCATGCCGACGGCCTCGGGGATGGAGTCGTCGGGGTCGTTGCCGAGGCTGATGCCGCGCATGAAGGAGCGCATCGCAGCGAGTTTCTTCAGCACCGCGGTGACCCGGCCGGCGTCCCCGGCGGTAAAGAGTTCGGCCAGGTATTCCACCGGGATGCGCAGCGCGTCGATGGCGCCGAACAGGTTGCCGGTGTCCTCGCCGTCGTGCCCCTGGTCGCGCAGCAGGTCCACTACGGGTGAGAGCGGCGGGACGTACCAGACCATCGGCATGGTCCGGTATTCGGGGTGCAGCGGCAGGGCCACCTTGTAGACCTTGGCCAGGGCGTAGACCGGCGAGCGCCGGGCGGCGTCGATCCAGTCCTCGGGGATGCCTTGAGCGCGGGCGTCGGACTGGACGGAGGGGTCGTTCGGGTCCAGCAGCACATCCATCTGGGCGTCGTAGAGCTCCTGCGGGTCGGTGACGGCGGCCGCCGCGGTGACGGCGTCGGCGTCGTACAGGAACAGCCCCAGGTACCGCAGCCGTCCCACGCAGGTCTCCGAGCAGACCGTCGGCAGCCCCACCTCCACCCGCGGGTAGCAGAAGGTGCACTTCTCGGCTTTGCCGGTCTTGTGGTTGAAGTAGATCTTTTTGTACGGGCAGCCGGTGACGCACTGGCGCCAGCCGCGGCACTTGTCCTGGTCCACCAGGACAATCCCGTCCTCCACCCGCTTGTAGATCGCTCCGGAGGGGCAGGAGGCCATGCAGGAGGGGTTCAGGCAGTGCTCGCAGATCCGCGGGAGGTAGAACATGAAGGTCTGCTCGTAGGCGAACTTGATCTTGTCCTCGGATTCCCGCCGGACCTTCTCCACGATCGGATCCAGGTGGCCGTTCTCCGCGGAGCCGCCCAGGTCATCGTCCCAGTTCGCGGACCAGGTGATCTTGGTGTCCTCGCCGGTGATCAGGGACTTGGGCCGGGCCACCGGGAAGTCGTCACCCAGCGGCGCGTCGACGAGGGTCTTGTAGTCGTAGGTCCAGGGCTCGTAGTAGTCCTTGAGCTCGGGCTGGACCGGGCTGGCGAAAATCCCGAACATCTTCTTGACCCGGCCGCCGGCCTTAAGCACCAGCTTGCCGCGCTTGTTCAGCACCCAGCCGCCCTGCCACTTGTCCTGGTCCTCGTAGCGGCGCGGGTACCCCTGCCCGGGGCGGGTTTCGACGTTGTTGAACCAGACGTATTCGGTGCCCGCACGGTTGGTCCAGGCCTGCTTGCAGGTCACGGAACAGGTGTGGCAGCCGATGCATTTGTCCAGGTTCATGACCATGCCCATTTGAGCCATGACTCGCATCAGTACTGCACCTCCTGGGAACGACGCCGGACGGTGGCCACCATGTCGCGCTGGTTTCCGGTGGGGCCGAGGTAGTTGAACGCGTAGGCCAGCTGGGCGTAGCCGCCGATCAGGTGCGACGGCTTGACCAGCAGCCGGGTCACGGAGTTGTGGATGCCGCCGCGCCGGCCGGTGGCCTCGGACTTGGGCACGTCGATGGTGCGTTCCTGCGCGTGGTGCACGTAGACCACCCCGGCCGGCATCCGGTGGCTGACGATGGCCCGGGCCACGAGGACACCGTTGATGTTGACGCACTCCACCCAGTCGTTGTCCTTGACCTGGATGGACTCCGCGTCGGCGGGGCTCATCCAGACCGTGGGTCCGCCGCGGGAGAGCGAGAGCATCAGCAGGTTGTCCTGGTATTCGGAGTGGATGGACCATTTGGAGTGCGGGGTCAGGTAGCGGACCACCACCTCCATGGACCCGTCCTGGCCGAGTCTGGGTTCGCCGAAGAGCCGGTGCATGTCCAGCGGAGGCCGGTAGATCGGCAGCGCCTCGCCGATGTCCCGGATCCAGTCGTGGTCGAGGAAGAAGTGCATCCGCCCGGTCAGGGTGTGCCAGGGTTTGAGCCGTTCGACGTTGATGGTGAACGGTGCGTAGCGCCGGCCGCCGGTCTCCGAACCGGACCATTCAGGCGAGGTGATCACCGGAACCGGGGCGGCCTGGGTCTGGGCGAAGGTGATGAATTTTTCCTCGGAGCCCTCGGCAAGGTCTGCCAGTTTCCTCCCGGTGCGGATCTCGAGGTCCTTGAAGCCTTGGACGGACAGTGCGCCGTTGGTGGTGCCGGAGAAGGCCAGGATCGCTTCGGCCATTTTCGCGTCGGTGTCGATCGCGGGGCGGCCGTCCGCGGCGCCGCCGAGCATCACGCCGTTGGCGCGGCTGAGCCGGTCCAGCGCTCCGGCGAGTTTGTAGGTGACGTTCTTGACCGTGAAGCCCAGTTTGTCGGCCAGCGGCCCGACGGCGGCCAGCTTGTCCGCGATGGCCGTGTAGTCACGTTCCACCACTGAGAAGACGGGCATGTTCTGCCCGGGCACCGCGGGGATGGACGTGTCCCGCCAGTCCCGCACCGTCCCGCCGGGCTGGGCGAGCTGACCGGGGGTGTCGTGCTGCAGGGGCACGCTGACCAGGTCCCGGCGGACGCCCAGGTGAGTTTTCGCCTGCCGGGAGAACTCCTGGGCCAGCAGGTGGAACATGTCGAAATCCGTTTTGGTCTCCCACGGCGGGTCGATCGCGGGGGTGAAGGCATGTACGAAGGGGTGCATGTCGGTGGAGGAGAGGTCGTGCTTCTCGTACCAGGTGGCGGCCGGGAACACGACGTCGGACAGCAGGGTGGTGGAGGTCATCCGGAAGTCCGCGGAGACCAGCAGGTCCAGCTTTCCTTCCGGCGCCTGTTCATGCCATTTCACGTCCTTGGGTTTGAGCCCCTCGGCATGGTCCTGGCCGAGGACGTTGTTGTGGGTGCCCAGCAGGTTCCGCAGGAAGTACTCGTTGCCTTTGGCCGAGGAGCCGAACAGGTTGGAGCGCCACAGCACCAGGGTCCGCGGCCAGTTTTCCGGGGCGTCCACGTCCTCGATCGCCGGGTTCAGGGTGCGGTTCTTGAGGGCGCCCGCGATGTAGGCCGGGGTGTCCGGTGCGGTGCCGGCGGCGACGGCGGCCTCCGCCTCGTCCGCGAGGTCCAGCGGGTTGCGGTCGAACTGCGGGTAGAACGGCATCCAGCCGAGCCGGGCGGACTGGGCCAGCGCGTCCGCGGTGTGCATGCCGTCCAGGGCCCCCGTGGAGAGCGGGGACTTCAGCGCATCGGCGGAGTAGCCGTCCTGCCGCCACTGGTCCGTGTGCATGTACCAGTAGCCGGTGCCGATCATGGTCCGCGGCGGGCGTGACCAGTCCAGCGCGTTCGCCAGGGACACCCAGCCGGTGGCGGGCCGGGTTTTTTCCTGCCCCACGTAGTGCGCCCAGCCGCCGCCGTTGCGGCCCATGCAGCCGGTCAGCATCACCAGCGCCAGGACCGCCCGGTAGGTCGTGTCGCCGTGGAACCACTGGCAGATCCCGGCGCCCATGATGATCATCGACCGGCCCTTGGACTGTTCGGCGTTCCGGGCGAACTCCCGTGCCACCCGGATGCAGGCCTGCGCGGGAACGGACGTGATTTCCTCCTGCCAGGCAGGGGTGTAGGGAGTCGCGGCGTCCTCGTACCCGGAGGCCCATTCCCCCGGCAGCCCGTCGCGGCCCACACCGTATTGGGCCAGCATGAGATCGAACACGGTGGTGACCAGCTCGCCTTCCACCTCGATGACTGGCACGCCGCGCCGGAGCACGCTGCCGGTGCCGTCCGCCTCCTCGAAGCAGGGCAGCAGGATCTCGGCGCTCGCCCCGGAGACTTCGCGCAGGGACAGCGCCGGTTCGATGCCCTCGAGGTCCAGGTTCCATTTGCCCTCGCCGCTGCCGGAATAGCGGAATCCCATGGAGCCGTTGGGGACTGCCGGGCGTCCGGCCTTTTTGTCGAACAGCACGGTGCGGAACGCCGCGTCCTCGGCCAGGGATTCGGCCGGAATGTCCTGGGCGGTGAGGAACTTCGACGGGGTGAGGGTGCCGTCGTCGCGCTGTTCCAACCGGACCAGGAACGGCAGGTCGGTGTACTGCCGGACGTAGTCGGCGAAGAACGGGACCTCGCGCTCGACGAAGAATTCCTTGAGCATGACGTGCCCCATCGCCATGGCCAGCGCGGCGTCGGTGCCGGCCTGGGCGGGGAGCCATTCATCGGCGAACTTCGTGTTGTCCGCATAGTCCGGGCTGACCGTCACCACCTTGGTGCCGCGGTACCGCACTTCGGCCATCCAGTGCGCATCCGGGGTCCGGGTGACGGGGACGTTGGAGCCCCACATCATGAGATAGCGCGCGTCCCACCAGTCACCTGATTCCGGGACGTCGGTCTGGTCGCCGAAGACCTGGGGGCTGGCCACGGGGAGGTCGGCGTACCAGTCGTAGAACGACGTCATCACCCCGCCGATCAGCTGGATGAAGCGGGTCCCGACCGCGTGCGAGACCATGGACATCGCGGGGATCGGCGAGAACCCGGCGCAGCGGTCCGGCCCGTAGTTTTTGATCGTGTTCACGTGGGCGGCGGCGGCGATCTCGGTCGCTTCCTGCCAGGACACCCGGACAAGGCCGCCTTTGCCGCGTGCCTGCTGGTAGCGGCGGCGCCGTTCCGGGTCCCCCACGACGTCGGCGAAGGCCAGCACCGGGTCGCCCAGCCGGGCCTTGGCCTCGCGGTACATCTCGACGAGTACGCCCCGCGCGTAAGGGAACCGGACGCGCGTGGGCGAGTAGGTGTACCAGGAAAAGGCCGCCCCGCGGGGGCAGCCTCTCGGTTCGTATTCGGGGCTGTCGGGTCCGACCGAGGGGTAGTCGGTCTGCTGGGATTCCCAGGTGATGATGCCGTCCTTGACGTACACCTTCCAGGAACACGAGCCGGTGCAGTTCACCCCGTGCGTGGAGCGGACCACCTTGTCGTGGCTCCACCGGTCGCGGTAGAAGATGTCGCCCTTGCGGCCGCCCTCCCGGAACACCGCCCTG
>DATIUQ010000283.1:0-60238 GCA_035466775.1 Arthrobacter sp.
CACTGAGCAGGACGAAAGGTATCACCATGAAGCAGTCCATTTTCGGCCGCATGGCGCAGCTGGCGAAGGCCAACATCAACTCCCTGCTGGACCAGGCCGAGGATCCGCAGAAGATGCTGGACCAGATGGTCCGGGACTACACCAACAACATCGCCGAGGCCGAGGCCGCCGTGGCACAGACCATCGGCAACCTGCGCATGCTCCAGGATGATTACAACGAAGACATCCGGAACGCCAAGGACTGGGGCAACAAGGCCCTCGCAGCGTCCCGCAAGGCCGACGAGTACCGCGCCAAGGGCGACGTCACCGACGCCGAGAAGTTCGACAACCTGGCCAAGGTGGCCCTGCAGCGCCAGATGTCCGCGGAGAACGAGGCGAAGTCCGCCGAGCCGAGCATCGCCTCGCAGACCGAGGTCGTGGACAAGCTCAAGCACGGCCTGGACCAGATGAAGGGCAAGCTCAACGAGCTCACCAGCAAGCGCAACGAGCTGGTGGCGCGGTCCAAGACCGCGGCTGCCCAGTCCCAGGTGCACGATGCCCTCAAGAGCATCGACTTCATGGACCCCACGTCCGAGGTGGGCCGCTTCGAAGAGAAGATCCGCCGCGAGGAGGCCAAGGTCCGCGGCCAGCAGGAACTCGCAGCGTCCAGCCTGGACGCCCAGTTCAACTCGCTGGAGGACCTCGGCGAGCAGACCGAGATCGAGGCACGGCTCGCCGCGCTGAAGTCCGGCGGCTCCCCCGCGGCCATCGGCGCCGGCGAGGGCCGCACAGCCGGCTCCACGGTTGACGAAGCCGACTTCGACAAGCTCTAAGCACTCCCCCGGCGGGATCTCCGCCGGATTCTTGGCACCGGACCTGCAGAGGCCGGGCCCCTGACCGTCGACAGACGTCACCGGGCCCGGCCTCTGGTGTTTCCTGCTGTGCTGTGTGGTGCCGTGCTGCACCTTGCCGTGCCACGGCAGGCGCCGTCCCGTGCGCGGTGTTCGCGCGTGTACCGTTGATCCATGTCTTCGGGATCCCTGTCTTCGACCCTTGTCTGGCTCCGCGACGATCTCCGGCTGGACGACAATCCTGCCCTGAGCGAAGCCGCCTCGCTGGGACAGCCGCTGACCGTGGTGTATGTCCTCGACGAAGCTTCGCCCGGTGTGCGTCCCCTCGGCGGCGCCACGAAATGGTGGCTGCACCATTCCCTGGCGGACCTGGCCGCCAGCCTGGAAGCCGTGGGCTCCCGCCTGCTGCTCCGGCGCGGCCCGGCCGCGGGCATCATCCGGGACCTTGCCCGGGAAACCGGGGCGTCGACGCTGCTGTGGAACCGCCGCTACGGCGGCCCGGAACGCGAGGTGGACGCAGGTGTCAAGGCCTGGGCCGCTGAACAGGGCCTCACTGCTTCCAGCTTCCAGGCGAACCTGATGTTTGAGCCGTGGACGGTGCGGACCGGGGCGGGCGGGCCGTACAAGGTCTTCACGCCTTTCTGGCGGGCCTGCATGGATGCACCGGAGCCCCGGCTCCCCCTGGACGCCCCGGAGCGCCTCCCGGCACCCGCTGCGGGCGCGGAGGGACACCTCCCGTCCGGCGACCAGCTCGACAGCTGGGGGCTGCTCCCCCGCACACCGGATTGGAGCGCCGGCCTCGCGGGCACCTGGCATCCCGGGGAAGCGGGCGCCCATGAACGGCTTGAGGATTTCCTCGACGGCCCGGCGGAGGAGTACGGCACCGGCCGGGACACGCCGGGCATCGAGGGCACCAGCCGGCTCTCCGCCCATCTGCGGTTCGGCGAAATCAGCCCTTTCCGGATCTGGCACGCACTGCGCGAACGCTATGGGCACGGGGCGCCGGCCGACGTCGGGATCTTCCGGTCCGAACTCGGCTGGCGGGAGTTCTGCTGGCAGCTGCTGTACGAGAATCCGGAACTGGCCACCCGCAACTACCGGCCCGAGTTTGACCGCTTCGCCTGGCAGACGCCGTCGGACGCCGAACTCCGCGCCTGGCAGCAGGGCCGCACCGGCTATCCCCTGGTCGACGCCGGCATGCGGCAGCTCTGGCAGACCGGCTGGATGCACAACCGGGTCCGGATGGCAGCCGCGAGTTTCCTGGTCAAGAACCTCCTGGCCGACTGGCGGCTCGGGGAGGCCTGGTTCTGGGACACGCTGGTGGACGCCGACGCCGCGAGCAACCCGGCAAACTGGCAGTGGGTGGCCGGATCCGGCGCCGACGCCTCGCCCTACTTCCGCATCTTCAACCCCGTCACCCAAAGCAAGAAGTTCGACGCCGGCGCCCGCTACCTGCGCGAGTATCTCCCGGAGCTGTCCGGGCTGGACGACAAGACGATCCACGAACCGTGGAAGGCCGACGGTTCAGACTCGGGCTACCCGGACCCGGTGGTCGGGCTGCCCGAGTCCCGCGCCCGGGCCCTGGAGACCTACCAGCGGCTCAAGGAGAGCTGAGGCGGCCACGCGCCGAAGCTACACCGGGAACTACGGAACCTGAGGCAACAAGAAAGGCCCGGATCAACAGATCCGGGCCTTTCTTTTCTTCTTCAGTTGCGGGGACAGGATTTGAACCTGTGACCTCTGGGTTATGAGCCCAGCGAGCTACCGAACTGCTCCACCCCGCGTCGCTTGATCAACACTACCCTACTTTTTGGACCGCCCGAGCCACTGGCCGAACTCCCATCATGCCGTCGGCCCGCGGCCCGCGCCGCCGGCTTAAAGCAGAAGGTCCGGGACACTGTTTCCAGTGTTCCGGACCTTCTTTTCAGTTGCGGGGACAGGATTTGAACCTGTGACCTCTGGGTTATGAGCCCAGCGAGCTACCGAACTGCTCCACCCCGCGTCGCAAGATCAACTCTACCTGCCGGTGAACTTGAGGCCAAATCGAGGTGGCGTGATGTGCGTCTCCCGGCGGTAAGGGAAAGGCCGGGTTCCCGCTCCAGTGGAGCGCGAACCCGGCCTTCAACCGTGTGCCCGTCAGCCGTTCGTCAGCTGCTCGGCGTCGGGGCCGGCGTGGGTGCCGGAGTGGTGGAATCCGGCGCCGGAGTGGCCGCCGGGGCGGGAGCCGGTGCGGCCGCCGCGATCTTGGCCTCGGCGTCGATGGCCCGCTGCAGGGCCGCCGAGAGTTTCTTCTGCTCCTCGCCGTACGCGGCGAAGTCGCCTCTCGCGAGGGCCTCCTGGCCTGCCCTGATGGCGGCGTTTGCCTCCTCGAGCGCGGCCTTCAGTTCTGCCTTGGCGTCCGTGCTGCCCGGAGCAGACGGGGTGCCGCCCGGCGCGGGCGTGGCGGGCGTCCGCCCGTTGTTGGCCGAGTCGCCGGCACTGGCCCCCGACGCACCGCCGAACAACTGGTTCAGGGCCTCATCCAGCGTCGGCGCGAACCCGATCTTGTCACCAAATGCCACGAGGACGCGCTGCAGCGTGGGGTACGAGGTTTCACCCGTGGACCGCAGGTAGACCGGCTGGACGTAGGCCATGCCGCCGCCAACCGGCAGGGTCAGCAGGTTGCCGTTGAGCACGGCGGACGCACCCTGGCGCAACAGGTTCAGCGCCTGCGAGACCGTGGGGTCGGAGTTGAACTTGTTCTGCGCCTGGCCGGGGCCTGGGACGTTGGTCTCCGGCGGGATCTGCAGAAGCCTGAGCTGGCCGTAGCTCTCCGCCTTCACGCCCTTCTCCTTGCCGGCGTCGGAGTCAGCGGCCAGGAAGCCGTAGAGCACGTTGCGGGCGTTTCCGTTGACCACCTGCGGGATGAAGGAGGAGGTCAGCTGGAACGCCGGCTTGTCCTGGTCCGGCATCTTCAGGGACATGTAGTACGGGGGCTGCTTGACGTCGCCCTGGACGGTCGGATCGTTCGGCACGCTCCAGGCGTCGTTGTTCGTGTAGAAGTTGTCCGCCTGGGTGACGTGGTAGCGGCCCAGGAGTTCCCGCTGGACCTTGAACAGGTCCTCCGGGTAGCGGACGTGGCTCATGAGCGCCCCGGACATTTCCGAGAACGGCTTGAGCGAGGTCGGGAAGATGTTCTGCCACGCCTTCAGCACCGGGTCCTGGTCGTCCCAGGCGTAGAGGGTCACCTTTCCGTCGTAGGCGTCCACAGTGGCCTTGACCGAGTTGCGGATGTAGTTGACGGAGGTGTTCGGCAGGGAGGCTGTCCGCCCGGCGGTCGTCTGCGAGTCGGCGGTCGCCTCGGAGAGCTGCTCCTGCTGGGAGTACGGGTAGTGCTGGCTGGTGGTGTAGCCGTCCACGATCCACTTCACCCTGCCGTCGACGACGGCGGGGTAGGCGTTGCCGTCCACGGTCAGGTATGGGGCCACCTTTTCGACGCGTTCCCGGGGGTTGCGGTCGTACAGGATCTGCGATTCGGCGTTCACACCGTCGGAGAGCAGGAGGTCCGAGGACTGGAACTTGATCGCGTAGAGGACCTTGTTGAAGAAGCTGCCCACGTTGGGGCCGCCGTCGCCGGTGAACGTGTACTGCGTTTCGCCGCCGCCTTCCTTGGCGGCCGGCCGGTCCTGCTCGCGGTTCGGGGCGCCGTCGGGGGCGCCGACAATGGAGTAGTCGGGCGAGTTTTCGCCGAAGTAGACGCGCGGCTGGTAGGTCGAGTCATCGCCGAGAACGCCGGTGGACGGGATTCCGGCCTGCAGGAATTCCGGCTTGCCGTCGACGGTGAACTTGTTGCCCTTGGCGGCGACGACTCCGTAGCCGTGGGTGTAGACGACGTGGCGGTTCAGCCAGGACTGCTGGTTGGCGCTCAGGCCGTCCGGGTTGAGCTCGCGGACCGCAATGACCGTGTCCTGGATCTTCCCGTCAATTTCGTAGCGGTCCACGTTCAGTGCGCTGGGGAACTGGTAGTACGGGCGGTACTGCTCAAGCTGGGAGAACGCGTCCGAGATCAGGTTGGGATCCAGCAGCCGGATGTTGGCCGTGGTCTGCGCGTCGGGAGCCAGGGCGCCCGACGTGGCGTCGGTGGTGGCGTTGTACACCGACTCCTGGATCTTATCCAGGCCGTAGGCGGAGCGGGTCATGTTGATGTTCCGCTCGATGTACTGCTTCTCGAGCGTCTGCTCCGAGGGGCGGACCTGGAACTGCTGGATGACCCAGGGGTAGACGCCGCCGGCGAGGATGGAGGTGATGACGAGCATGGCGGTGCCGATGACGGGCAGCCGCCACTTGCCGATCACGGCGGCGATGATGAACAACACGGCGACGAGGACCGCGGCCACGGCCAGGATGGATTTGGTGGGGATGACGGCGTTGACGTCCGTGTACAGCGCACCGGCCCAGCGGCCGCCGCTGTTCTGGACTGACGCGTAGCGGTCCAGCCAGAAGTTGGCGCCCAGCAGGAGCAGGAAGGCCGCACCCGTGACGGCGAGATGGATCTGCGCCGCACGGCTGGTGAAGATGCCGCGTTCCATGATCCGGATGCTGCCGTAGAGGTAGTGCGTCAGGATGCCTGCGACGCCGGCGACGATGGTGACGCTGATCAGGAAGCCCGTGACGAAGCCCAGGAACGGCAGGGTCATCAGGTAGAAACTGATGTCGAGCCCGAACTGCGGATCGTTCTGGTTGAAGGGTTCCTGGTTCAGGAACAGGAGCACCCTCTGCCACTGGCTGGCGGCGGCGCTGCCGGCGAACAGCCCGAAGAGGATGGGCAGGCCGACCATAACGACACGGCGGACCGGCTCAAGCTGCACCTGGTAGCGGTTCAGGTTGTCGCGGATGTCGGAGTCCGGTGCGTACACCGGGCGCGCGTGGTAGGCGATCCGGATGGCGAAGAACACCGCTGCGAACATGACGGCGAAGCCTGT
Source organism: Arthrobacter sp. (assembly GCA_035466775.1). GTDB lineage: Bacteria > Actinomycetota > Actinomycetes > Actinomycetales > Micrococcaceae > Arthrobacter. The sequence goes on from DATIUQ010000283.1 coordinate 5,792, forward strand.
CAGGAAGATGGCGATGCGTGCCAGGTTCTCGGTCAGGAAGACTTCGAAGAAGCCCAGCTGCTGGTACCAGAGGACGTCCGTCCAGACATTGGCGAAGAAGATGAAGCCGACCACGATCAAGGCCACGACAATCAACGTCGGCGTCAGTGCGCCTCGTCGTTGCTGGGGTCTTCCGGGCGGGACTGTGCTGGCAGGACGGGACAAACTCGGTACCTCATAGCTGGTCGTCAGTTGCTGGTTTTTAGTTGTCAGTGCGGTGCTTCGATGCGGCAACCCAGGTTGCCGCATCGTATCTGCCGCCGGCCCCGCCCGGCAGGGCGGCGGAGCCGTCATATGTGCCACGAGTGGCAGCGGATCTTAGTTCCGCGGCCAGTCTAGTTGGTGGAGCAACCCGGGAGACCAGATGTGTCGGCACCTGACGCGGCCAGTTCGACGGCTTTCCGCGCATCGGCCAGGGTCTCGACCCGGACGACCTGCAGTCCGTCCGGGACATGCCCGACGACGTCGTCGCAGTTTGCGGCAGGTGCAAGGAACAGCGTGGCGCCGCCGGACCGTGCGCCGTGCATCTTCTGGCTGATGCCGCCGATGGGGCCAACGGCTCCGTCGGGGGTGATGGTTCCGGTTCCCGCGACGTGCTTGCCGCCGGTCATGTCGCCGGGGGTGACAGTGTCCACGATGCCCAGGGCGAACATCAGCCCGGCACTGGGCCCACCGACCTTCTCGAGGGAGATCTTGACGTCGAAGGGGAACTTGAACTGGTACTGCAGCATGACCCCGAGAATGAACCGCCCGGCCGGGGTCTTCGACGGCGTGATGCCGGCCGTCACCTTGCTGCCGTCACGCTCGACGACGACCTCCGCCGGGGCGCCGTTTCCGGCGGCCAGTTCGGCCTGCACGACGCTCAGCGCAGTCGCCGGCTTGCCGTTCACGGACACCAGCACGTCGTTGTCCTGGAGTTTGCCGGCGGAGGCGGAGCCCTCCGGGATATCCGCGACCTGCATCTTCTGCTCGAACGGAATGCCCAGTTCCCTGAGGGCTGATGCCACGGCGTTCTCCTGCGAGGTCGTCATCGCCACGGCGCTCTCCTGCTGGGACTGCTCCTTCGTGACACCGGTGGGGAAAACGAGTTCCTCCGGGTAGACGGCCTTGGCGCGGTTGAGCCAGGCCGACAACGCCTCGACGACAGTCACCGGTCCGTTGGGTCCGCCGTCGACGTAGACGGTGGTGAGGTCCAGGTTGCCCTTCGCCGGGAACGCCTCGTGGCCGGTGACGCTGATGACCGGTTTCCCGTTGTCGCTGCCCAGCGTGTTGAACGTCGGGCCGGGCGATTCCACGACGTAGGGGACGGGCAGGCTCAAGGCGGTGAACCCCAGCGCCAGTGCGAGCACCCCCGACACGAGCATGGCCGATGAGCGCCTGTCCGGCTTTCCCCCGGAACGCGATCCGGGGAGAAGGGATCGTCGGCCCCGGGACTGGCCGGCCGCCGGCTCGCTGGCGGGCTGCTCGCCCTGCGTAATCGTCAAAGAAGGACCTCTCCGTGCCGGCGCCCGGGGACCCGTCGGACCCCTGGTCAGCGCGCCGCGTCCGCAGCCTGCGCCGCGGCTGCCGCCTGCAAATATTCCAGTACCTAACACTACGCGCTCGGCTGCTTGCCGGGCTCTTTGCCGACAGCGAACGTCGCCGGGTTTCAGCAGACAGCCCGCTGGCAGCGGGGTACCGTGAACGTGAGAAGCAGCCACACCGACGATCGGCGGGATCATGACCTCCAACCCACTTAATCCGTCCAATGGCGACGAGGAACCCAAGGATCCGCTGGCAGAAATGTTGAAGAACCTGATGGGCGGCCAGGGCATGGGGAACATTGACCCTGCGGAACTGGCGAAGGCCGCGGGGCTTCCGGACGACCCGAACCTCCTCGCCCAGATGTTTTCCCAGGTCCAGGCGATGATGAGCGCCCCCTCGGAGGGCCCCGTCAACTGGCAACTGGCGCACGAGAACGCCCGGCGTGTGGCCGCCAGCGGAGCCGACCCGTCCGTCACGGCGCAGCAGACGCGGGAAGTTGATGAGGCCCTGAGGCTCGCCGAAATGTGGCTTGACCAGGTCACCGGACTGCCGGCCACCGGGCTGATCGGCCGGGCCTGGTCCCGGGCCGAGTGGGTTGAAGAAACGCTTGGAACCTGGAAACGCCTGACCGAGCCGGTAGCCAACAGCATCGCGAATGCGCTCTCCACCGCCATGACCGAGCAGATGCCGGAAGAGATGAAGTCCATGATGGGCGGCGCCTCCTCAATGCTGCAGAACATGGGCGGGGCGATCTTCGGCATGCAGCTGGGCCAGGCCATCGGCGCTCTCTCGGCCGAGGTGGTCAGCTCCACGGACATCGGGGTCCCGCTCGCCGACTTGGAGATGGCGCTGTTGCCCTCCAACGTGGCCAAGTTCGGCGAAGGCCTCAGTCTGCCGGAGAACGACATCCGGCTGTTCCTGGCCGTCCGCGAAGCAGCCCACGCCCGGCTGTTCGTCCAGGTCCCCTGGCTGCGGGGGCACCTCCTCGGCGCGATCGAGGCATACGCCCGCGGCATCCACATCGACACGTCGAAAATCGAGGAACTCGCCCGCGAACTGGATCCGGGCAACCCGGAAGGCATCCAGGATGCCCTGTCGCAGGGTGTCTTTATGCCGCAGCGAACCCCAGCGCAGGAGCAGGCCCTCGAGAAGCTGGAGACCGCCCTTGCTCTGGTGGAGGGCTGGGTTGATGAACTGAGCTGGGCCGCCACCGAAAAGATGCTGCCCTCGGCTGCCGCGCTGCGCGAGACGGTGCGGCGCCGCCGCGCCACCGGAGGACCGGCCGAACACGCGTTCTCCTCCCTCGTGGGACTTGAACTGCGGCCGCGCCGGCTTCGGGAGGCCGCCGCGCTGTGGGCCTCGCTCAAGGACGAACGCGGTGTAGACGGCCGCGACGCAATCTGGCACCACCCGGATCTGCTGCCCACCGCCGAAGACCTGGAAGACCCGAAGGGTTTCAGCGAGCGCCGGAAGCTTGCCGAGGCCAGCGACTCCGAAGTTGACGACGCGCTGCACAAGTTGCTGAGCGGCGGATTCGACGAGCCCGAGGAAACGGGTAAGTCCACAGCAGGCACCGAAGGCACCGGGGAACCCGGCGAAGCAGAAGAAGAAGCCGAACAAAAGGGTGAACCGGGAACCGGTGATGTTCCCGGCGAAGGCCCCAAGCCCTAGCGGCTGAACCGGAAAGCCCCGGCCGGAACGTCAGTTCGGGCCGGGGCTTTCGCCGTTCACGTCACCTTCCACGTCGTCGTCGTCCCCGCCCGGCCCGAGTCCGCGGGACGTGGCGAACGAGACGCCCTCGAGGAATGCCTTGGCCCGGGCGGTATCCGGGTAGGCCTCGAGCAGCCGCCAGAACGCGGCGTTGTGGCTGGCAACCAGAAGGTGCGCCAGTTCGTGGAGGAGCACATAGTCGATGACCCATTGCGGCATGGGCTGAAGCTTGTCGGAGAGCCGGATGGTCCCGTCCGACGGCGTCGCGGACCCCCAGCGCGAGTTCTGGTTCCCCACCCAGCGGACCGAGGACGGCACCGCCCGGCCGCCGAAGTACCTGGCTGAGAGCTCGGCCGCGTGGGCCGCCAGGGCGGCGTCGCTGCGCGGACGGCGCCGCCCCGCGCCGCGGGTCCTCCGGTCGCCCTGGAGCCGCAGCTTCTCCAGCATCCGGTGCACCCATTCGCGTTCCTGGGCGCGGCTGAAGGAGGCCGGTATGGCCACCACGGCCGTGCCGTTCTCCCAGAAGGCGGCCACGGTCCGGCGGCGGCGTGCCGAGCGCCGCACTTCCACCGGGGCGCCATCGGCGGTGGTCAGCGGGGTGCTGGCGGGTGCCGGGCCGCCTGCCGGTTTGCCTGAACTCGTGGTGCTGCGGCCGGCCATCAGACGGTGGTGCTCTCGACCAGCACTGCCAGTACTGCCTCGCCGTACTTCTCCAGCTTGGACGGTCCCACCCCGGGCAACTTGGCGAGTTGTTCGAGGGATTCGGGCCGGGCTTCGGCAATGGCCGTCAGGGTGGCGTCGGTGAAGACCACAAAGGCGGGGACATCGGCGTCGAGCGCTGCGTCCTTGCGCCATTGACGCAGCGCGTCGAAAGTCTGTTCCTCATAGCTGGGCGGGCACTGGTTGCAGCGGCCCACCTTGCGTTCGGCGCCGGAGGAGAGCATGGTCCCGCAGACCCGGCAGGTGGCCGGCACAGCCGCCTTGCGGCGCGGGGCCGCCCCCTTGCCGCGGACCGAGGAGCTGGCCACGGAGTCGGGACGCAGACCGTCCAGGAAGCGCGACGGCTTCCGGTTGGCCCGCCCGCCCGGCGTACGGGCGGTGGACCAGGACAGGAACAGGTGTTCCCTGGCCCGGGTGATCCCGACATACAACAGGCGGCGTTCCTCGTCCACGGACTCGGGGCTGTCGGCGAAGGAGATCGGCATGAGTCCCTCGCTGAGCCCCACAAGGAACACGGCATCCCATTCGAGGCCCTTGGCCGCGTGCAGCGAGGCGAGGGTGACGCCTTGGACGGTCGGCGCGTGCTGGGCGAGGGAGCGTTCCTGGAGCTCGTTGACGAAGTCCGAGAGGGTGAACTGTGCGCCGCGGCTGGCCACAAGCTCGTCGGCCAGGGCCACGAGTGCGGCGAGGGATTCCCAACGTTCCCGGAGCGCTCCGCCGCTGTGCGGGGCGGCGTCCGTGTACCCCAGCGACGCGACAATGTCGCGGACGAGCTGGCCCAAAGGCTCGGGGCTGGCGGTCTCAGCCACGGCCCGGGTGGCCGCCCGCAGCTGCAGGATGGCGTCGCGGACTTCCTTCCGGGCAAAGAACCGTTCCCCGCCGCGCAGCTGGTAGCCGATCCCCGCCGAGGCCAGCGCCTGTTCGTAGGCTTCGGACTGGCCGTTGGTGCGGAACAGCACGGCGATCTGGCTGGCCGGGGTGCCGGCGTCGAGGAGCTCGCGCACCTTGACCGCCACGGTGGCGGCCTCCGCCTCGTCGTCGGAGCATTCCGTAAATTGCGGGACCGGGCCGGCTGGGCGCTGCGCCACGAGTTGCAGGGGTGTGGCCCAGGCGGCGTCGGCGGCCGGGCCGCCGCTGCGCCGGCCGCCCAGCAGGTCGTTGGCCAGTTTCACCACCTGCGGGGTGGAGCGGTAGTCGCGGATCAGCTTGACCACGGTGGCCTCGGGGTACTGCGCCTTGAAACCCAGCAGGTGCTTCGGCGAGGCGCCGGTGAACGAGTAGATGGTCTGGCTGGCGTCGCCGACGACGCACAGCTCGTCACGGCCGCCCAGCCACAGTTCCAGCAGCCGCTGCTGCAGCGGCGAAACGTCCTGGTACTCGTCGACGACGAAGTGCCGGTACTGCTCGCGGACGGTGGCGGCGACCTTGGGGTCCTCCTGCAGGATGCCAACCGTGATCAGCAGCACGTCCTCGAAGTCGATAACGTTCCGGTCGGTCTTGACGTCCTCGTAGGACTGGAAGACACGGGCGACGGCGGTCAGGTCGAAACCGCCCGGGGTGCCGCGGCCCTGGGCTTTTTCCAGGTAGTTGGCGGGCGTCAGCATGGACACTTTGGCCCATTCGATTTCGGAGGCCAGATCGCGGATTGATGCGCGGTCGGTGCTGAGGCGCAGCCGTCGGGCTGCCTCGGCGATCATCTGGGCCTTGTGGTCCAGCAAGTTGGGCAGGACTCCGCCGACAGCCTGGGGCCAGAAGAACTGGAGCTGGCGCAGCGCTGCCGCGTGGAAGGTGCGGGCCTGGACGTTGCCGACGCCGAGGTCGCGGAGGCGGCTGCGCATTTCGGCCGCCGCCCGCGCGGTGAAGGTGACGGCCAGGAGCCGCTGCGGGCTGTAGACGCCGGAGTGCACCCCGTAGGCGATCCGGTGCGTGATGGCGCGGGTTTTGCCGGTACCGGCGCCCGCGAGGACGCACATGGGCCCCTGCAGCGTGCTGGCGACTTCACGCTGTTCGGCGTCGAGGCCGCCGAGGATGCGCTCTTCGAGGGACCGGTCGTCCGGCGCCACGGGTGCTGTGTCCGGCACGCCGTCTTCGGACGGAACGGACGGGAGGGCGCCAGCCGGGAAGGCGCTGGACTGGAAAATATCTGTGTTCACTTTTGCTGCTCAGCCGTTCGGGGGTGTCCTGTGGATGCGCCGCAGGGAAGGACCTGCGGCGCCTGGGTGCCGATGGATGTTCTCACGAGGGCCTCATGCGGGGTCCGCGCGGTCCTGGATGACACCGCCGTACCAGTGCTCGATCAGGGACCGGGCGATGGACAGCCTGCTGGAAATGACAATGTCGCCGCTGAGGACCGCTTCCTGCAGTTCGCTCCGGCTGAACCAGCGTGCCCGGGTGACCTCGACGCCGTCGGGCGCGGGTTCGGTGTCCTCGGTGGTGGCCGTGAAGCCGAGCATAAGTGAGGCGGGGAAGGGCCACGACTGGGAACCGAGGTACTGGCAGGCCGTGACCCGCACGCCGACCTCCTCGCCGATCTCCCGGACAACGGCTTGTTCCAGCGACTCCCCCGGCTCGACGAAGCCGGCGAGAGTGGAATAGTTCCGGGCATCGAGCGGGCCGCCCCCGCCGAGCAGCAGCCGGCCGTCTGCGCCGACGACCGTGACAATGATCGCGGGATCGGTGCGGGGGTAATGCTCGGAGCCGTCCGAGGGGCAACGGCGTACCCAGCCTCCGGCTTCCGGAACCGTTGCGGTCCCGCAGCGGGGGCAGTGGGTGTGGGTGGCGTGCCAGTTGGCGATGGCGCTGGCTTCGACGAAGATGGCGGTGTCCGTCGGGTTCAGCGCCGCCGCGACGTCACGGAACCCTGCCCACTGCGCTCCCTCGGGAATGCCGGCAATGTGGGCCTCGAATTCCTCAGCTTTGACCTCGAACTGCTGCGGCAGGAGAAACAGGACCAGTTCGGTGCCCGCCGGGAGGTCCGAACCGGGCAGGGCCGAGCCCAGGTAGATCAGGTGCTCCGGGGCGTAGGAAGTGTCCTGCAGGTGCAGGGCGAGTTCGGCCGCATCCAGCAAGACCAGGCTGTTGCCGTTGATGAGGGCCTGCCGCCCGGACAGGACCATGGCCCGCGCGCCACCGGAATTCACGAGCTCCTCAAGCATTCCGGGCTTCAGCCGGGCCGCGGATCCGCGGTCAATCAGCGCCGGACGCACCGGGAGGACAGTGTCCAGGAGGTGGTTGGCGGCCGGACCTGCGTGCGGGGAGGCTAACGTGCCTGCCTGGGCTTGGTGATTGGGCGCCGGTGACTCCGCAAGACTCATGTACCCACCGTACTGACTCCCGCTGACAAATGACATTTTTCGCCGGCGCATGTGGGCATCCGCACGTGCCCGCCGGGCGGCTGCCCCGGACGCCGCGGCAGGGGAATCCTGGGGGCGCAATTTATTCCCGATCTTTCAGACTCGCCGTGGTGCATCGCGGTCTTGGGCGCCGCTCAATCTACCGTGGAAGAGTGAGAAGAAAACCAATCGAACTGGCAGCTGTGGCAACCGCGGCAGTCCCCGGACTGACCCCGACCGCCGTTAGCTCTGCGCCCGACGATCCGGCGGACTTCGACTCGGCTCTGCTCCTGGATTCCGAGGGCAAGCGCTGGCGCGTCCGTTCGCCGCGCCACGCCGAGGCCAGCGCCCGGCTGGAAACGGAATTCCTCGTGTTGCGCGCGTTCGTCCCGGGCATCCGGGCCGAGCTGCCCTTCCTGATGCCCACCATTGCCGGCACCGTGCGGCAGGGACCGCTGAGCACTTTCGTTTACTCCCATCTGGCCGGCTCCACGCGGTCCGTTGAAGAACTCGGCGCCGCGTCGCCCGCCGTTGCCCGCGAAATCGGCGCGGCCCTCGCCGCCATTCATGACCTGCCCCACTCCTTGGTCAGCAACGCCGATCTGCCCAGCTATACACCCAACGAGTTCCGCCAGCGCCGCCTCAACGAACTGGACCAGGCCGCGACCACCGGTAAGATTCCGCCGTTGCTGCTCCGCCGCTGGGAACACGCCCTCGAAGACGTTTCCCTGTGGCGCTTCAACCCCTGCGTGGTCCACGGGGACCTCCACGAGGACAACCTGATGGTCGACGGCGACCGCGTCACCGCCGTGACCGGCTGGACCGATCTGCGCATCGGCGACCCGGCCGACGACATGGCCTGGCTCGTCGCATCCAACGACCAGGACTTCGTGGACGCCGTGCTGGAGCACTACACGTCCTCCCGGCGCGACGTGCCCGACGCCCACCTGCTGCGCCGTGCAGCGCTCTCCGCCGAATTCGCCCTGGCGCAGTACCTCGTCAAGGGCCTCGCCGCCGGGAACCAGGACATGATCGACGAGGCCGAGTCCATGCTGACCGTGCTCGCCGAGGACGTCGCGGAACACGGCGGGCAGCCGATCAGCGTTGAACCGCTCCCCCAGCCGGCGCCCGTGCCCGGCCGTGGCCAGGCAGCGGAGCCGGACAACGCGCCGGTTCCCGCCGTCAGCAAGGTCACGCTGCTGGCCCCGGATTCAGCCTCCGGAATTGCCGCCGTTCCCCCGAGCAGTGCAATGCCCGCCGTCCAGGTGACGCCGATCCCCGTCGATGCCCCTGACTCTGACGGCGCCGCCACGGGTGCCGTTGAAGGCGAGGGTGCCGTTGAAGGCGAGGGTGCCCTGGAAAACGAGGGTGCGGAGGACGGCGCCGGGCCCGCGGGCCACCAGGTTTCCAATGTCTCAGTGACGGCAATCCCCGACGACGGGCCGGCCGATGATGCTGCCGCCGCGGACCCTGCTGACCAGGTCCGTGCTGCCGACGACACGTCGACCACCGCACTCACGGTGGTCGACGCGAAGTCCCGCTAGCCGGCCCCCAGCGCCGCGGCCACGATCTGTTCGAGCCGTTCCGCGGAGCCCAGATCGTGCGGGCGGACCACCTGGTTGTCCGCCACGTAGTAGAACGCTGCCCGGACCTGCTCCAGCGGCACGTCCTTGAGCCGGGCCCAGGCCAGCCGGTACACAGCCAACTGCACGGCCTTCGTCTTCAGCTGGGCGGCGGACGGGCGGCGGCCCGTCTTCCAGTCCACGAGGTCCCAGCCGCCGTCGGCATCGCGGAAGACGGCGTCGATCCGGCCGCGCACCACCACGTCACCGATCCGGGTCTCCACCGGCACTTCGACGTGGGCAGGGGCGCGGTTGGCCCACTCGGACTGCCGGAAGGTCTCCACCATGATGTCCAGTCCGTAGGCCTCGTCGATATGGTCATCGGAGCCTGCCGCCTCTCCCAGGTCCAGCATGCCGGCGGTGCCGAAGTACTCCTCCACCCAGGCGTGGAAGGCTGTGCCCTTGCGGGCGGACATCCCCGGTTCGCGCGGGACCGGCCGCCGCAGCCGGGCGACGACGGAGCCCGCGTCGTCCTCCAGGTCCACCAGGGTGGACGCGGAGATGTGGCCCGGCAGGTGTACATCCTGCACCAGCGTGCGGCGGGAGCGGCGTTCCAGCAAGGTGGCGGCCTCAAGCGCCCAGCCGCCGGCCGGGCCGCGCAGGGGCCGGCGCTGTCCGGGCCCCATGCCGCCCGCCGCTGCGGCGGCGTCCAGCAGCACTCCGGAGTCCAGGGACTCCAGCACGCGTGCCGCCGCGGACTGCATGGCCGCCCGCCGGCCCGGAACCAGCCGCAGCCGTGCTCCAGTCCGCGGATCGGTTGGCCCCTCGAGCGGGTCATACGGCCAACCGGCCACTTCGAGCTCTGAGGTCAGCGGGCTCTCCTCCGGCAAAGATTCCTCACTGACGGACAGCGGGTGGATCACGGCGGCGCCGTCGGCAACTAGCACCTCCAGCTCGGCCAGGAAGGGCGACATGTCCGCCATGCCGGCGCGGGAGCCGACCCAGGCGGCGCTGGACACCCAGAGCACGTGTTTGGCCCGTGTGTAGGCCACATAGGCCAGCCGCCGTTCCTCGGCCTCGCCGTGGACCTGCACGGCGGATTTGAACTCCTTCTCGGCGTCGAGCCAGCCTTTCTGGTCCGGGTGGTCGAGGTCCCATTGCGGCAGGTCCGCGCGGTCCCCGCGCAACGGCCACGGCAGCGCGGCGCTGCCGCTGCTCCAGCGCGAATCCCGGCTGCTGGGGAAGGCTCCGGCGTTCAGCCCGGGCACGAACACAACGTCCCATTCGAGGCCCTTGGAGGCATGGACAGTCAGAAGCTGCACCGCTTCGTGGTTCACTTCCGGCGCAGCGGCGTCAAGGCCGTTCTCTTCGGCGGCGGCGGCCTCCAGCCAGGCCAGGAAGGCGAGCACATCGACCCGCTGGGACGTATACAGGAACCCGGCGGCGGCGTCCTGGAAGGCGTCCAGGTTGCGGCGGGCCTGATGGATGCTGATTCCGGGCCGTGCGGCGACTTCGATGTCGAGAAGCATGGCCCGTTCCACCTCGCCGAGGAGGGTCGTGAGGTCATCGCCCATGTAGCCGCGCAGTTGCCGCAGTTCTGCCGAGAGCCGGTGCAGGCGTTCGAGCGCCTCGGGGCTGAGCCGGCGGCCGTGCGAGGAGGTCCAGTCCTCGCGCGGCAGCCAGTCGAGGGCCTCGACCAGGCTGGCGGCGTCGGTGAGGTCACCCTCGATCACCGCCGCCTCCACTCCGTCGTCGGCGGCGTCGTCGGTGGTGTCGGGGCGGCCGCGGCGCCGGGCGAGGAAACTCGACCAGTCCCGCAGGGCCATCAGGTCCGCGGCGCCGATCCGCCAGCGCGCCCCCGCGAGCAGGCGCATGAGCGAGTCCGAGCGGCCCGGATCAGCCAGCACCCGGAGGGTCGCGACCAGGTCGACAATTTCGGGGGTGTCCAGGAGCCCGCCGAGGCCGACGATCTCGTACGGGATCCCGCGCACCTCGAACTCGCGGCGGATGCATTCCATCTGGGCGCGCCGGCGGCACAGCACAGCCATGGCAGGAGGCTCAGGCTCCGCTGCCGACCCGTCGAAGTCAGTGACCCGGAACTTCAGCACGTCGTCCGCGATCGCCGCGGCCTCGTCCTCGTCGGTGCCAAAGCGGCCCATCAGCACGCTGCCCTGGACCGCGGCCGGGCTCGGCTGCAGCGGCGGCACTTCGACGCCCCCGGCGGTGTCCCGTTCGCCGGCCGGGCCGGTCTGGGCCGCGGCCTTGCTGAGGGGTGCCGAGATGACGTTGGCGGCGGCGAGGATGTTCCGGCCGTTGCGCCACGCGGTGGTGAGGTACGACGTGGGCGCCACGGCAAAGCGCGCGGCGGTGTCATTGCCGGCAGCGGCGGCAGCGCCGGAAGTGGCGGCGTCGTCGTCGGCAGAATCGTCGGCAGATTCGCCTTTGGCAAGCCGTACCGGGAATTCGCGGACGAAGTGGAACAGCTGGCCGGCGGAGGCGCCGCGGAAGCCGTAGATGGACTGGTTCGGGTCCCCCACGGCGGTGACCGCGTGGCCGTCGCCGAACAACCGGGAGAAGAGGACGAGCTGCGCGTGCGAGGTGTCCTGGAACTCATCCAGGAGCACCACCTTGTAACGCTGCCGTTCGGTTTCGGCGGCGACCGGGATCTCGTTGGCGACACGGGCTGCGAGGGCCACGAGGTCGCCGAAGTCGAGGGCGCCGCGGGCGCGCTTCGCGTCCGTGTAGCGCCCCACCATCTCCGCGACGCTGGCCCGGGTGCGCAGCAGCCCGCTGAGCTCGCCAGCGGCCTGGCTGGGGTTCTTCTTGGCGGTGGCGAGATAGGGCAGCGACTCGAATTCGGCCACCCGGTCCAGCAGCCAGCCGCGGACGCCGGCCGGGTCCTGGAGATGTTCGGCGCACTCCCCGGCGAGCTGGATGACGGCCTTGACCAGCGTGGACTTGGCGGAGCGGAAGTGTTCGTACTCGCCGTCGAACGCCTCCACGACCTCGCTCGCCAGCTGGAAGGACTGGGCGCCGCCGAGCAGGACAACGTCCCGTTCCACCCCGAGCCGGAGACCGTAGTCGGACACGATCCCGCTGGCGTAGGAGTGGTACGTGGAGACCTTGGGTTCCAGGGCGTCCGTGCTCAGCAGCCCGGCGGGGAAAACGTGGTTCTGGGTGTCGGCGGCGGCGATGCGCTGCAGCGCCGCCAGCTTGGCGCGGATGCGGGTGGCCAGCTCCCCGGCGGCTTTCCGGGTGAAGGTCACGCCGAGCACTTCTTCCGGCCGGACCCAGCCGTTGGCGACGAGCCACACCACGCGGTCGGCCATGGTGGCCGTCTTGCCCGAGCCGGCGCCGGCAATGACCAGCCGGGGCGACAGCGGCGAGGAAATGATGTGCGACTGTTCGGCGGTGGGGCTGTTCTTTTCCCCCAGCATGGCGGAGAGCTGCTCGGGGGTGAACCTTGGGGCAGGGAGAGCGGCGGGAGCCGCAGCTTCGCCGGGCAGTGTCGTCTCGGCGCTCATTCGGTGACCTGCTTTCCCCGCACGCACAGCGGGCAGACTTCGGGAAGGCGGCAGCCGTGGCCGCCGTGGCCGCCCTTGGACGGATCGTGGCGCGCCTCGAAGGTGCTGCCGGACATAACTCCGGCGGCGTCGCCCACCATGTCCAGGGCCCAGTTCTCCGCGGGGTCCAGCGGGGCCTGGGCCTGGATGCCCGGGCTCTTGGTGGTGGTACCGAGCTGGGCGAGGACGGCCCCGCCGGGCAGCGGGGGCGGGCCGTCGTCGGGCCCGGCGAATCCGCCGGCCAGGACGGCCGCCTGGTAGGCGCCCAGCTGCGGGTGCCGGTCGAGATCGGCTTTGCCCGGCTGCCGCTTGCCGGTCTTGAGGTCCACGACAACGAGCCTCCCCTCGGCGTCGATCTCCAGCCGGTCCACCTGGCCGCGCAAGACGGCCGGGCGGGCCGGCCAGGTTTCGCCCTCGGAGTCGGCACCGCCGCGGGCCGGGGCGGCGACGTCCGGGAGCTTCACTTCGAAGTCCTGCTCCACGCCGACCAGGGACCGGCCCTCGCTGCGCATCACCAGCACGTACTGGGCGAGTTTCCGGACCATGGTTTCGGCGCGCTGGAAGTCCAGCTTGCCCTCCCAGTTGTCCTTCATCCCTAGTGCCGGCCAGCGGCGGACCAGCTCGGCCACGTATTCGGTCCCGGAGGCATCCGGCAGGTCCTGGGCGATGGCGTGGACCAGGGTGCCCAGGCTGCGGGCAAAGTCGGTGGCCGCCTCGCCGCCGGCGGCCTGGACAAACCAGTCCAGCGGCGATTTCTGCACGGTTTCCACTTTCGACGGCGACACGTAGACGGTGCCGCCCGGGGGCACGACCGGCTCCTCGGTGGACAGCGGCGCTAGGCCCCACCAGCTCGCGGGGTGCGCGCCGGGGACGGTCGGTTCGGCGGCGGCCAGTGCGCCGAGGACGGCGCCGGCTTCCAGTGCTTCGGGGACTCCGGCGTCGAGCTGGGCGTACTGGCGCAGTTCGGCGACGAGGGCGCGCAGGGTGAGCGGGCGCTCCACCGGGGTAAACCCGCGCCGGTCCTGGTCAGGGTCCAGCGGCGCCACGTAGTCCAGGAACGAGGAGGGCTGTTCGTCCTCCGACGAAACGGCGGTGCAGATCAGCACCTGCTGCGCCCGTGACACCGCGGTGGAGAAGCTGCGCAGCTCGTCATAGCGGATTTCGCGCAGCCGGCTGAGGGGATCCAGCTGCAGGGCATAGTCGACGCCGTGCTCGACGGCGTCGGCGAACAGCGTGCTGCCGAGCAGTTCGCCGCGGAGCCTCGTATTGGGCCACACGCCTTCCTGCAGGCCGGGGACGATGACCACGGGCCATTCCCGGCCGGCGGCGCTGGCCGGCGTCATGAGTTCCACGGCGTCCTCCAGCTGGGCGCGTGCAGCCAGGGTGTCCATCGGGAGCTCCTGGCTGAGGAGGTACTCGAGGAACTGTTCCGGTCCGGATCCGGGCAGCTGGTCCACGAAGCGCTCGGCGGTGTGGAAGAGGGCCATCATGGCATCGAGGTCACGGTCCGCCCGGGCCCCGGCCGCTCCCCCGGCCAGCGCCGCCTCGGTCCAGCGGGAGGCGAGGCCCGTGGAGCTCCACAGCGCCCACAGCACCGTTTCGGCGTTGCCGCCGGGTGCCTGGGCCGCGTCCCGGCCGGCCTGGATCATCCGGGCAATCCGGCGCGCGGAGTGCCCCTCGATGCCGAGGGTGGCCAGTGCTCCCGGTTCGAGCAGCGCCTCGACGAGAAGCACGTCGCTCGTGCGGCCGCCGCCGCCCAGGAGCTCCTCGCGCCGCAGGGACTGCCGCAGGCGCCGCAGCTCGATCGCGGTGGCTCCGCCGATCCGCGAGGTCAGCAGGGCCACGGCCGCCTCTGGGCTCAGCACTGCCGGGTCCAGGGCCACGGCATAGGCGTCCAGCAGGGGCCGGACGGCGACCTCGTCCCGGACGGCGGATTCAGCCACGGGGATCCGGACCGGGATGCCCTGGCCGGCGAGGTAGCGCTGCAGCTGGCTGAGCTGGCCGCCGTTGCGTACGATCACGGCGATGTCACCGAGTTCGCGGCCGTCGTTGAGCTGGGCTTCCAGGATCCGCTGCGCCACGTAGCGCAGTTCGTGCACCGGTGACGGCAGCAGGTGCGCCTCCACCGCGCCGCCGGCGGGGCTGGAATCCTGCGGCTGTTCGAGCCGCCGCGCGGACTGCCCGCCGGCGCGGCGGGAGATCCGCCCGGCCACGGAGAGCCACGCGTCCGCGACGGCAGGGGTGTGGCGGTGCGCGGTCCAGAGCGGCCGTTCGAGGACGGTGCCGCCGGCGGGGGCGAGCAGCCGGGGAAGCTCCGCCACGAGGTCAGGGCGGGCGCCGCGGAAACCCTGGACCACGGTATCCGGCGATGAGGTGATGAGGACGTCCTTGCCGGCGGCGATATCCGCGAGCAGTTCGAACACGGCAGGGTTGGCCTCCTGCATGTCGTCCACCAGGACCAGCTGGAGCCGGTCGCGCTCGGCGGCCAGGAAGTCCGGTTCGTCCTGGAAGATCTGGCGTGCGGCGGTGATAATGCCGGCCGGGTCAAAGGATTCGGGCATGCGCAGGTCCAGCACGTCGCGGTACTCGGCATACAGGGCCGCCGCGGCGACCCAGTCCGGCCGGTGGCAGCGCCGGGCGAGGATCACGAGGTCCCCGGCGGTCCGCCCGGATTCGATGATCCGGTCGAAGAGCTGCCGGACCTCCTGCCGGAAGCCGCGGGTCTGCAGGGCCGCGCCCAGGTCCTCCGGCCAGGGCAGTTCAAGTCCGGGCTGCGCGTGCCCTTCGAGCAGTTCCTTGATGATCAGGTCCTGCTCCGGGCCGGACAGGAGTTTCGGCGGGCGCGGCAGCGGCAGGATGCCTTCCGCTTTGGCACGCCGGATCAGGTCGAACGCGTACGACGCCCAGGTGCGGGCCGGCGTCGTGCTCAGGCTGCGGTCCAGGCGCGCGGTGAAGCGGTCCCGGAGCGCATCGGCGGCGAGGCGTCCGGGGGCCAGGATGAGCATCCGCTCGGGATCGAGCCCGTCACGCTGCGCACGCCGGACGGCGGCTTCCACGAGCACCGTCGATTTGCCTGTCCCCGGCGCCCCGGGGATCAGGACGGGACCGGAGCCGTGCGGGACGTCGACGGCTGCACGCTGGTCCGCCGACAGAACAGGAACGGCACTGTGCAGCTTGCGCGGCGGCAGCAGCCGCAGCGCGGAACCTGAGGAGCCGGACCGGGCCGGACGCGGTCCGCCCGTTGAGGGGGTGTTTGCTGGGGGCTGCGTTGATGCGGGCTGCGTTGATGTGGGCTGTGTTGATGTGGGCTGTGTTGTTGTGGGCGGGGCGGACTCAGGATTCTGGCGGGGATTGCTCACACGGTCATTTCATCATCGGGGGCCGACAGTTTATGCAAGGAGCGCTCCAGCCGCTCGGCAACCGCGTCAATCCGGTCGAACTCACCGTCGTCCGGTGCCCAGCGTGCGGCCATCAAGTCCACCCGCCAGCGCCCCTCGCCGGTCCGGAGGTATTCGGCAAAGCTGCCCAGCAGCGGGGTTCCTTCCACGACGTACAGGGCAAGGGCCTCGCGTTCGTGTCCCGGGGGTGCCTCCCCGCTGGCCTTCAGGACCCGCCACCAGGGCACGGAGCTGCCGTGGTGGCTCATGACGGAACCGATCTGCCGGGGACCGCCGGAGCCGAGGAGTTCGGCGACGTCGCCGTACGCCACCGCGGTGCCTGCGGGGATCAGGCTCACCACGTCCAGCACCGCCTCCACATACTCCATCCGCATGACTCAAGCCTAGCGTCCGGAGGCTGCCGGGCATCCCGGCATCGGCCCTGTCCGGCCGCCCACGAGCGGGGAATGTGACGCCGGGCCGCGTGCGGGGTGGTCGTGCGGGGTGGTGGCGCATTACTGTCGGTGGCAGCAGGTAGCGTTGCAGCATGAGCACTTGGAACACCCTCCCCCGCGCAGCCTTCGACCTTGAAACCACCGGACGCAATTCCCGCTCCGCCCGGATCGTCACGGCGTCCATCACCGTGGTTGACTCCGACGGCGGGATCGTCAAGGAACACGAGTGGCTCGCCGATCCGGGGGTCGAAATCCCCACGGAGGCCAGTGACATCCACGGCGTCACCACCGAGCGGGCCCGCAGCGAGGGCCGCCCCGCCGCCGAAGTGACGCGGGAGGTCGCCGCGGTGCTCCAGGAGCTCTTCGACACCGGCGTGCCGGTCATCGCCTTCAACGCCAGCTACGACTTCACCGTGCTCGCCGCCGAATCGGCCCGTTACGGCGTGCCGCAGCTGAGCCGTTTCCCCGTGCTGGATCCGTACATCATGAACAAGCAGGTGGACCGCTACCGCAAGGGCAAGCGCACCCTCACTGCCCTGTGCGAGGAATACGGGGTGAACCTGGACAACGCCCACACGTCGGCGGCGGACGC
This sequence comes from Arthrobacter sp., assembly GCA_035466775.1. Classification (GTDB taxonomy): domain Bacteria; phylum Actinomycetota; class Actinomycetes; order Actinomycetales; family Micrococcaceae; genus Arthrobacter. Next base: position 22,666 of record DATIUQ010000283.1, read on the forward strand.
CCTGGCCACCCTGCGGATGCTCGACGCCATGGCCGGAAAGTTCCCCAAGCTGCGGATGCCGGCCAGCCACCTGCACCAGCTCCAGATCGAATGGGCCTCCGCGCAGGCGTCGGATTTCCAGAGCTACCTGCGCAAGACCAAGCCCGCCGCCGTCATTGAGGGCGACTGGCCGGTGCTTCCGCCCGAGGACGCAAGCCGCGGGGACTTCTAGCCCGCCGGGTTTTCCCGGCGCCCGCCCGGATGAGGCGCCGTGCAGACGCCGTGCAAGGCGTTGGGATGGAGATCACAGTCCGCCCCGGCGCCGCCGCGCCCCGCAACGCCTGTCAGGGATTCCGCGGACCGGGGGCGCAGGGCCGCGCCGCCCGATCAGCCAGACCATATTCTGAATTTACCGCACCAAAACTCCCTTTGTGACGAACTTTATGCGCAAGTGGATGCCAAATGGCGCCCCTGACATAATTTAGTTCAGAACCTGGCGTGTGCTATGCCGCGCCCAACCCCCAACCGCCAAGGGATAGATGATCACAGTTACCGACCTTCGCAAGGTCTACCAGCAGGGCAAAAAAGAGGTGGTAGCCCTCGACGGCGTCACTCTTTCAGTGCCCAAGGGCTCCATTCACGGCATCATCGGCCATTCGGGCGCCGGAAAGTCGACCCTTGTGCGCTGCCTGACCCTGCTGGACCGTCCGACGTCGGGCTCCGTCAGCATCGACGGGACCGAGCTCAGTTCCGTCAAGGATTCGGAGATCCGTGCTGCGCGGCGGCGCATCGGCATGGTCTTCCAGCATGCGAACCTGATGGATTCCCGGACCGCGGCAGGCAACGTGGCACATCCCCTTGAACTCGTGAAGACTCCGAAGGACAAGATCCGGACCCGGGTTGCCGAGCTCCTGAAGCTCGTCGGACTCGAAGGGTTCGAGAATGCCTACCCTTCGCAGCTCTCAGGCGGCCAGCGCCAGCGTGTCGGCATCGCCCGGGCCTTGGCGTCCGACCCGGACGTGCTTCTGTGCGACGAGCCCACCTCGGCCCTGGACCCGGCCACCACGAACGAAATTCTGGACCTGATCCACGACCTCACGAAGCGCCTCCAGCTCACAGTGCTGATCATCACGCACGAGATGAACGTCGTGAAGCGCGTGTGCGACTCCGTGTCGCTGCTCTCCGGCGGCCGCATCGTCGAACACGGTGCCCTGCGGGACGTGGCGGGCGACCTGGACAGCAGGCTCGCCAAGGCTCTGCTGCCGCTGCCGCCGTCCGAGCCGCTGCCGGGTGCCCTGCAGCGCGGACCGGTGCTGGAGATCCTGTTCTCCGGCGACAGCGCCAAGGAACCCGTCCTCACCGGCGTCGCCCGGCACTTCAACATTGACATCAACGTCCTGGCCGGCAGCGTCGAAACCCTCGGCGGCCAGCAGTTCGGCCACCTGCGTGTACAGCTGGCGGAAAACGCCGACGCCGACGCCGTGCTGGCTTACCTGCACGAGCGCGGCATCGGCGCGAAGCGTTCGGTCCCCGCCGCCGCCCAGGACCCCGACACCGCCGGCTCCGCCCTTCCGGCCGCTGTCCTCGCCACCGGGGACCAGGGAGGTAACTCATGAACGACATCTTCAGCAATCCCGTCCTGGCCAAGGCCCTGCCCGAAGCCATCATCGAAACCCTGCAGATGGTGGGGATATCGTCCTTCTTCACCGTGCTGATCGGCCTGCCGCTGGGTGTGTTCCTGCACGTCTCCGCCCCGGGCGGGCTGCGCCCCATGCCGGTCACCAACCGGATCCTCAGCGACGTGATCGTCAACATCACCCGTTCCATCCCCTTCGCGATCCTGATGGTGGCGCTCATTCCGCTGGCCCGCGCCCTGACCGGCACCAGCCTCGGCCCCGTGGCCGCCTCGGTGTCACTGTCGATCGGCACCATCCCGTTCTTCGCGCGGCTGGTGGAAAACTGCCTGCGCGACGTGCACCACGGCAAGATCGACGCCGCCCAGGTGATGGGGTCCACCAAAATGCAGGTCATCAACAAGGTGATGCTGCGCGAATCCCTCCCCGCCCTCGTCGCGGCCGCCACCACCACGGTGGTCACCCTCGTGGGCTACTCCGCGATGGCCGGGCTGGTCGGCGGCGGCGGCCTCGGCAAGCTCGCCTACAACTACGGCTTCCAGCGCTTCGACGTCACGGTCATGCTCGTCACCATCGTGCTGATCATCGTCCTGGTCCAGGTCATCCAGCTGGTGGGCGAGCGGATCTCCCGCGGCCTCGACCACCGCTGACGCCACCTGGTTCCAGCGGCCACTGACACCGGCAGGCCCGGCCAAACCCCGGCCGGCCCTGCCGCTCCATGCACCACCATTCCTGCAGCGGGTAGCCGCCCTCTGCATCTGCGCGGACCACGGCGCCGACGTCGTGAATCCAGCTATTTCGAAAGGAACGCATCCAATGCGTAAGTCACTCACCCTCCTGGCCACCGGCATTGTCACTGCCCTGGCGCTGACGGCTTGCGGTGGTTCGTCCACCCCCAGCGCACAGGTCACTGCCCTGGACCCGGCCAAGCCCGCCACGCTCACGGTCGGCGCAAGCCCCGTGCCCCAGGCGAAGATCCTCGAGTTCATCAACCAGGACCTCGCCCCCAAGGCCGGCCTGAAGCTGGACATCAAGGAAATCGAGGATTACCAGACGCCCAACACCGCGTTGAGCGACGGCTCCCTTGATGCCAACTACTACCAGCACCTGCCCTGGTACGAGGATCAGGTCAAGACCAAGGGCTACAAGTTCGGCCACGGCGAGGGAGTCCACATCGAGCCCTACGCCGCGTTCTCCGAGAAGGTCAAGGACATCCAGGACATCCAGGACGGCGCCAAGGTGGCCATCACGAATGACCCGTCCAACCAGGTCCGCGCCCTCAAGGTCCTCCAGGTCGCCGGCCTGGTCAAGGACATCCAGGACGACACCTCGGTGCTGACGCTGAGCGACGAGCAGAACCCGAAGAAGCTCAAGTTCTCGGAGAACCAGCCGGAACTGCTGATCAACGACCTCAAGGACCCGTCCGTGGACCTGGCCCTGATCAACGGCAACTTCATCCTCAAGGCGGGCCTGAGCACCAAGGACGCCCTCGCGGTGGAGTCGGTGGAGAACAACCCGTACGCGAACTTCCTGGCCTGGCGCGAGGACTCCAAGGACGACGTGCGCATCAAGAAGCTCGATGAGCTCCTGCACTCCCCCGAGGTCAAGGCCTTCATCGAGAAGGAATGGCCCAACGGTGACGTGACCGTGGCGTTCTAGTCCCCGGTTCAGTAACGGCTTAACTACTTGGGGCACCCGCCGCGGCGGGTGCCCCAAGTGTTTAACGACGACGCCGGAACCGGCGCCTGTGGATTTTGCCCCTGGGGCGTCAGGCCTTCGCGGCGGCCGCGGCCTTGGCGGCGGCGGGCAGGGCGTCGAAGATCCGGTTCATGGCGGCGTCGTCGTGCGCGGCGGACAGGAACCAGGCTTCGAAGACCGACGGTGGCAGGTAAACGCCGGAGTCCAGCATGGAGTGGAAGAACGGCGCGTAGCGGAAGACTTCCTGGCCCTGGGCGTCGTCGTAGTTGTGCACGCCGCGGGCCGAGGTGCCGAAGGCCACGGAGAACAGGTTCCCGGCGCGCTGGATGGAGTGGTCCACGCCCGCCGAGTCCAGCGCCGCGGACAGGGCGGCGGAGAGTTCCAGCGAACGGGCGTCGACGAAGGAGTAGACGTCTGCGGTGGCGTGCGTAAGGGTCGCGACGCCGGCGGCCATGGCCACCGGGTTCCCGGAGAGGGTGCCGGCCTGGTACACCGGGCCCACCGGGGCGAGGTAGTCCATGACCTCGGCGCGGCCGCCGAGGGCCGCCGTCGGCATGCCCCCGCCGATCACCTTTCCGAAGGTCAGCAGGTCCGGGGCCCAGGGCTCGGCGGCGCCGGCCGCCCCGCCCGTCAGGCCCCAGTAGCCCGAGTAGCCGGTACGGAAGCCGGTGAGGACCTCATCCAGGATCAGCAGGGCGCCGTGTTCGCGGGTAATGCGCGACAGCCCGGCGTTGAAGCCCTCGCCCGGGGTGACCACGCCCATGTTGGCCGGCGCGGCCTCCGTGATGACGGCGGCAATGCTGCCGCCGTGCTTGGCGAAGGCGGCTTCGACGGCGTCGAGGTCGTTGTAGGGCAGCACGAGCGTCTCGGCCGCCGTGGCGGCGGTGACGCCGGCCGAGCCGGGCAGCGCAAGGGTCGCGAGGCCGGAGCCCGCGGCGGCGAGGAGCCCGTCGAGGTGGCCGTGGTAGCAGCCGGCGAACTTGATGATGAGGTTCCGGCCGGTGAAGCCGCGGGCCAGCCGGACGGCGGTCATGGTCGCCTCGGTGCCGGTGGAGACCATCCGGACGCGCTCGGCGGCCGGGACGCGCTCCTGGACGATCGCGGCGAGATTGGCCTCATCCGGGGTGGACGCACCGAAGGACAGTCCGCGGTCGACGGCGGCGTGCACGGCGGCGAGGACGGCCGGGTGGGCGTGCCCCAGCAGCGCCGGGCCCCAGGAACAGACCAGGTCGACGTACTCGGCGCCGTCGGCGTCGGTCAGGTACGGACCCTTGGCGGAGACCATAAAACGCGGGGTCCCGCCGACGGAGCCGAAGGCGCGGACCGGGGAGTTGACGCCGCCCGGCATCAGCTGGCGGGCGCGGTCGAAGAGTTCCTCGTTGCGAGGATGGCTGGAAGTCATGGGTCCTATTCTTTCAGTTCAGTCCGGGAGCGCAGTTCAGTCCGGGGGCGCAGTTCAGTTCCGGGGCGCGGGCCCGCCCAGCAGGGTGGCCACCCGGGGTGCCACCTCGGTGCCGAACAGCTCGATCGAGCGCATCATCGCCTTGTGCGGCAGGGTTCCGTTGCTGTATTTGAGGTCGAAGCGGTCCACGCCGAGGTTCTTTTTGAGCAGTGCGATCTTCGCCGCGACGGTGTCCGGGGAACCGACGTAGAGGGCGCCCTCGGGCGTGCACATGGCGTCAAACTCGCCCCGGTTGCCCGGACCCCAGCCACGCTCGGCGCCGATCAGGTTGCGTTGTCCGAGCCAGTGCGGGAAGAACTCCTCCCGCGCCTCCTCGTCGGTCTCCGCAATGTGTCCGGGTGAATGCGTGGCCATCTGCTGCATCGGGTGGCCGTATTTCGCCATTGCGTCGCGGTAGAGGTTCGCGAGCGGGGCGAAGGACCGCGGCTGTCCGCCGATGATCGCGAAGATGATCGGGTAGCCGTATTCGGCGCACCGCAGGACCGATTCGGGCGTCCCGCCGACGCCGATCCAGGCCGGCAGCAGGTGGTGTTCCAGCGGCGGGTAGGCGCTGAGCCCGTTGATGGCGGGCCGGGTCCGGCCTTCCCAGTGGATGGGCTTCTGGGCGCGGGCCTTGTCGAAGAGCTCGAGCTTCTCCTCGAACAGGACCTCGTAGTCGGCCAGGTCGAGGCCGAAGAGCGGGAAGGACTCAACGAAGGAGCCTCGGCCCAGCATGACCTCGGCCCGGCCGTTGGAGATGGCGTCGACGGTGGAGAAGCGCTGGAAGACCCTGATCGGGTCATCGGAGCTGAGGACGGTGACGGCTGAGCCGAGCCGGATGTGTTTGGTCCGGGCGGCCGCCGCGGCGAGGAACACCTCGGGGGCGGAGACTGCGAAGTCGCGGCGGTGGTGCTCCCCCACGCCGAAGGCATGGAGCCCCACCTCGTCCGCCAGCTCGGCCTGTTCCAGCAGCTGCCGCAGCACCTGGGCGTGCGGGACGGGGTGCCCGTCGGGGAAGACCCCCACGTCGCCGAAGGTGTTCAGTCCCAGCAGGATGCGCCCGGGACCCACGGGGCCGGTCGGGTTCGCCCCGGATGCCGGGTCAGGGGCTGTCGCGTTGTTCATCATTTGGACTCCTTCAGCCAGCCGGCGAGTTCGCTCGCCCAGTAGGTCAGGACCATGTTGGCCCCGGCCCGCTTGATGCCCAGCACGGATTCGGTAATCGCGGCACGGCGGTCGATCCAGCCGTGGGCGGCGGCGGCCTCGATCATCGAGTACTCACCGGAGATCTGGTACGCGGCCACCGGGACGGGACTCATCGCGGCGACGTCGGCGAGGATGTCGAGGTAGCTCATGGCGGGTTTCACCATGACCATGTCGGCGCCCTCCTCGACGTCCAGCTCCACTTCGAGGATTGCTTCGCGGCGGTTCGCAGCGTCCATCTGGTAGGTGCGGCGGTCGCCCTTGAGCTGCGAGTCGACGGCCTCGCGGAAGGGACCATAGAACGCCGAGGCGTATTTCGCGGCGTAGGCGATGACCGCGGTGTTGGCGTGGCCGGCTTCCTCGAGGGCCTGCCGGATCACCCCGATTTGGCCGTCCATCATCCCGGACGGGCCGAGCACGTGCGCGCCCGCCTCCGCCTGGGCAACGGCCATCCGGCCGTAGATCTCCAGCGTGGCGTCGTTGTCCACGTAGCCGTTGGCGTCGAGGACACCGCAGTGCCCGTGGTCGGTGAATTCATCCAGGCAGACGTCGCTCATGATGACCAGGTCGTCGCCGACCTCGGCGCGTACGTCCCGGATGGCCTTGTTCAGCACGCCGTCGGGGTCAAGCGATGCGGTGCCGGCGGCGTCGCGGACGGCCGGGATGCCAAAGAGCATGATGCCGCCGACGCCGAGCTGCACGGCCTCGGCAGCGGCGCGCTTCAGCGTGTCCGTGGTGTGCTGCTGCACGCCGGGCATCGAGGCAATGGGGTTGGGTTCGGTCAGGCCTTCGCGGATGAACGCGGGCAGGATGAGTTCCGAGGCCGAGAGCCGGTGTTCGGCCGTCAGCCGGCGCATGGCGGGAGTGGTGCGCAGCCGGCGGGGGCGGTGGGTCGGGAAGCTCATATGGTGTCCTTTGCTGGGGGCTCGGCGGCGGGCTGATGAGGTGGGGACGGTTGGCCGGCCAGGGCCCGGACGACGGCGGCTACCAGGCCGGAGGCGGTGGGTTCCTCGGCGGTGGCGGCGACGGTGAGGCCGAGCGACTCGGCCTCGGCGGCGGTCGATCGTCCGATCGCCACGAAGCGGCAGGCGCCCAGGGGGGCGAGGTCCCCGTGGATGCGCCGGGCTGCGCTGGGGGAAGCGGCGACGACGGCGTCCAGCCGGCCGGCGCCGATTTCGGCCTTCGCCTGGTCCGGCGTGAGCACGGGTGCCCCGTTGTCCCGGTGGGCAGCGTCGTCCCGCTGCGCTCCGTTGTCCAGCTGCGCTGGGGTCCACGTTTCCGCTGCCGGGTGGCACGCGGCGAGGCTGCGGCGCGGGTCGGCCGGGTAATCCACGGTGCGGTAGGCGGTCACGGCCTGGACGAAGGCGCCCCGGGCCTCCAGCCCGCGGCGAAGCCGGGGGTCTGCGATGTCGGCCTGCGGCAGGAGCACGCTGCCTTGGTATTCGGGCCAGATTTCGATCAATCCCGCGCCGGACTGCTGCCCGGTCGGAGCCAGGTCGACGGCGACTCCGCGGGATTTGAGGAAGCGGCGGGTCGCGGGGCCGACGGCAGCGACGAGGAGGCTGCCGGGAAGCCAGCTGCTGAGGGTGGTTCCCCGCTCGGCGGCCTTGGCCTCCAGCGCCTGGACCGTGGTCACGCTGCTGACCACCAGCCAGGCGTAGGCGCCGGCGCCGAGGGCGTCGAAGGCCACGTCGAGGGAGTGCTGGTCGCTGGCGAGTTCGAAGTCGATGAGCGGCAGCAGCAGCGGCTCGGCACCGGCGTCGCGCAGGGCGGTGACGAGCTCCGCTGCACGGTCCGGGCTGCGGGCAACCAGGACCCGGGCGCCGTCCGGTGTCCTCATACCGGGCTGCCCGTCGTCTGCGTTTCGGGCGCTGTGCCGTCCCATGAACTGATGGATTCCGCGGTTCAGGAAGCGGCCAGGTCCGCGATGTCGGCGGCGCCGCGGGCCAGCAGGACTTCGGCGAGCTCAATCCCGAGCAGGGTTGCCCCGACTTCGGTCAGTCCGTCCGTGGCCTTCTTGTCCCGGACAGAGGCTGTTCCGTCGACGGCACAGACCACGGCCTCGAGGTGCAGGAGGCTGCCCTTGCGGTAGGCGTACGCGCCCACAGGCGCGGCGCAGCCGGCTTCCAGCCGGGCCAGGAGCGCCCGTTCGGCGGTGACGGCGAGCCGGGTGTCGGGATCGTCGAGGGCGGCGAGGGCCTGCGCCAGCACACCCTGCGACCCCTCGGTGGATCCGGCCCTGCGCGGCGCATCGGCGGAGCGGCATTCGATCGCGAGGGACCCCTGCCCGGCGGCGGGCAGCATGACCTCGGTTTCAAGGTACTCGCTGACCGCGTCGAGCCGGCCGATCCGGTGCAGGCCGGCAGCGGCGAGCACGACGGCGTCGAGATCGCAGCTCTTGCCTTCCACGACGGCATCGGTGGTGTTGCCCGGCAGCCCGGGGACACGGCCGAGCCGGGTGTCCACGTTGCCGCGGATGTCCCGGATGTCCAGGTCGGGGCGGGCGGCGCGCAGCTGGGCCGCGCGTCGCGGGGAACCCGTGCCAACGGTGGCGCCGGTGGGCAGGTCCGCGAGCTTGAGCCCGTCGCGGGCGCAGAGCACATCCCGGACGTCCACGCGTTTCGGCGTGGCGGCGAGGGTCAGCCCAAGGGCCGGACCGGTGGGCAGGTCCTTGAGCGAGTGCACAGCCACGTCGCAGGCGTCCTGCAGCAGCGCATCGCGCAGGGCCGCGACGAAGACGCCGGTACCGCCCATCTGCGACAGCGAGCCCTTGAGGACATCGCCGTCGGTGCGGATGTGGACCAGTTCGACCGGGAATCCGCCGACGGCGGCAAGCTGGTCAGCGGTCTGCTGCGTCTGGGTGAGGGCCAGTTTGCTGGCGCGGGTCCCGATCCGGACGGTCACGGCGCGTCCTGGCCGGCCGGAGCGGAGGAGCCCGCCGGGTAGGGGTCGTGGCCGGTCCCGACGGTGGTGTCCGCTCCTGCGATGGTGGGCTTTTCGCCGCGGAAGTTGGCGCAGCAGCCCGGGCGGCAGACGTCGTACCAGGGTCCGAGTTTGGTCAGGTGCGGCCGGTCGGCGATGTTGTTGGCGGCGGTCCGCTCGCAGATCAGGTCCACGATTCCGCCGACGAACTTCCGGTGCGTCCCGGGCGTGGGGACGCGGCTCGCGGCCAGGCCGAGGTTGGCGCAGGTTTCCAGGGCCTCTGTGTCGAGGTCCCAGACGACTTCCATGTGGTCGCTGACGAAGCCGAGCGGCACGATCACGATGCCCTTGACACCCTGGCCGGCGAGTTCCTCGATGGCGTCGTTGATGTCGGGTTCCAGCCACGGCACGTGCGGGGCGCCGGAGCGGGACTGGTAGACGAGGGACCAGGGGGCGGTGTCGCCGGTCTCGGCTTCCACCCGGCGGATGACCTCGGTGCCTGTCGCGAGGTGCTGGGCGACATACGCGGAGTCTTCCTCGAAGTGGCGCGGTTCGGCGTCGGAGCGGCCCGCCGCCTCGGCGTCACGGGTGGGGATCGAGTGTGTGGCAAACAGGATGTGCACCGGTGCGTCGGGCGTGCCGTCCGCTGCCAGCTTGGCCCGGACCTCGGCGAGGCCGGCGGCTGTGCCTTCGATGAACGGCTCGACGAAACCGGGGTGGTCGAAGTACTGGCGCACCTTGTCGACCTCGAGCTTCCCGTCCAGCCCGGTTTCGGTCAGCGCCATGCCGATGTCCTCGCGGTACTGGCGGCAGCTGGAGTAGCAGGAGTAGGCGCTCGTGGTGACCATGAGGACCTTGCGGTGCCCGGCGTCGTAGATGTCCTGAAGGGTCTGCGGGATGTACGGGGCCCAGTTGCGGTTGCCCCAGAACACCGGCAGATCGATCGCGCGGGCGGCGAGCTCGGCCTCGATGCCGGCCTTGAGCTCCCGGTTCTGCCGGTTGATCGGGCTGATGCCGCCGTTGGCGCGGTAGTGGTGCGAAACCTCTTCGAGCCGCTCATCCGGGATGCCGCGACCGCGGGTGACGTTGCGCAGGAACGGAATGACGTCGTCCTGGCCCTCGGGACCGCCGAAGGAGGCGAGCAGGACGGCGTCGTAGTCCTTGGGAGCCATCCGGCCGGCCTCGGTCACCTCATTGACGGCAGTGGCGGCGAGGGCAGTATCCTGCGGATCCAGCGGGCTCATGAGAGGACCTCGGCGATCTCGGCGGCGTCCACGCGGCGGCCGGTGTAGAACGGGATCTCTTCGCGGACGTGGTGGCGGGCCTCGGTGGCGCGCAGGTGGCGCATCAGGTCCACGAGGTCCACGAGGTCGGGGGCTTCCAGTCCGAGGATCCATTCCCAGTCGCCGAGGGCGAAGGAGGACACCGTATTGGAGATGACCTGCGGGAAGTCCCGGCCCAGCAGGCCGTGGTCGCGCAGCATGGCGCCACGCTCCGCGTCAGGCAGCAGGTACCACTCGTAGGAGCGGACGAAGGGGTAGACGCAGAGCCACTCTGCCGGTTCGACGCCGCGGGAGAAGGCGGGGGTGTGGTTCTTGGCGAACTCGGCCTCCCGGTGCACGCCCATGGCGGACCAGGCGATCTCGGTACCGGCGAACAGCTTGCTGCGGCGGATGTCCCGGACGGCGCGCTGAAGGGCTTCCGGCTGGGGGCCGTGCAGCCAGATCATGATGTCCGCATCCGCGCGCATCGCCGACACGTCGTAGCTGCCGCGGTGGACCACGCCTGCCGCGGCCAGCCGCGCGGTGAGTGCATCGAACTCTTCGGCGGCGTCTCCGCTGCGAAGCACGTCGGCGGAGCGCTTGAAAACCGTCCAGAGCGTGAAGAACTGCTCGGCAGCTTCTTCGCTTCCTGATTCAGTTTTAGTGACAGTTTCGGCAGAAGTGTGGCTCATGGATACAAGTCTGCCCCTTCCCCTCAGCTAAGTCGAAATGAAGCACTTCTACGGCGCGTAGAAGTGCTTCATTTCACATCAGCGGGACCTCAGGCTCCGGATCCAGTGCGCGAGGGAGGGAGCTCTCAGCTCCGTCAGACGCTGCGCATCCGCAGGACCACACCACCGGCGACGAGGGACAGGGCAACGAGGCCGATGCCCGCCCCCAGCAAAGGCGACGGTCCCGCAGCCTGGCGCGTCGACGTCGCCTCCATGGACGTGCTGCCCGAGCGGGGCTTGGCCGGCGCTGATGCGGATCCGCCAGTAGCGGTCGGGGAGGCTGCGGCGGTGGTCGACGGCGCTGCGGGGGCAGTGGTCGACGGCGACGGGGCGGCTTCCGCGGGGGCCAGGACCACGGCCGGGGCACCGCCCGCGGGTGCCGGCGCGGCAGTTGACTGGCCCGGGACTGGAACAGCAGGCACGGCGGGAGTGGCGGGCTGCGCGGTCCCGGGCGCCGGGGGTGCCACCGGCTGCGGGGCGAACGTTCCAGTGGGCGGCGGCGTCGGTGTGCGGCTCGGCTCCGGCTCGTCGGGTTCCTCGGGGACGGTGGGCTGAGGTGAGGGGTTCGAGGGCGAGGGGGTGGGCGTCTTCGACGGACCAAGCAGTCCGTCAACCAGGCCATCGAGGTCTATGGACAGCGCGCCCGTCGCGGCCGGAACGGAGGCGGTGGCGCCCGCGGCGGCGTGTGAGGCGGGCGCGCCTGCGGATAGAGCCAGCACCACTCCAAGCGCTGCAGCTGCCGTGCCACGCCGGAGTCCCCCATGGTGACCGGCCGGCGTTTTTTGGACGTTGGACCTGTGAGTAACCATGGTCATCGACCTTAGCCCCCGGCGGACCCGGGGGAAAATTTGCCGTTCCCCCTTTTTCCGGGTATCCGGGGCCCGAAGAGGGCCTGCTCCGGGGCGGGAATTCCGGCCGGGTTCCGGGCTCCGGAGCCGCTCAGGAAAGCAGCTGCCGGACCTGCTGCGGGGTATCGGCCACAATCGCTGCAAGGCCGTTGCCGGACAGCCAGCCGCCCACGACGGCCAAAGTGCCGTCCTCCGCGCAGATGCTGCGCACCTCCGCGACGCGGCGCTTGTGGCCGAGCGAAGCGAAGGGCAGCGCGCCGCCCCAGCGCACGACGTCCCAGTCCACCACGTCCCCGGCGGTGACCGGAACGGACAGCAGGGTGGAGGCGTCCGTCAAGGCAGCCGCGAACAGCTCCTCGTCGGTGCGGGGCTCTGGCCGGGCCTGGGCGCCGTGCCGGGCATCCGCGCGCCCGTAGGACAGCCGGACAACGTGGGTGCCGGGGCCTGCCCTGTCTGCCAGCCATTCCCATTTGGCGGTGGCGTGGGTGAGGGCCTTGGCCTGGATCCCCGGGCTCTGCGGCGCGACCAGGACCCCGGTGCCCCGTGGACTGGCGTCGAGCGGGGGCAGGTCAACCACGAGCGTGACCAGGCTGACGTCGGGTCCGGCCTCGGGGCGGAGCCGGACCAGATCCGGCAGGGCGTTCGCGAGCAGCCCGACGGCGGCCGGGCCCTCCACGGCGACGACCAGCAGCCCGGCGTCGTGGTTCTTGTCCCCGGCGAAGACGCGCCAGCCGCCGGCGGTGCGCTCCACGGAGTCTGCCCGCGTGCCGCCGAGCAGCGTCACGCCCAGGCCGCGCAGGTCGTCGAGCAGCGCCGAGACCAGGGTGTGCATTCCCCCACGCAGGCCCGCAACGGCAGACCCCGCCTTCTGCGGCCCGGTTGCAGGCGCGGCGGCCCCTGCGCTGCGTCCGTTTCCACTGCGTCCGGCTCCGTTGGGTCCGTTTCCGCCGGGTTGGGCTCCCCCGCGTTGGGCGGCGACGGCGGCGGCGAGGGAACCATGGGCCTTGATCCCGGCGCGCAGGCCCGGTGCCACCATGTCGATGTCGAGCACGTCCGGATCCGCGGAGTGGACCCCGCCGACGACGGGCGCCACGAGCCGTTCGAGCACGCGCCGCCCCATCCGGGCCCGGACCAGGGCCGCGACGCTGGTGGCCTCGGCCGTGGTGCCCAGCGAGGCGGGCAGCAGCTTGTCCAGCGACGCCCGGAGCGAACCCGCGAGGCCGAGGGAACGGCGGACTTCGGGATCCCAGGGATTGGCAGGAATGCCGAGGACCCCGGTGCGGGGCAGTTCGCGCGGGCCGTCGGGCAGCTGGACCCAGGCGCCGCCCGGGTTCGGCGCGACGATGCCGTCGGCAATGCCCAGTTCGGCGGCCAGGTCCGCCACGGCGGAGGACCGGGTGGCGAAGGACTCCGCGCCGCTGTCCAGCGTCAGGCCGGCCACCGTATGGCTGCCGACGCAGCCGCCCCACGCCCCGGAGGCCTCCAGGACCGTGGTGGCAACACCGGCCCGGGCCAGCGTCCGCGCGGCAAGCAGGCCGGAGACTCCGCCACCGACCACTACTGCGGTCAGCCCTGTCCCCCCGGGCGTGCCGGCTGCCTCCATACTCCTACTCCGGGGAGATCGAGTGGATAAGTTCGACGACGCGCGTCAGCACGGCGGGATCGGTGTCCGGCGGCACCCCGTGGCCGAGGTTCAGCACATGTCCCGGGGCCGAGGCTCCGGCGGCGATGACTTCACGGACGTGGGCTTCGAGGACCTCCCAAGGCGCGGACAGCAGGGCCGGATCGATGTTGCCCTGCAGCGGCACCGTGCCGCCCAGCCGGCGGTTCGCTTCGTCGAGCGGCAGCCGGTAGTCCACGCCGACGACGTCGACGCCGACGTCGCGCATGGCGACGAGCAGTTCCGAGGTGCCGGTGCCGAAGTGGATCAGCGGTGCCCCGAGGTCCCGGACGTGGTCCAGGGCGCGGGCGGAGGCGGGAGCGACGAAGCGCTTGTAGTCGGCCAGGCCAAGGGAGCCTGCCCAGGAGTCGAAGAGTTGGCCGGCGGAGGCGCCGGCTTCCAGCTGGGCGCGGAGGAACATGCCGGAGGCGTCCGCGGCCCAGTTAGCCAGCGCGGTCCAGGTTTCGGGATCGGCGTGCATCATGGTGCGCGGGCCGAGGTGGTCGCGGGAGGGCTTGCCTTCCACCATGTACGCCGCGAGCGTGAACGGCGCGCCGGCGAAGCCGATCAGCGGGGTGCTGCCGAGTTCGGCCACGGTGAGCCGGACGGCTTCGCGGATCGGCTCGAGGGCCTCCCACGTCAGCTGGGGCAAAGCGGCGACGTCGGCCGCGGTGCGGACCGGCTTGTCCAGCACGGGTCCGACGCCGGGGACGATGTCCACGCCGACTCCGGCCAGCTTGAGCGGGATGACGATGTCGGAGAAGAAGATGGCGGCGTCGACGTCGTGGCGTCGGACCGGCTGCAGGGTGATCTCCGAGGCCAGCTCGGGGCGCAGGCAGGAATCCAGCATGGCGACGCCCTCGCGCACCTTGAGGTATTCGGGCAGCGAACGGCCCGCCTGGCGCATGAACCAGACCGGGCGGCGGGAGGGCTTGCCGCCGCGGTAGGCCGTGATCAGGGGGGAATCCGCGGTGCGGCCGTCCATCAGCGGGTGCCCGGCGTCAAGGCCGGAGATTTCGGGGGTTGCCGCAGTGCTAGGAGTCATGCCTTCGATTGTGCCGAAAATCGGGCCCAAAAGATAACGACAGCCTGTCACCGACGCGCGCACGGACCCGGGCGGCCCGTGCGCGGTGTCAGGAATCACACCCGGGCGTGTGCAGCCCCACGCCGCGCAGTTGTTCTACACGGGAACGAAAAAGCTATGATTGTCCTGCTGTGGTTCTTTTTTCACTGGTGGCGACCCACGCCGACATCGACCTCGAGACCGTTGCTCAACTGAGCACCGGCGCTTCAGAGCTCGCCACATCCGCTCTCGCCGGGTCGCCGGCCATGGCGGGTGCCATTGTCCTTGCCACCTGCAACCGCTTCGAAATCTACGGCGAGGCCCACCGCCCGGACGACGTCGACGACGCCCGTGCAGCCCTCATCGCCCAGCTCAGCGGTTCCACCGGACTCAACGAACAGCTCGTCGCGCAGTCCTTCAACACCCGCATGGGCGCGGACGTCACCCGGCACCTCTTTTCGGTCAGCTCCGGGCTCGACTCCGCCGTCGTCGGCGAACGCGAGATCGCCGGCCAGGTGCGCCGGGCCCTCATTACCGCCCAGCACGAAGGCACGGCCAGTTCCGGCCTCGTCCGGCTGTTCCAGGCCGCATCGAAGACCGCCAAGGACGTCGGGGCCCAGACCGCTCTGGGCGCCCGTGGACTCTCCGTCGTTTCGGTGGCCCTGGACCTTGCCACGGAGCTCTCCGAGGACCCCGACTGGTCCACCAAAAAGATCGTCGTCTTCGGCACCGGCGCCTACGCCGGCGCCACCATGTCGCTGCTGCGCGAACGCGGCTGCACGGACGTCTCCGTCTACTCCTCCTCGGGCCGCGCGGCCGGCTTCGTCGCCACCCGGGGCGGGACCGCGCTCGACGGCGAAACCCTTCCGGCGGCCGTTGCCGCCGCCGATGTCATGATCGGCTGCAGCGGAGCCGATACCCGCGTCGAGGCCGCGGAACTGGCCGCAGTCCGGGCGGCGTCGCCCCAGCCGCTGATCGCCATCGACCTCGCCCTCACGCACGACTTTGATCCCGCCGTCGGCGGACTCGACGGCGTCGAACTGCTCACGCTGGAATCGGTCCGCCTGGCCGCCCCGCAGGAACAGGCCGAATCGCTGGCCCAGGCCAGCAGCATTGTTGCCGGTGCGGCCAGCGCCTTCGAGCAGGAACGCGAAGCCCGCTCGGTGGACTCGGCCATCGTCGCCCTGCGCCGGCACACCATGAACGTGCTGGACACGGAAATGGAAAAGGTCCGGGCCCGCCACGGCTGCACCGCAGCGGCCGAGGAAGTTGAATTCGCGCTCCGCCGGATGGTCAAGCAGCTGCTGCACGTCCCTACGGTCCGGGCCCGCGAGCTCGCCGCCAACGGCCAGCAGGAAGACTACGTCGCCGCCCTTGAGGCGCTGTACGGCATCACGGTCGAGCCGGCTGCCGCAAAGCCCACGGGCGCCGAGTGCCCCGTCGTCCACGATGCTGTTGGAGCCGATGCGGTTGTCCACGATGCCGGGGATGACGCCCACCGGCACTCTGCCTAAGCTGCGCGGTGCTCCCCTTTCGGCAATACTGTGCCCCTACGGGCGCATTGCACGAGGTGCGCTCAGGACGCTACCTCGAGCATCCGGTCCCGCGTTGGAGGAATCATTGATTGAGCTGCTCACACCTCGGGAAGTTGACCAGGCACGCCTGTCTGGCCAGTTCGTGGCGAAGACCCTGTCGGACTTGCGGGCGAGAATCGAGCCCGGGACGAATCTCCTGGAGATTAACGATTGGGCCGCCTCGATGATCCGGGCCGCAGGTGCCCGGTCGTGTTATGTCGACTACGCCCCATCGTTTGGGCGCGGCCCCTTCGGAAAGGTCATCTGCACCTCCGTCAATGATGCCGTTCTCCACGGCCTCCCTTATGACTACGAGCTGAGGGACGGGGATCTGCTGACGCTTGATTTCGCTGCAAGTGTTAACGGCTGGGTCACCGATTCCGCCATCAGCTTCGTTGTCGGGGATTCTTCTGCGCCGGAAGACCGGCTCATGATTGAAACCACGGAGAAAGCGCTTCTGGCCGGTATCCAGGCAGCCCGGCCAGGGGCGCGTATTGGGGATATCTCCCATGCGGTTGGAGCAGTGCTTGAGTCGGCACACTTCCAGGTCAACACCGAATTTGGCGGACATGGTGTCGGCAGCACCATGCATCAGGACCCGCATATTCCGAACATCGGTAAACCCGGACGAGGATACGTGCTCCGCCCCGGACTGCTCCTGGCAATAGAACCTTGGATCATGGACGGCACCAACAAACTCGTCACGGCTCCCGACGGGTGGACGCTGTGCAGTTCCAATGGCCGCCGGACTGCGCACTCCGAGCACACGGTCGCCGTCACGGACTCCGGACCCGTCATTCTCACTCAACTGGCCTAGAACCTGTTAGTTCCGTCTGCACGGCACGTAGAGGATCGTTGACGGTCTCAGTGATTCGCCGTTTCGTTCCATGGCAAGCTGGCGGCATGGACGACACAGCGTGGGATCGAAAGATCGACAACTTCTTCAAGGATGAGTTCGACGAGTCGGATCCGAACGGCTCGATTGACAGGATGAAGGCTCTCGTTTCGGAGCGACCAGCAGGCGATGCGGCTGCACATTTCGAGCTGGGTGGAGTGCACGATGCGCTCGGACTCGAGGATGAAGCCATCCAGTACTACCGGCAGGCGATTGCGGCGGGACTCGATGGAGAACGCGCAACACGCTTGTTCATCCAGCTTGCGAGTACCCTGCGCAATGTTGGTTCCTCAGCCGAAGCTGTATCGACCCTTGAATCCATGCCGGCGGCAGGCGACGACGAAGCGGCGCGTCAAGCCTTTCTGGCGCTTGCCCTCTATGACGAAGGCCGTTTCGGGGACGCTCTGCGGACCGCACTGCTGGCTCTCATACCGACGCTTGATGGTTACCGGCGGGCATTGAAAGAGTACGCCGAGGAACTTCCTAAAACCGTTCCGGTCCACCTAAGACGGCCTGGTACTGAGGGGCCTCGGAGTTAGGTCCCTGTGGACGCAATCGTTGCGCGCCGTCCGCCTAACGTGGAGTGGTCGATCCAGAAGGACTCGTTGTTCTCATCCCGGTAAGCGCCTTGACCAATGGAAGTCTCGACATTCTCACGCGTCAGACGCGGGCGCCCGTGGAAGGGGAATTCATTGCGCACCATGAAGTCCACCAGGGCGTCATGATCGTGTCCGCCAGGATCAATACTCGTGAATTTGATCGACATAGTGCCTAAACCTACAGTGCGCTCCAGCGATCATTCACGGGTGTCGGATTCAGGGACGCGATCGACAGCCAAGTTGCTCAAGGCACGGTTGCCTAAGGTTAGTGGCCGGGGCCGATGACGATCTTGTTTCGTTCGGATTCGTGCGCGCCGCCCTTCTTCGCCAGTGTGGAGCACGCCTCTTCGATGTCCCGGGCGAGCGTGTCGACGTGCTCGCGGCTCATCGTTTCCTTGACCAGGGCCCGCATGATCGTCACGTCCTGGGCGTTCGGCGGCAGGGTGTATGCCGGCACCATCCAGCCGCGTTCGGCCGAGAGCTGCCAGGCAATGTCGAACTCGTTGTACCCGGGGTCGGCGGCGAGCCGGAACGCGACCAGGGGAAGCTGCTCCTCGTCGGGGCCGATGATCTCGAACCGGCCCATGGCCTCCAGCTTCTCGGCGAGGGCACGGGCGTTGGTCTGCATGTTTCGCATGATGTACGTGTAACCGGCCCGGCCGTAGCGCACGAAGTTGTAGTACTGGGCGAGAACCATCGACGAGCCGGTGGAGAAGTTCAGGGTGAAGGTCGAGTCGGTCTTGCCGAGGTAGTTCTCCTCGAAGACGAGGTCCTTGGCCAGGTCGGACTTCTCCCGGAAGATCAGCCAGCCGATGCCGGGATAGACCAGTCCGAACTTGTGCCCGGAAACATTGATCGAGCGGACCTGCTCGAGCCGGAAGTCCCACGCGGAGTCCGGGTAGAGGAAGGGCCAGACGAATCCCCCGCTGGCCCCGTCCACGTGCAACGGCACGTCAAGGCCGCGCTCATTCTTGATCTGCAGCAGCAGGTCGTTGATGCCGGCAATGTCGTCCTTGTGCCCCGTGAACGTCGTTCCCAGCACGGCTGCGACACCGATGGTGTTTTCGTCGACGTGGGCCTGCACGTCCTCCGGGCCTATTGTGTACTTCCCCGGCTGCAGTGGGACGATCCGCGGTTCGACGTCGAAATAGCGGCAGAACTTCTCCCACACGACGTGTACGTCGCCGCCGAAGACCAGGTTCGGGCTCGACGTCGACGCGCCGGCGGCCTCGCGACGCTTGCGCCAGTTCCATTTCAGGGACAGACCGCCGAGCATGATCGCTTCGGACGACCCCTGAGTGCGGGCTCCCGTTGTCTCGCCGGGCGCGTGGAAGAGGTCGGCGAGCATCCGAATGCAGCGCTGCTCAATTTCGGCCGTGCGGGGATATTCGGCGTGGTCGATGAAATTGCGGTGCAGGTTCGCGGCGATGATTTGCTGGGCCTGCGGCTCCATCCATGTCGTCACGAACGTCGCCAGGTTCCGGGCCGGATCGCCCTCCAGCGCCAGGTCCTCCGAGACCAGCCGCAAGGCGTCCTGGGCGGGAATTCCGGTCTCCGGGAACTCCCGGCTCGGAACCTCTTGGGTGACGAATCGGTTGCCGAACAGTGCCACGTCGGCATCCTTCGGCTGGGAATTTACTGACATCACTTCTCCTTCAGGGACTGGTGAAAAGGGTTACGGATGAGTTCCCCGGTCCGCGGGAACCGAAGTGGCGGTGGATTCCGGATTTAGCATCAGAATCGCGCCGGTGAGGAAGCACAGGGCCCCCACGAGCGTGCCGAGGTTGGACAGCTCGGCGTTCCAGACGTCGCCGCTCGACGGTATGACGAAGGCCGCGGCAGCCGAAATGCCGAACGCAACGGAGCCAACGACGTTGATCACGCCGATTTTCCACGTCCGCGGCCTGGGCCGGAGGGCACTGGTGCCGCGACCGGCATACCGCAACGCCACAGCGCTCGACACGAGGAAGGCGAGTGAACCCAGGGCGTCGGGTCGCCACACGCGCTGCTCGGTCAGCTCCGCACTGAGATTGACCACCAGTGCGTTCGCCGTACTCCAGTTGAACCACAGGGTGCCGGCAAGTTGAGTCGCGCCGGCGAGCCAGAGAAGATTCCGCGGCGCCCATGCCCACAACGAATGGTGTGGAGTGTCCCCCGCGGCCGGGAGCGCGTCAACGGCTTCGCGGTACTGCAGGAACGCCGCACTGGTGAAGAACAGCGAACCGACGAAGAATGTGACGCCGCACCAGCGCAATCCCACGGCCTCGGAATACAACGGCACCGCCCCCAAGGCGAACAGACTCGAGCCAATGATGAACAACCAGGCGATCCACCGGTCCCGTCCGGTCGAACGGCCCGTGCTCACGTTGCCCTCCGGGGAGCCCGGTGTTGGACGCCGCCCGCATCGCCGGGCGCAGCGGACGCCCTCGGGCCCGGGACCGGGAGGACATTGGTGATCACGAACGCCACCGCGACAGCCACCACCACCTGGGGTGTTACGGCCACGCCGTCCACTCCCAGCAGCAGCGTCGCCAGCAGCGTCGATGTCAACGGCAGCCGCAGCATGGCTGCGCACATGGCCCCCATGCCCATTCCGATTCCCGCCGCGAGGTCCATTCCGGGCAACCCGCTCGCTGCAATACCGAGCGCCGCACCGATGAACATCGACGGGAACACCGGCCCACCACGGAATGCGCTCAGCGAGAGCCCGTAGACGAAGGTCTTACATGCGATCAGCAGGACCAGCACAGCAAGTGGGTAGTCTGCGGCGTGTTCGACCAGCTCCGGAAGTGCGTCCTGCCCCGAGAACAACACCTGCGTGAAGCTGCGCCCGGAGATCAACTGGTAGGCCATCGCGGTCAGACCGATCAGCAAGCCGAGCGCCGTCGTCACCAACACCCGGTTCAGATGCACCACCGGACGAAGCGACAGCGCGACCCAGCGGATCAGCCATCCCAACAGCGCGCCAACCCCGCCCATGACCACCGCCCAGCCCAACGATGCCACGGTCGGCGGCACCGCGGGCGGCACCACGGGCAGCGCCAGCGAGAAGCTGCCCAACCCGGTCCAGCCGTCCAGGCCGACGAACACCAGCGCCCCGACGCCGGACGCGAGCAGTCCGGGCAGGGCCATGAGGCTCAGCCTCATTCCCCCGATCCCGGCGGCCTCCATGATCAGGAAGGCACCGAGCACGGGAGAACCGAGCAGTGTGCTGATCGCTGCGAAGCTGCCGGCCGACGCCATGATCGTCAGCGCCATCGGCGGAGCGTCCTTCTTCACCAAATGCACCGCCAGTGCCCCGAGGCCGCCACCGATCGCGATGAGAGGCCCCTCGGGCCCAAGCACCGCACCCAGGCTGAGCGTGGCCAGCGCCGCGAGAACGATGCCCGTGAGCTCCCGGGCGCCGGGCGGTCCGCCGCCCGTCTTGAATCCGAAAGCGGGTGAGTGGCCCCCGGTTCCCGGCAGGTACCGGATGGCCAGCGCCGTCAACAGCCCGCACAGCGCCAGCCACGGAACCGGCCACCACGCGGGAGCGGGACCCCCGAGGACCTGGTCCGGCAGCCCTTCGAACACGAACCGCTGGACCGCCGCGACCACAGCGAGGAAACCGTACGCAATGATCGAGATGGGAACGCCCAAGACTGATGCCAGCACGAGCGCAGAGATGTACGGCCTGGACCGAATCACGGCGACCGGATCGATAGCGGGCCCCGACGCGGCAGGCTCGCTCATTGCCGGCAACCCGGCGGGCCCGTGACGATCCCGGCAAACGGAGGCGCCGGAACGCGTGCGGTGTGCCCGTGGTAGCGGTTGGGCATCCCTTCTCCTTCCGCTGGCCGTCCGCCGGACGGCCGGAGCTTCTAGTGAGGTCTCACAAGCGACAGAGGCTGGTCAGTCACATGTTCGCCAAGCTAGCGGTTCCCGCGGGGGCAGTCATCACCCACTGCGGGTGAAAGAAATACGGCGGGAAAGTCGGCGGACGTCAAACGCCCGGCGGGCTAGAGTGGGAACCCAATTCCGAGGAGGTGTGCATGGAGGAGCAATCGCCGACCGGGGCCGCGGATCCCGGGCCTTTCTATCACGGCACGAAGGCTGACTTGAAGCCAGGGGATGTGCTGAAACCCGGCTACAGCTCGAATTACGGGGCACGAAAGAAAGCGAACTACATCTACCTGACCGCAACCCTGGATGCGGCAACGTGGGGCGCGGAACTCGGCGTGGGCGAGGGACCGGGCCGAATCTACCGGGTGGAACCTACGGGCACCTTCGAGGACGACCCCAATCTGACGGACAAGAAATTCCCGGGCAACCCGACGAGGTCGTACCGCACGCGGGCGCCGCTGCGGGTGGTCGAGGAGATCCTCGATTGGCAGCCGCACTCCCCCGACGTGCTCCAGAACATGCGGAACCATCTTGACGAACTCAAGCGGCTTGGCATCGAAGCAATCGACTGAAGGCCGCCGCCGTCGCGCGCTGCGTCAGTAGACCGGTTTCCCGGGTTCAACGTCCCGCACCCAGGCCAGGATCCCGCCCTCCAGGTGGCTGACGCGCTCATAGCCGGCGGCCCGGGCGGCGGCGAGGACGGCCGCGGAGCGCGTGCCGCCCTTGCAGTGGAACACGACGTCCATGTCCTGGGGCAGTTCGTGCCACGCTTCGCCGGCCAGGATCCGGCCCTGCGGAATCAGCACCGCCCCATCGATCCGGACAATCTCGAATTCCCCGGCCTCGCGCACATCGACGAGGTGGAAATCCTTGAGCCCGGCCGTGCGGGAGGCCAGCATCGTGGCCAGCTGCGTCGCCGTCACGGTATGTTCCGTGCCTGCCTCCGCGGCCGGGGTGATGCCGCAAAACGCCTCATAGTCGGTCAGTTCCGTGATCCGCTCGGCCTCGGGATCCCGGGAGACCTTGATTTCGCGCCAGGTTCCGCCAAGGGCGTCGAAGAGGGCCACTCGCCCCAGCAGGGAACGCCCGACGCCGGTGATCAGCTTGACGGCCTCCGTCACCATGAGCGAACCCACCGCGGCGCACAACATGCCGAACACACCGCCTTCCCCGCAGGACGGCACGGAGCCTGCCGGCGGCGCCTCCGGGTACAGATCGCGGTAGGTGGGGCCGTGTTGCTCCCAGAAGACGCTGACCTGCCCGTCGAAACGGAAGATCGACCCCCAGACATAGGGCTTGCCAAGGATGGCTGCGGCATCGTTCACGAGATACCGCGTGGCGAAGTTGTCGGCGCCGTCGAGGATGAGGTCGTAGCCGGCGAACAGCTCCAGGGCGTTCGAGGCGTCAAGGCGGACATTGTGGAGGCGGACCTCCACCAGCGGGTTCAGGGCGGCGATGGCGTCCCGGGCGGATTCGATCTTGGGCCGGCCCACATCCCCGACGCCGTGGATCACCTGGCGCTGGAGATTGCTCAGGTCCACAGTGTCGTCGTCGACGATGCCCAGGGTGCCCACCCCGGCGGCGGCCAGGTAGAGCAGCGCGGGTGAGCCCAGACCTCCTGCGCCGATCACGAGGACCCTGGCGTTTTTCAGGCGGCGCTGCCCGATCGCCCCTATCTCCGGAATGATGAGGTGCCGGGAGTAGCGTTCGACTTCTTCCGTGCTCAGAGCGGCCGCCGGCTCCACCAGCGGTCCGGGCGCCGTATCCGGGGTTGCGGGGGCTGTTGTTGCGGTGAACTTGGAAGCCATACTTCAATCTATGCCCGAAGATGCCGCCAGGTCATATTACCGGCACGTAAAGTGGACGTAACAGCAAGGGAAAGAAGGCCGACAGTGGTTCACCAGGCACCGGTTGAGCGGGGTCATGCGGGAAAGTCGCCGGACGCGCCGGCACGGGGCGGACAGCGGTCGGCGCGGCTGCCCCGGGATGAACGCCGGGCGCAGTTGCTCGCGGCGGCCCAGGAAGTCTTCGTCGCCAACGGCTACCACGGCGCCGCGATGGATGAAATCGCCGAGACCGCCCACGTCAGCAAGCCCGTGCTCTACCAGCACTTCCCGTCCAAGCGCGAGTTGTACATCGCCTTGCTGGACAGCCAGCTGAGCAAACTGACCGAGCTGCTGCTGGGGGCGCTCAACTCCACCACGGACAACGATGAGCGCGTCCAGGCGGTCATGCGGGCCTACTTCCGGTTCATCGCCAGTGACGACCAGGCCCACCGCCTGGTTTTCGAATCGGACCTCGTCAACGACCCCGACGTCAGCGCCCGGCTCGAAACCTTCAACAAAACTTTCGCCGACGCCGTCGCCCGGGTCATCGCCGAGGACACGAAGCTGCCCGAGCTGGAGGCCCAACTGCTGGGCCGCGGGCTCGCCGGGCTGGCGCATGTCAGCGCCCGGTACTGGCTGGAAACCGACGGCAATCTTGACCTCGATGTGGCCAGCGACCTGATCTACCGTTTAGCTTGGCGCGGAATCTCACGCTTCCCCAAGGAAACCTAGACTACAAATAGAGATGACGCTTTGATTTTTGTTGGACTTTGATTGGCTGGGAGGCCTTGCTGTGGAAGTAAAGATCGGCATTCAGAACATCGGCCGCGAAATTGTCCTGGAGTCGGCCCAGGATGCCGACGCCGTGGCCAAGGTGGTCGGTGAGGCCATCGCCAAGGGCACGGAGCTGCGCCTGACGGACGAGAAGGGCCGCCAGATCATCATTCCCGCGAACGTCCTGGGCTATGTTGAAATCGGCGCCGAGGAAGTACGCCGCGTCGGTTTCGGCGCGCTCTAGGCACCACCGGCCGCTGCCGACCCAGATCCCAGACCCGCAAGGAGTCCGAACATGCTTTCCCTGATTGTGGTTGCCCTGGTGACCGTGGCCGCAGGCTTTGTGGTCTGGGCCAATGACAAGCGGCACGCCAAGTACGGCATTGCGGTCCCGGCAGGGGTATCGCTCGCCGTAGGAATGGTGAGCTGGATCATCTTCATCGCCGCCGGGCTGGGCTACCAGCCCGGGCTGACCTGGATTCCGTGGGTGCTGCCCATGGTCCTGGGCGCCGCCTCCGCGGTGGCCGCCGTGCTCTACCTGGGCAAGACCCGCACCAGCCGCGACACTGCCCGGCTCACCGCCATCCTGCGCTACTAGCCGTTCGCCGGCAGGAGCCCTGGATCCGTGACCACCACCCACCCGGGTGCGTGGTCACGGTTCTTTAAGGCCCCGGCCGCCGCGGGTTCTTCCGGCCCTGGACCGGACCTGAACCTACTGCGGCGGAGGCTCCGGGACGGCACCGATCCGGGCAGCGGCCGCGCCGGCGGCCGTTGCGGCGGCGACATCCCGCCGCGTGACTTTGCCCCCGGCGTCGTGCGAACTGTAACGCAGGGAGACCCGACGGTATCGCCAGTCCAGGTCGGGGTGGTGGTTCTGTTCCTCGGCTATGCGTCCGACGGCGGCAATCAGCTCCAGTGCCGCGGCCGACGTCGGAGCCTTGTAGACAGTGACGAGGCCGCCGAGCCGGTGCCTCCAGTCCGGCAGCTCCGCCAGTGCCGCATCGACCTGGCTCTCGTTGAGGACATCGTCGGCGGCTGCCATGGCGGGCTCCTTCACTGCGTCGGAGGGCCCTATTGGAATTCGGCCCGGCCCTCCATGGCCGAGGACGCCAGCGCGTGCTCGCGGCGCGGGATACGGCCGGCTCTTTTCGCCAGCCTACCGGCGATCACTGCGTGCTTGAAGGCCTCCCCCATCAACACCGGATTCTGCGCCCGGGTCACGGCCGTGGCCAGCAGCACGGCGTCGCAGCCCAGCTCCATGGCGAGGGCGGCGTCGGAGGCGGTGCCGATCCCGGCGTCGAGGACCACGGGCACGGAGGCACGCGAGACGATCAGTTCGATGTTGTGCGGATTCAGGATCCCCAGTCCGGTGCCGATCGGCGCCCCCAGCGGCATCACCGCTGCCGCGCCGAGGTTTTCCAGGCGCAGGGCAAGGACCGGGTCGTCGTTGGTGTAGGCGAAGACCTTGAACCCCCGGCCCACGAGCTGTTCGGTGGCCTCGACAAGTTCGACGGCGTCCGGCAGCAGGGTGTGCTCGTCCGCGATGACTTCCAGTTTCACCCAGTCCGTTTCGAGGGCTTCACGGGCCAGTTCGGCGGTCAGCACGGCGTCCCTGGCCGTGAAGCAGCCCGCCGTGTTGGGCAGCACCCGGATGTTGTGGTCCAGCAACAGCTGGAACAGCGAACCGGCCTCCGCAGGCGAATAGCGGCGCATGGCGACCGTGGTCAGCTCCGTGCCGGACGCCAGCAGCGCGGCCCCCAGCCCGTCCAGGCTCGGCGCCCCGCCGGTGCCCATGATCAGCCGCGACCCCAGCTGCACGCCGTCGACCTCAAACGGATCCGCGGCAGCCGCTGACACACCGGGTGCCGCTGCCAGGGTGGTGTCGTCCATACTGCTCATCCTCCCTGTACCGCCGTGACCAGCTCGACGTCGTCGCCGTCGGCGAGCGCGGTGCCGTGCCACTGGCTGCGGGGAACCACCTCCGCGTTGCGGGCGACGGCGACGCCGAGTTTCGCGCCGTCGGCAGACTGGCCGTTAGGGGCCAGCGGCCGGCCGGTGACCGCGCTGACGAGGGCGCCCACCGAGGCGCCGTCGGGCAGTGTGTGCCCGGTTCCGTTCACTGTGATGTTCATACCGTTTCCTTGCTGGGCTCGGGGTTGGGATTGGTGGTTCGCACGGACGTGTCCGGCGGGGCGGCGGCAAGCGGGCAGGCGGCAGGCTGGCCGGCGGCAGGCTGGCCGGCGGGTCCGGTAGCGGCCGCGAACCTGTCGGGCCGGAAATGGGCCCAACGGGCGTCCTCGGCGCCGTCGAGCAGCTGCCGGCAGATCTCCGCGGCGGCCGGCGTGAGCAGGATTCCGTGCCGGAAGAAACCGGTGGCGATGATCAGCCCAGCAATTTCCCCGGCGCCTCCCGGTTGCGCCACGCGGCCCAGCAGGGGCGCGTTGTCCGGCGTCCCGGGCCGTGCCCTGGCGGTGGCTTCCAGCAGTTCCAGTTCAGCGACGGCGGGGAGCAGCTGCTGTGCGTCGCGCAGCAGCTGGTAGACGCCGCCGGCGGAGACTGCTGAGCCGGGCGGGGCGCCGGCCGGAGCCGCCGGACGGCTGTCTTCGCCGAGGGCGTCTTCCCGCTGCGTGGCACCGATGACCACCGTCCCGTCCTGCCGGGGAACGATGTAGACCGGCACCCCGCGGACCAGTCCCCGCACGGTGGAGGTCAGCAGCGGCCGCAGGTTCTCCGGCACCCGCAGCCGGAGGATATCGCCGAGGACCGGCCGCAGCGGCAGCCGGAGTCCGGCGGGCAGGCCCTGGAGCGCGGCGGCGCCGAGGCCGTTGGCGACGATGGTTTCCCCGGCCCGGACGGAGCCGCCACCGGCCAGGGTGGCTCCGGCCACCCGCCCGTCCTGCCAGAGCAGCCCGGCAGCGCGGCGCCTGATCGTGTCGCAGTGGCTGTCCGCGGCCAGGAGTTCCCCGATCCGGGCGAGCAGCCGGCGGGGGTCCACCTGGTGGTCGGCGGGAATGTCGAAGGCACAGGAGATGCCGGGGCTCAGCAGGGGTTCGCGGATGCGCGCCTCCCGGACACTGAGCGGCTCGACGGCAAGGCCGGACGCCTGCTGGACGGTGCGCAGGTCCGCGAGCGCCCGGCGGTCGGCGGCGTCGGCGCCTACGGCGAGGGTCGGCGTCGTGAGGTAACCCGTGCTGTTGCCGGCGCCGGTGACGGTGCGGAGGCCCGTGCCGGCGGCGTCCTCCAGCGCGGCGGCAAATGCCGGCCAGAGGCGTGAGGACTCGAGCATAAGCTCCAGGAGGTGTTCCTCCTGGTAGTGCAGTTCACTCACGGGGGCGAGCATGCCGGCGGCAGCCCAGCTGGCGCCGCTTCCCGGGGCGTCGTCAATGAGGGCGACCGTCCGGCCCGAGCGCCGCGCCGCCAAGGCGATCCCGTGGCCGACCACGCCGCCGCCGATCACGGCGACGTCGTAACATTTCCCGGCTTCGGTGTCATCTGCGGCGGCCGCAGGCGGCGCTGCGTCAGTACGCGCGGCCGTGCCGCGGTCGGATGTGGTGCCCATGAAGGATTCCTTCCCTACGCCGGTACTAACCGGATCAGGTCAAGCGGTCGGCTCTGACGCCCTCTCAGCCCTGCCGGTGCCGGACGCTGGTGGCGTCGGCGGCGGCGGGCTCCCGCGGTATTGGGCCAGTTTAGAGGAACTAGGCTGGAGGCATGAGCCAGGATGCCGTCCACACCGCTGCCCGCCTATACCTTTGCACCGATGCCCGGCAGGGCCGCGGCGACTTTGCGGACTTCGTGGACGAGGCCTTTGCGGGCGGCGTCGACATCATCCAGCTGCGCGACAAATCCCTGGAGGCGGCCGAGGAACTGGAACTGCTGGAGGTCCTGCACCAGGCGGCCCGCCGCCATCACCGTCTCTGGGCTGTCAACGACAGGGCGGACCTCGCCTCGCTCTCCGGGGCTCCGGTCTTCCATATCGGGCAGAAAGACATCCCCACCGGCTCCGCCAGGCAGTTCCTGGGCAAGGACGCCGTCCTCGGGCTCTCCACCCACAGTCCGGAGCAGGTGGACGCGGCTATTGCCTCCTCATCCGCCCGCAACGGCCTGGACTACTTCTGTGTCGGGCCGGTGTGGGCCACTCCCACCAAGCCCGGCCGCGCCGCCGTCGGACTCGATCTGGTGCGCTATGCGGCGGGAGCGGCAGCGGACACGGTTCCGTGGTTCGCGATCGGCGGCATCGACCTCGGCAACGTGGAACAGGTGGTGGAGGCCGGCGCCCGCAGGATCGTGGTGGTCCGTGCCATCACCGAAGCCGGCGATCCCGCCGGTGCCGCCCGGGCCCTGCTCGCCGCACTCGACGCCGCCGGGAACTGAGCGCCGAGTTCAGCCGGCCAGGCCGAGCTGCGTCATCCGGTGTGAGTGGTTGGCTGCCAGTTCCGCCATCAGCCCACGGACAAGTTCCTTGGACGCGTCCTCGTCCGCGCCGACCAGCCCGCCGATGAACGCGTGCTCGAAGCTCACCCGCTGAGCCTGGGTCAGGGCTTCCCCGAGGAGGCGCCTGGCCCACAGCGCCAGCCGTGATGCCAGCCGCGGGTCATCGGCCAGGGCGGACTTGAGCCGTTCCCGCAGCACCGCCGTCGCCTCCTCATCGGCCTGGATCTGCTCCACGAGGGCCCGGGTGCCGGCGTCGACGTAGCGCGAAATGGCCCGGTAGAAATCGGCGGAGACGGTGTCGATCACATACGCCTTCATGAGGGATTCGTACCAGTCCGCCGGACGGGTTCGTTCGTGGAAGTGGTCCACGGACGGCTGGAACGGCAGCATGGCAGCCTCCGGGTCCAGGCCCATGGCGTCGAGTTTGGCGCTCACAAGCTCGTAGTGCTGGAACTCGATCACGGCGATCCGTCCCAGCACCGCGCGGTCGTGCAGGGACGGTGAATACCGCGCATCGGAGGAGAGCCTTTCGAAGGCGGAAAGCTCGCCGTAGGCCATCACGCCGAGCAGATCCATCAGGAAACTGTTGTAGCGGGCAGGATCGGCCGGGGATGTGCTCATGATCCAAGACTAATGGCGCAAATGGAGCTAATCTGATTTCCGTGTCCCATCACCGCCTGACCCCGAGCGTCCACCGGCAAGAGAACCAACTGGCCGAGGCGCTTACCGCGCTGCGGGCAACGCTTGAACTGCCGGGGCCCTTCCCCGAGGACGCGCTCCGGGAGGCCAAGGAGGCAGTCGCGCGCCACGAGCTGCCGGAGCTGGATTTTACGCACATCGAGTTCGTCACCATCGATCCGGCGTCGTCCACCGACCTGGACCAGGCCCTCTTCATCGACCGCTCCGGCGAGGGCTACACGGTGTTCTACGCGATCGCCGACGTCCCCTCCTTCGTGGCCCCCGGCGGTGCCCTCGACGCGGAGACCCGCCGCCGCGGCCAGACCTTCTACACCCCGGATGGCCGGATCCCGCTGCACCCGGAGGTCATCAGCGAAGAAGCCGGAAGCCTGCTGGCCGGCCAGCTGTGCGCCGCGTTTGTCTGGGAATTCGAGCTGGATGCCGCCGCCGAGGTGTCCGCGGTAAGGGTCCGCCGGGCCGCGGTCCGCAGCCGGGCCAAGCTCAGCTACCCGGGTGTGCAGGCCGAGCTCGACGCCGGCACCGCCGCGCCCGTGCTGCAGCTGCTCAAGGAAGTCGGCATGAAGCGCGTCGAACTGGAACGGCTCCGCGGCGGCGCCAGCCTCAACATGCCGGAACAGGAAATCGAACAACTGCCCGACGGCGGCTACCGGATTGTCGCTGCCCCGCCGCTGCCCGTGGAGGACTGGAACGCCCAGATTTCCCTGATGACGGGGATGGCCGCCGCGGGAATCATGCTGAAGGGCAAAGTCGGCATCCTGCGCACCATGCCGGCCCCGGATGCAGCCTCGCTGGCGCATTTCCACCGCCAGACCCGTGCCCTGGGCAAGCCCTGGGACGGCGAAATGAGCTACGGCGAATACCTGCGCACCCTCGATCCCACGGACCCGCAGCAGCTGGCGATCGTGCACTCGGCCGGCATGCTGTTCCGCGGCGCCGGGTACACACCGTTCGACGGAACGGTTCCCGATGCCGCCATCCAGGCCGCGATCGGCGCGGCCTACGCCCACTCCACGGCCCCGCTGCGCCGCCTGATCGACCGTTTTGTCTTGGTGATCTGCGAGGCACTCAGCAACGGCAAGGAAGTCCCGGCTTGGGCCCGCGAGGCCCTCCCGTCCCTGCCGGCGATCATGGCCGCCTCGGACCAGCTGGCCGCCCGGCTGGAGCGCCTCTCGCTCGACACGGTCGAGGCGGCGCTGCTGGTCAACCACGTCGGCCAGGAGTTCGACGCCGTCGTGATCTCCGGTTCGAAATCATCCGGTAACGGAAAGGGCAGTAACGGTAAGAGCAGCAACGGAAAGGGCAGGAACGGAAACGGAAAGAACGGCAACGGGGGCGGCAACGGAAACGGACCCTCCGGGATCGTGCAGATCGCCGAGCCTGCCGTCACGGCCCGCTGCCCCGGGGAACTGGAACCCGGCACCCACGTCCGGGTGCGGATTGTTTCCTCCGACATTGCCACCCGCGAGGTCCGGCTGGAGCTGGTGGGCTGAGCAATGGGCGCCTTTCCTGCGCGCGCATCTTAATGAGCCAGCGCGGTCCGTCGAGCATCCGGGCCGCTTACGGCTAGACTGGAAAGGTAGATATGGATGCCCGGTCGTTGATTTCCTTGATTTTCGAATTCAACAAGCCCGCCCCTACGCGATCTTGAGACAGACCCGCTGGTCCCCAGTGCCAGCATTTAGATAGCCCGCGATCGGCTTCCACTGGATTTGCTTGCGCGCCTGAGCGTGCTCCGGAACGGCCACCCGGCCGGCCCCGTTGAGCAAGCAGCGCAGCCCAAATGAATAAGGAAACTCCCCTGTGAGTGAATTGCACACGCACCAGCTTCTGACCGACGATTCCGGAACGGAAACGATCGAGCCGGAAGAGACCATCATCTCGGACGAAAAGCCGCACGAGATAGCCGAGAAAACCTTCGCTGACTACAACGTCCGCGCCGATATCGTGGAGTCCCTTGCCGACGCCGGCATCACCCACCCCTTCCCCATCCAGGCCATGACCCTGCCGGTCGCCCTGAGCGGCCATGACATCATCGGCCAGGCCAAGACCGGAACGGGCAAGACCCTCGGCTTCGGCATCCCGGCGCTGCAGCGCGTCGTCGGACCGGACGACGCCGGGTTCGACAAACTTCCCGCCCCCGGCGCCCCGCAGGCCCTGGTGATCGTGCCGACCCGCGAGCTGGCGGTCCAGGTTGCCAGCGACCTGCAGAACGCCGCCCGCAAGCGCAACGCCCGCATCACCACGATCTACGGCGGCCGTGCCTACGAGCCGCAGGTCGAGGCGCTGCAGAAGGGCGTCGAGGTCGTCGTCGGTACTCCCGGCCGCCTCATCGACCTGTACAAGCAGAAGCACCTGGTCCTGAAGAACGTCAAGATGGTCATCCTGGACGAGGCCGACGAAATGCTGGACCTTGGATTCCTGCCCGACGTCGAGACCCTCATCGCGGGCACGCCGCCCGTCCGCCAGACACTGCTGTTCTCCGCCACCATGCCCGGCCCGGTCATCGCCATGGCGCGCCGCTACATGACGCAGCCGACCCACATCCGCGCCGCCGACCCGGACGACGAGGGCCTCACCAAGCGCGACATCCGCCAGCTGATCTACCGTGCCCACAGCATGGACAAGATCGAGGTAGTGGCCCGCATCCTGCAGGCCCGCGGCCGCGGCCGCACCATCATCTTCACCAAGACCAAGCGCACCGCCGCCAAGGTGGCCGAGGAACTCGTGGACCGCGGCTTCGCCGCCGCCGCCATCCACGGCGACCTCGGCCAGGGCGCCCGCGAGCAGGCCCTCCGCGCCTTCCGCAACAACAAGGTGGACGTTCTCGTCGCCACCGACGTCGCCGCCCGAGGCATCGACGTCGACGACGTCACGCACGTCATCAACTACCAGTGCGTCGAAGACGAAAAGATCTACCTGCACCGTGTGGGCCGCACCGGCCGCGCCGGCAACAAGG
The DNA here is from genome assembly GCA_035466775.1 of Arthrobacter sp. GTDB lineage: Bacteria > Actinomycetota > Actinomycetes > Actinomycetales > Micrococcaceae > Arthrobacter. The sequence goes on from DATIUQ010000283.1 coordinate 54,746, forward strand.
GCACGGCCGTGACCTTCGTCGACTGGGACGACATGCCCCGCTGGGGCCTGATCAACAAGGCCCTGGGACTCAGCGTCCCGGAGCCGGTGGAAACCTACTCCTCCTCGCCGCACCTCTTCGAGGAACTCGACATCCCCGAGGGCACCAAGGGCCGCCTGCCCCGCGACAAGCGCGTGCTGGCCGGCGTCGACGCCGAGGTCCTGGAGGATCTGGGCGAGACAGGCAAGAAGAACGCAGGCGGACGCGACAGCACCCGCAGCGGCGGACAGAGCAGCGGACGCGACAGCACCCGCAGCGGCGCACGCGACGGCGGCAGCACGGGCGGACGCGACGGAAGCCGCAGCAGCTCGCGCGACAGCGGCCGCGACACCCGCCGCAGCGGCGGCGCAGGCGGCGGAAAGGACAGTGGCCGCTCCGGCGACCGCCGTCGCCGTCCGGCCGAGGCCGAAGCCAGCACGGGTCCCGCCGCCGAGGCTCCGGCCAGGTCAGCCGCCAGCGCGCCGACCGAGGTTGACCGCGCCACCCGCGCACGCCGCCGCACCCGCACCCGCCGCCGCAACGGCGAAGTGGTCGCAGGCGAGGCCGGGGCTCCGGCAAGCAGCACCGAGGCCTAAACCCCTTCATGACTGACACCGTCTGGGCGCCGGACGGCAGCAACCTGGTGGTACATGCGGACAACGCGGAGTACCTCCCGACGCTGCCGGACGGCGCCTTCACACTGATTTACGTGGACCCTCCCTTCAACACCGGCCGGGTCCAGAAGCGCCAGGAAACCAAGATGGTGCTCAACGCCGGCGGCGAGGGCGACCGGGTCGGCTTCAAGGGCCGGTCCTACGACACGATCAAGGGCGCGCTGCACAAGTACGACGACGCGTTCAGCGACTACTGGACCTTCCTCGAGCCCCGGCTCGTCGAGGCCTGGCGGCTGCTCGCCGACGACGGCACCCTGTACCTGCACCTGGACTACCGGGAGGTGCACTACGCCAAGGTCATGCTCGACGCCATTTTCGGCCGCGAGTGCTTCCTGAACGAGATCATCTGGGCCTACGACTACGGTGCCCGGGCCAAGTACCGCTGGCCGACCAAGCACGACAACATCCTCGTGTACGTCAAGAACCCCGCGAAGTACCACTTCGACAGCGCGGAGGTGGACCGGGAGCCGTACATGGCCCCGGGCCTCGTCACGCCGGCGAAGCGGGAGCTCGGCAAGCTGCCCACGGACGTCTGGTGGCACACGATCGTCTCCCCCACCGGCAAGGAGAAGACCGGCTACCCCACGCAGAAGCCCGAAGGGCTGATCCGTCGTGTCGTGGCCGCCTCCAGCCGTCCCGGCGACTGGTGCCTGGACTTCTTCGCGGGCTCCGGGACGCTGGGCGCCGTCGCGGCGAAGCTGGACCGCAGGTTCGTCTGTGTGGACCAGAACCAGCCCGCGATCGACGTCATGGCCAAGCGGCTCGCCCCGCACGCCGCCTTCACCGTCTTCCCCAATTAGCCCCGTTGCCCTGTCACTTGTGGTGGCTATTCCGGCCCGTTGGGGACCATACCTGACAGCTCAACGGGCGGCGGCGTGTCAGCGCACCACGGGGGTTCCGGTTCCCTGTTCCTCGATCCGGGCAAACACCTCGGGCGAGGTCAGGTTCTCGCCCAGCAGGTTCGGTTTCCCGGCCCCGTGGTAGTCGGACGATCCCGTGACCAGGAGCCCGTGCCGTTCCGCGAGCTTGCGCAGGAACACCCTGCCCTCCTCGGGATTGTCGCGGTGGTAGATTTCCAGCCCGGCCAGCCCGGCGTCGATCATTTCCCGGTACGTGCGCTCCCCCACGATCCGCCCGCGGGCGGACGCCACCGGATGGGCGAACACCGGCACCCCGCCGGCCGCACGGACCAGTTCGACGGCGAACGCCGGGTCCGGCGCGTAGTGCTGCACAAAGTACCGTGAACGCGATGTCAGGATGGACTCGAACGCCTCGGTGCGGTCAGCGACCACGCCCGCGGCCACGAGCGCGTCGGCGATGTGGGGCCGGCCCATGGTGGCCCCCGGGGCCACGTGGTGGATGACGTCGTCCCAGCTCAGCGGGTAGTCCTCCGCGAGCAGGCTGACCATCCGTTCGGCCCGGGTGAAACGGGCGTCCTTGGCCTTCGTGATTTCCTCCAGCAGCCCGGGGTGCGCGGGGTCGTGCAGGTAGCAGAGGAGGTGCACGCTGATGCCCTCCGTCGTCCGGCAGGAGATCTCCATCCCGGGAACCAGGGCGACGCCGTGTTCCCTGGCTGCCACGGCGGCCTCGGCCCAGCCGTCGGTGGAGTCGTGATCGGTCAGGGCGACGACGTCGAGCCCCGCCTCCGCCGCCGAGGCCAGCACCGCGCCGGGCGCTTGGGTGCCGTCGGAAACGTTCGAGTGGGCATGCAGGTCGATCCTCACCTCCCCAGCCTAGTAGATCGGCGCGCCAGCGCCCCGGAGGATGCAGGGGAGGGATACAGCGGAAGACCGCCTGGCCTGTTGGCCTAAGCCGCTCCGCTGGTGAGACTATGGGACGGTGAACGATGCAGATAACACCCAAGTCTCCGCTTCCCAGCCCCTCGACGAGCGCGTCAACAACCGCTCCCAGCGGCCCAGCTCCGACGCCTTCAAGGCGTTTATGGCCAGCAACTGGGCACCGTCCCGCGAGCAGCTGCCGGAACGCGACGCCGTCGCCGGCCACGCAGCCGCCCGCCGCCGCGCCATTTCTGAGCAGTTCAAAGGCGAACGCCTGGTCATTCCCGCCGGTCCGCTGAAGGTCCGCTCGAACGACTGCGACTACCGCTTCCGCCCGCACTCCGGCTTCGCGCACCTCACCGGCCTGGGCCTGGACCACGAGCCCGACGCCGTGCTCATCCTGGAACCTGTTGAGGAAGGCAAGGGCGACGACGGCGGCCACCACCGCGCGACGCTGTACTTCCGCCCGCTGGCCGGCCGCGACACCGAACAGTTCTACGCCGACTCCCGCTCCGGCGAGTTCTGGATCGGAGCCCGCCCCACCCTGGCCGAGTTCAAGGCCCGTCTCGGCCTGGACACCGCGGACATCAGCGAACTCGAACTCGGTATCACCAAGAACGTGGGCGCTCCCGAAATCGGCGGGATCTCCATCCGGCTGGTGCGGAAGGTCGACGAGAACATCGACGCTCTCGTGGACACCGCGCGCTACAACACGGCCAAGGACCCCGAGAACCTGGACCTTGGCATCCTTGACGCCCTCGACGAGAAGCTCACCGAGGCCCTCTCCGAACTGCGCCTGCTCAAGGACGAGTGGGAAGTCGAGCAAATGAAGACCGCGGTCGCCGCCACGGTCCAGGGCTTCACCGAGGTCGTCAAGGCCCTGCCGCGGGCGCTCACCCACCAGCGCGGCGAGCGCGTCGTCGAAGGTGCGTTCTTTGCCCGCGCCCGGGAGGAAGGCAACGAGCTCGGCTACGACACCATCGCGGCGTCCGGCAACAACGCCACGGTCCTGCACTGGACGCGGAACACCGGCAAAGTCAACGCCGGCGAACTGCTGCTGCTCGACGCCGGCGTCGAGGCGGATTCGCTGTACACCGCGGACATCACCCGCACCCTGCCGGCCAACGGCACGTTCTCCGCCATCCAGCGCAAGGTCTACGAGGCTGTGCTTGACGCCGCCGACGCCGGATTCGCCGCCGCCCAGCCGGGCACGAGGTTCCGCGACATCCACACAGCCGCGACCACCGTACTGGCGGAACGGCTGGCCGACTGGGGCCTGCTGCCTGTCTCCGTGGAGGAAGCCATCAGCGCCGAGGGCCAGCAGCACCGCCGCTGGATGCCGCACGGCACCAGCCACCACCTGGGCCTCGACGTGCATGACTGCGCCCAGGCCAAGCGCGAGCTGTACCTCGACGGCGTGCTCACCCCCGGCATGGTCTTCACGATCGAGCCCGGCCTGTACTTCAAGGATGAGGACCTCGCCATCCCCGCGGAATACCGCGGCATCGGCGTCCGGATCGAGGACGACATCCTCATGACCGCCGACGGTCCGGTCAACCTCAGCGCCGCCCTGCCCCGCAAGGCCGACGACGTCGAATCCTGGATGGCGGGAATCTACCAGGAAGTGGACAGCCAGAAGGCGTAGTTCCCCGATTACCCGGCAACCGCCGGTACGCAGAAGGCCTCCGCCCGATCATTCCGGGCGGAGGCCTTCTGCGTACCGGGCACTGGCTCCAGGGCGTTGGCTCCAGGGCAGTGGCTCCAGGGCGGCGGCTCCAGGGCGGTGGCTCTATTGCCGCGAGCCGTCCTGGCCGGGCTCCTGCTTAGGCGCGTCGGTCACGCGGACCCCGTACTGCGGGCGGCCGTCGGGCAGGTCCGGATAGGAGAACCCGGAGGGCTTGGCGGGCTCTTCCTTCTCCGGCGCGGCGTCGGCAGATCCCGTCGGCTGCCGGGACGCCCCGGCCTCATGGCCAGGGGCCGGCTGGTTGCCGGGCTGCCATCCGGCGGCGGGCTGTCCGCCGGATTCGGGAGCCCGCTGGCCGTAGGGGTCGTTCCAGCCCGCGGGGCGCTGCGGGGCATGCCCCGGCTGGCCGGGCTGTTCCGAACCCTGCCCGGGGCCGGGCTGGTACGGCTGGTGCTGGTAGTCGCGCTGGGAGTAGCCGGCCGTTCCAGCGGATGCCGAGGCGTCATGCTGGGTCATCGGCAGCTGGTGGAGCAGCCGCCGCGCCTCGTTCGCCGCCTCAAAGGAGACGACGACGTCGTAGTTGGTCGCCAGCACCTGGCTCGTGGAGGTGAAGTCGCGCTTCCCGCGCTGCATGGCGTACGTGACGATGCCGAAGAGCATAAAGAACGCCGCGCCCATAAGCACGGACGTCACAATGGAGAAATACCCGGGCGTGGTGGAGAAGAAGGACAGCATGATGCCGACGAACAGGCCGAACCACATGCCGCTCAGCGCGCCCGAGAGGGCGACCCGCGGGTACGTGAGGCGGCCGGTGACCCGTTCCACCATCTTCAGGTCGTTGCCGACGATCGAGACCATCTGCACCGGGAACTGCTGGTCGGCGAGGTAGTCCACCGCCTTCTGGGCATCCAGGTAGGAGTTGTAGGACCCGACGGTGTCGCCCCTGGGGACACTGCGGGCCTCGTCCGGGCCGTTGGGGGCGCCAGCCCTGGGGGCACCAAAAATGTTTGACATACGCCTATTCTTACCTATCCTGCTGTGCACCGGCTGAAAATTCAGCTAAAAGAGAGCGGACTCGGTAGCCTGTACAGGTGAGCACAAATGTTTCGCGGGTCTTTGTTGCGCGCCTGCTCGGACTCGACGTCTTCGACCCCCTGGGTGACCGTCTGGGCCGGCTGCGCGATGTCGTTGTGCTCTCCCGGGGCACGCGCGGTGCCCCGCACGTGGTGGGCATCGTTGTGGAGGTGCCCGGAAAGAAGCGGGTCTTCGTGCCGATGACCCGGATCACCTCGATCGACCAGACCCAGATCATCTGCACCGGGCTGGTGAACCTGCGCCG
>DATIUQ010000284.1:0-5342 GCA_035466775.1 Arthrobacter sp.
TGGACTGGCGGTTTATTTCGTTGCGCCTTATCAACGCCCACGTTGACTATGACGCGCAGTTCCCGCCTGAGTACGAGGCCGGACACACGGCCGGGCTCCGGCTCCTGAGGGTGGCGGCCCGGGCACGTGGTGAGCATGGCCGCGAGTCGATCGCCCGGTTGTACGAGGCGTTCGGCACGCGCATCTTCGAAGCTGCCCCGGACACGGCCGGCCAGCGCAGCGAGGCCGAGGTGCGTGAGGAACGGGGGACGCGGGAGTTCGTGGAGCCGGTCCTGGCCCAGGCCGGTTTGCCCCTGGAGCTTGCGGAGGCTCTCGACGACGACTCCTGGGACTGCGAGATCCGGCAGGAGACGGATGAGGCGCTGGGGCTGACGGGTAAGGATGTGGGCACGCCCATCATCCACTTCGAACCACCCGCCGGCGTGGCCTTCTTCGGGCCGGTCATCAGCCGGCTGCCGGACGACCAGTCGGCCGCCGAGCTGTGGGACCACGTGGTGGGGCTGGCACGGTTCCCCGGGTTCGCGGAGCTCAAGCGGAGCCTCCGCGAGCAGCCGCAGCTCCCGGCCTTCGGGGTCGCCTCCGGTACGGTCGGCCGGCAGGAGGACTGGCACGGCGGCAGCCGGCGGCAGAAGAAGTGACCGTCTGTAAGGATGGACCCATGAACCAGAACAGCATCCGCCACCACCAGGAGTCGGTCACGGTCAAGGCATCAGCAGAGGCGCTGTACGACCTGGTCTCCGACATCACCCGCACCGGTGAGTGGAGCCCGGTTTGCACGTCGTGCTGGTGGGACGACGAGGACAGCGCCGGCCAGCCCGGTGCCTGGTTCACCGGCCGTAACGAGCTCCCGCACCGGTCCTGGGAGACCCGCTCGCAGGTGGTGGCTGCCGAGCGCGGCCGCGAGTTCGCCTGGGTGGTGGGCGGCAGGTTTGTCCGCTGGGGCTTCGCCCTCACGCCGGCAGACGACGGAACCATCCTGAGCGAGTCTTGGGAATTCCTGCCGGAGGGCATAGCCATGTTCGAGGAGAAGTTTGGTGATGGGGCTGACGCCCAGATCGCCGACCGCACCCGGCAGGCGCTGGACGGCATTCCGAAAACGCTCGCAGCGATCAAGCGGATCGCCGAGTCCGTCGCTGGCGGGGATGCCCGGGTGGCGAAGGGCTGACGGACCGCAGCGGGAGCCGGCCGAAGCGGCAGGGTCCCCGTGGCACGCCTACGAGCGCCGATTGTACGCAACGGGCAGCCTGCATCAGCTGTCAGGGGGCTGCTAATACGCCCCGGCTCCGGCCAGCGCAACCTCCTGGTCCTGCTCAATGGTCCCGGTGGACACCCCGATTGCCCCCATGATCCGCCCGTCCCGCACCAACGGAATGCCGCCGGGGAACACCACCAGCCGTCCGCCGTGGGCGTCACTGAGCCCGTGGATGGGGCCGTCCGGGCGGGTGGCTTCCTGCAAATCGCCGGTCTCGCACTGGAACGCAATGGCCGTGTAGGCCTTGTTGATCGAGATCGTGATGGAGCCGATGTTCGCGCCGTCCATCCGGGCGTGCGCCTTGAGGTTGCCGCCGGCGTCAACGACCGCGATGTCCATCGGCTGACCTATCTCGGCGGCCTTCTTCGCGGCGGCGTCGATGACCTGCTGCGCTTCTTCGAGGGTGATGGTTTCCAAAACGCTTCCGTTAGCCATGGCGGGAGTCCTTTTCGCTGGTGGTGGGGGAGTGGTTGTGATTCCGTGACACCACTTGAGCACGGGACCCGCCGCACGCAACAGGTGGGGATGACCCCCAAGCCCGGGTGCGGGTTTCCCCCCGTACCCGGAAAAGGAAAGCCCGCTTAGCGTTGAAGGCAGCCAAACAAGGAGGTTTCCCATGGGTGTTGTGCCCCTGAAGGACATAGTCGATCCGGCTTTTCACGCCCGCTACGGCGTTCCGGCCATCAACATTTTCAACGACCTGACCATGGAAGCGGTCCTCGCCGCGGCCGAGGAAGCAAACTCCCCGGTCATCCTGCAGACCTCGGTGAAGACGGTCCGCAGCATCGGCTCCCGCCAGCTGTTCGATATGTGGAAGTCGCTGACCGCCGGCATCCAGGTCCCCGTCACCCTGCACCTGGACCACTGCCCGGACCGGGAGGTGCTCACCGAATGCCTCAAAGCCGGCTGGAACTCCGTGCTTTTTGACGCCTCCAGCATGCCGGTGGAAGAAAACCAGCGCCAGACCATCGAGGTGGTTGCCGAGGCCCGGCAGTACGGCGCCCAAGTGGAAGGCGAGATCGAGGCGATCACCGGCGTCGAGGATGACCACGGCTCGGACGACGTCGCCCCCCAGCAGAGCCTGGAAACGGTGCTGAACTTCATCGACGCCACGGGCATCGACGTCTTTGCACCCTCGATCGGCAACGCGCACGGCTCCTACAAGGCTGCCCCGGTGCTCGACCTCGGCCGGGTCACCGAGATCGTCGAGGCCCGGCACATCCCCATCGCCCTGCACGGCGGGTCCGGCCTGAGCCAGGAGCAGTTCGCGGACCTGATCGCCCGCGGCTGCGCGAAGGTCAACATCTCCACCGCCTTGAAGGAAACGTTCATGCAGTCCTCCCTGGCTTTCCTCAAACAGGCCGAGCAGGACAACAAGTGGGACCCGCCGTCCCTGTTCAAGCACACACGCGGGGAGGTCATGGCGATGGTCAAGGAGCTGACCGAGCAGTTCGGCAGCGCCGGCAAGGGCGGCCGCTGATGCCGGCCCTGATCTTCGACTGCGACGGCGTCCTCGCCGACACCGAACAGCATGGCCACCTGCCGGCCTTCAACCGTACCTTCACCGACTTTAACGTCCCGGTCCAGTGGAGCGTCGAAGAGTACGCGGAGAAGGTCAAGATCGGCGGCGGCAAGGAACGGATGCGCAGCATCCTCACCCCGGAACTCGCCCACAGCCTGGGCCTGAAGGACGACGCCGCCGTGGACGAGGCCATCCTGGCATGGCACCAGCGCAAGACCGCCGTTTACAAGGACATGGTGGCTTCCGGAGTCATGCCCGCCCGGCCCGGGATCGCCCGGATCGTCCAGGAAGCGCATGACGCCGGATGGACCCTCGCGGTGGCCTCCACCTCGGCGGAACCGGCCGTCCGCGCCGTCCTCACGCACGCCGTCGGCGAGGGCCTCGCGAAGCATTTCGCTGTGTTCGCCGGCGATGTCGTCCCGGCGAAGAAGCCCGCCCCGGACATTTACCTGCTCGCGCTCAGGGAGCTGAACCTTGACCCGGACGACGCGATCGTGGTTGAGGACAGCGCCAACGGCCTGCGCGCCGCCCTGGGCGCGGGACTGCGAACCCTGGTCACGGTCAGTGGCTACACCCGTGAGGAGGACTTCACCGGCGCCTCGCTCGTGGTGAGCTCGCTGGGCGACCCCGCCGGCGAGGCCACCGAAGTCCTGGCTAACGACGCCGGCGTCGACGTTTCCGGCGTCGTGACCCTCGCGACGCTGCAGGCCATCCTGTCCACGCCCAGGCCAGGCACCGGCGCCGCAAACCCCGCCGCCCATTCGACCCCCACGGAGACCCCATGACCGCCACCGACCTCGCCGACGTCGAATACGTCGTCCGCACCCTCGCGCAGACTGCAGTCGATAAGGAAAAGGAGTTCGGCGACCTGGACGCCGTCGTGGGCGACGGCGACCTGGGCTACTCCCTGGCCCGCGGCTTCGAGAAGGTCCTGCAGGACTGGGACAGCTTCAAGCGCGACGACGTCCCCACGTTCCTGCAGCAGATCGCCCTGGCGATCTCAAGCCGGATCGGCGGCACCTCCGGCCCGCTGTGGGGAACCGCGTTTCTGCGCGCCTCCGCCGCGGCGAAGACCGTGGACACCATCGACGGCGCCGCCGCCGTCGCCATGCTGCGCGCCGCCGCCGAGGGCATCATGGCCCGGGGCGGCGCGAGCCTGGGAGACAAGACCCTGCTGGACGCACTCGTCCCGGCCACCGACGAGCTGGAACGCCAGCTCGCCGCCGGTGCCGGGGCCGCCGAATGCCGGGCCGCGTTCGCGAAAACCGTCAGGGAATGCGCGGACGCCACCAGCAAGCTCGAGGCCAGGCGGGGCCGGGCCAGCTACAGCGGCGAGCGCAGCATCGGCTCCCCGGACGCCGGCGCGGTAGCGATCGCCATCATCATTGAACGCATCACCGAGGGCTGGGACCAGCGCTAGCCCTGTTTGTCTTTCCATCAACCTGACCAGCACAACGACGTGGAGATCACATGAAAAAGTTCGTCAACGACCCCAAGCAGTTCGTCCCCGAGATGCTCGAAGGGCTGGCCCTGGCCAACCCTGAGACCCTCAAGTACGTCCCCGAATACAACCTGATCATGCGCGCCGACGGCCCGGACCAGAACAAGGTCTCGATCGTGCAGGGCTCCGGCTCCGGCCATGAACCCGCGCACGTCATGATCGTGGGCAAGGGCATGCTTGACGCCGCCTGCCCGGGCGACGTGTTCGCCGCACCGCCGTTCGACTATGTCTACGAGACCACCAAAATGATGGCCTCGCCCAAAGGCGTGCTGCTGCTGGTGAACAACTACACCGGCGACAAGATGGTCTTCGACATGGCCCAGGAAATGTCCTCCGCCGAGGGCATCCAGGTCAGGACCCTCTTCATCAACGACGACGTCTCCGTGGAGGACTCCACCTACACGATCGGCCGCCGCGGCGTGGCCGGGAACTTCTTCGTCATCAAGGCTGTCGCCGCCGCCGCCGAGCGCGGCGCGGACCTGGACGAGGTGATCCGGATCGGTGAGAAGGTCAACTCGGTCACCCGCAGCATGGGCGTCGCACTGACCGCCTGCACCCCGCCGGCCAAGGGCAGCCCGCTGTTCGAACTCGGTGAGGACGAGATCGAGATCGGTGTGGGCATCCACGGTGAGCCGGGCCGGCGCCGGGCGGCCATGATGAGCGCCAACGAGATCGTCGAGGAAATGCTCACTCCGATCGTCCAGGACCTGCCGTTCGGCGACGGGGACCGCGTGGCACTCATGATCAACGGCCTGGGCGGAACCCCCATCAGCGAGCTGTACCTGCTCTACGGCCAGGCCCACAAGCGCCTCGCCGAGCAGGGCATCAGCGTAGGCCGCAGCTACGTCGGCGAGTACTGCACCTCCCTGGACATGGCCGGAGCGTCCATCACCCTGGTCAAGCTCGACGACGAGATCGAGTCCCTGCTCAGGGACCCGGCCGAGATCCCGATCCGGGTGTTCTAAAGGGCCCTCCCGATCATTGGGGTGGCCAGGGAGTGAAGTACGAAGCCGGAGCCGGCCACCCTTTTCGGGTAGCCGGCTCCGGTTTCTGTCCTGGCTCGCTTT
>DATIUQ010000285.1:0-8270 GCA_035466775.1 Arthrobacter sp.
AACAGCGCGCCCTTGGCGACGTGCCACGGGTGGATCGAGGTGACGCGGGCGGGGTCGAACAGTTCGCCGCGCTGGCGGCCGGCCAGTGCCGCGAACGCCACCGGGGTGAACGGTGCCCGGTAGGTGGTGGTGCCGATGTCGCCGATGCCGCGGGAGGCTTCGCCTGCGGTGCGGAGGGCCGCGGCGATGACACCGATCGCGTTGACGCCGGAGGTCTTGCCCTGATCGTTGGCGGTGCTGATGGAGGTGTAGCGCTTGATGTGCTCCACGGACCGCATGCCGGCTCCGGTGGACCGCAGCACGTCAGCCACTGACTGGTCGCGCTGGAAGTCCACAAAGTGGTGGTGCCAGTCATCCGGCGTGCCTTCCTGGCCCGGGACCAGCCAGAGCTGGCGGGTGGGGGCGGAAGCCCTCGGTTCGCCGAGCGGGGACGGCTTGGTTTCCGAGGCGAAGCCTGCCGCTATGGCAGCGGCTGCTCCGGCGGAGATGCCCTCGGCCAGCACGTCTTCGAGTTCGAAGCTGCCGCGGCCGGAACCGATGGTCTGCTGGTTGGGGACCACGGTGCTCGGCACAAAAGCGGCGAGCTCGTCGTCCCAACGCAGCTTGCCCTGGCGCTGGGAGTGCAGGTGGACCAGCGGGCTCCAGCCGCCGGAAACTGCCAGCAGGTCGCAGGCGATTTCCTCGACGCCGGAGGTGAGTTCGCCGTCGTCGTTGATGCTGCGTACGGTGACATTCTCAACCCGGCCGTCGGCGCTGCCGGAAGCGGTGTCTGCCACGGCGCTGCCGATCAGCACGCGGGTGCCGGCTTCGACGGCGGCGGCAGCCACCTTCGACAACTGGGGGCGGGCATCCACGACGGCCGCAAGCTTGATGCCGGCAGCCCGCAGGTCCGCGGCAACGGCGTAGGCGCTGTCGTTGGTGGTGCTGATGACCACGCGCTGCCCGGCGGCCACGGCGTAGCGATTGAGGTAGCTGCGGACGGCGGAGGCCAGGATGATGCCGGGGCGGTCGTTGTTCTCGAACACCAGCGGGCGTTCGTGCGCACCGGGGGCCAGGATCACCTGGTTAGCACGGACGTGCCAAATCCGCTGGCGCGAGACGCCGGGGGCGGCCGGGCTGGACAGGTGGTCGGTGCGGTTCTGGACTGCGATGACGTAGTTGGCGTCGTAGGCACCGAAAGCCGTGGTGCGGTTCAGGACCGTGGACTCGGCGCCGGAGATCAGCTCGGCTTCTACATCCGCAACCCATTCCAGGGCAGGCTTGCCTTCGATGGTCTCGGCCAGTTCCGGGGCGGTGGAGCCGGACAGGAGTGAGCCGCCCAGTTCGGGCTGGTCGTCCATGAGGATGACGCGGGCGCCGGTGCGGACAGCCTCACGGGCCGCGGCCAGGCCGGCGGGGCCGCCGCCGATGACCAGGACGTCGGTGTGGACGTACTTCTTGTCGTATTCCGCCCGGTCTTCTTCCGGGTCCAGCTTGCCAAGGCCGTTGAGCAGTTCCGCCTTCAGACCGTCCACCAGGGTGACGGTGGTGGCGGGGAGCATGGACTCGGCAACGTCGCCGGGGAAGCGCGGCGCGATTTTGACCATTGCATTGGATTCCTCCACGCCGGCGGACATGATGCCCCGGGCGTGGTCCTCATAGAGCGAGTTGCCAGCGGTGATGCGGCCGTTGGCGATCAGGGCCGAGGCGAGGGTGTCGCCGGGATGGCCTGTGAATTCCTCGCCATCCACGGTGAAACGCCAGGAGATGGTCCGGTCGATGCGTCCGCCGGCGGCGAGGCGGGCGTTCTGGGAAGTCACTTGGTTGCTCCCTTCGGGGCGGTGGTGCTGGGGGCTGGATCGGCCGGGGCGATGCTGGTGCCCGAGGTGCTGGGCGCTGCCGTACCGGTGGTGGTGCTGTCAGCGGCAAGGCTCGCAGTGCCGGTTTCAGCGGTTGGCGTTCCGGCGGCGTCCGGGCGGGGCGTGCCCATCGGGTACACGGCCTTGATGTCGTACGTGACGGTGTCGCGGAGCATGTTGAACCACTGGCGGCAGCCGGTGCTGTGAAGCCAGCGCTCGGCGAAGATGCCCTTGGTGTTTTCCCGGTAGAACAGGAAGTGGGCCCATTCCTTGTCGTTCAGCTCGTTCGGGTTTTCCGGGTACGGCACGTGGGCCTGGCCGCCGTAGTGGAACTCGGTCTCGTCGCGCGAGCCGCAGTTGGGGCATGAGATTAGCAGCATGTGCGTCTTTCTTTCTGGGGGACGGCGGCTAGTGGGCGACGGCGGCTGCGCCGTGTTCGTCGATGAGGGCTCCGGTTTCGAAGCGTTCCAGCGCAAAGGGCTGGTTCAGCTTGTGCGGCGTGCCGGTGGCGATGTTATGGGCGAAGGTCATGCCGGCAGCCGGGGTGGCCTTGAAGCCGCCGGTGCCCCAGCCGCAGTTCACGAACATGTTCTCCACCGGGGTGTTGCCGACGATAGGGGAGGCGTCCAGGGTGGTGTCCACGATGCCGCCCCAGGTCCGGAGCACGTGGGCCCGGGCAAAGATGGGGAAAAGCTCGACGGCGGCAGCCATCTGGTGCTCGATCACGTGGAAGGAACCGCGCTGGCCGTAGCCGTTGTAGGAGTCGACGCCGGCGCCCATGACCAGTTCGCCCTTGTGGGCCTGGGAGACGTAGACGTGCACGTGGTTGGACATGACCACCGTGGGGTGGACCGGCTCGTGCAGTTCGGAGACCAGCGCCTGAAGCGGGTGGGACTGGATGGGAAGCTCGAAGCCTGCCATTTCCGCCAGCACGGAGCTGTGCCCGGCTGCGGCGAGGCCCACTTTTTCGGTGTTGATGGTGCCGCGGTTGGTTTTGACGCCGGTGACCCGGTTGCCGTCCTTGACGAAACCGGTGACTTCGCAGTTCTGGATGATGTCCACGCCCATTTCATCGCATTTGCGGGCGAAGGCCCACGCCACGTGGTCGTGCTTGGCGATGCCGGCGCGCGGCTGGTACGTGGCGCCCATGACGGGGTAGCGGATGTTGTCGCTGATGTTCAGGATGGGGCAGAGTTCCTTGACCTGCTTCGGGTCCAGCCATTCAGCGTCCACACCGTTGAGCTGGTTCGCCCCCACGCGCCGCATGCTTTCGCGGACGTCGCCCAGGGTATGGGCGAGGTTCATGACGCCGCGCTGGCTGAAGAGGAAGTCGTATTCGAGTTCCTCTGGCAGGATCTCCCAGAGCTTCAGGGCGTGCTCGTAAATGGCCGCGCTCTCGTCCCAGAGGTAGTTGGAGCGGATGATGGTGGTGTTCCGGGCCATGTTGCCGCCGGCCAGCCAGCCCTTTTCCAGGACGGCGATGTTGGTCAGCCCAAAGTTCTTGGCCAGGAAGTAGGCCGTCGCCAGGCCGTGTCCGCCGCCGCCCACAATCACGGCGTCGTAGCTTTTCTTGGGGTCCGGGTTGCGCCAAAGAAAATCCGGGTGCTCCGGGAGCTGTTGGGTGCTCACTGGGCTGCTCCAATCAGGTCAGATTCGAATGCGGCAATTTCTGTGCCGCCTTTGAGATGGGCGTAGAGGGGGAACTGCTCTGCCAGGGCAGTGACGCGGGCGCGGAGCTCGATGACGGTGCTTTCTTCGAGGGCGGCGCTTCCGGAGGATCCGGTGGCGGCAGTTCCGGTGGCGGCAGCGGCGATCAACGCCGTCGCGATGATGTCCGCAACCTCCGTGAATTCGACGGCGCCGAAGCCGCGGGTGGCGAGGGCAGGCGTGCCGATCCGGAGTCCGGAGGACACCATCGGCGGGCGCGGGTCGAAGGGGACCGCGTTGCGGTTCACCGTGATGCCGATGCGGTGCAGGGCGTCTTCGGCCTGCTGTCCGTCCAGTTCGGAATGGCGGAGGTCCACCAGGACCAGGTGCACGTCGGTGCCGCCGTTCACCACGGAGATGCCTGCGGCGGCAACGTCGTCGCGCAGGAGCCGTTCGGCCAGGAGCTTGGACCCCTGCAGCACGCGTTCCTGGCGTTCCTTGAATTCGGGGGAGCCGGCGAGCTTGAAGGCCACGGCCTTGGCGGCAATGACGTGTTCCAGGGGACCGCCCTGCTGGCCGGGGAACACGGCGCTGTTGATCTTCTTGGCGTACTGCTCCTTGGCGAGGATGACTCCGCCGCGGGGTCCGCCGAGGGTTTTGTGCGTGGTGGTGGTGACGACGTCGGCGTGCGGCACCGGGTTGGGGTGCAGCCCTGCGGCCACCAGGCCGGCGAAGTGCGCCATGTCCACCATGAGGTAGGCGCCCACCAGATCGGCGATGCGGCGGAATTCGGCGAAATCAAGCTGGCGGGAGTACGCGGACCAGCCGGCCACGATCAGCTTGGGCCGGTGCTCCAGCGCCAGTGCTTCAACCTCGGCCATGTCGATCCGGAGGTCGGATTCGCGCACGTTGTAAGGGACCACGTTGTAGAGCTTGCCGGAGAAGTTGATCTTCATGCCGTGCGTGAGGTGGCCGCCGTGTGCCAGGCTCAGGCCCATGATGGTGTCGCCCGGGTTCAGCAGGGCGAACATGGCGGCAGCGTTGGCCTGGGCGCCGGAGTGCGGCTGGACGTTGGCGAACTCCGCGCCGAAGAGGGCCTTAACACGGTCAATGGCGAGCTGTTCGATCACGTCGACGTGTTCGCAGCCGCCGTAGTAGCGCTTGCCCGGGTAACCCTCGGCGTACTTGTTCGTCAGGACCGAGCCCTGGGCCTCCATGACGGCGGACGGGGCAAAGTTCTCGGAGGCGATCATCTCCAGGGTGGACTGCTGGCGGCCCAGCTCGTCGGCTATGGCCCGGTGGACCTCGGGATCGACTGCGGAAAGTCGGTCGTTCAACTGCTCAACCACGGATGCTCCTTTGAAATACCATTGTTGCAATGACTGATATATCAGTGTGAACACAATGGTATGATTGGGATCACACAAGAGTCAATAGCGGAAGCCAAGTGGAAGCCGGCTTCCGTTTGGAACCAGGAACGGAGCCGAGCGTGAATGCACTGAACGCCCTGCCGCCCGCCGAGGGCGAGGCCCTCTCCCAGGCCGAGGCTGCATACCGTCAGTTGCGGGACAAGCTGATCATGCTCGAAATCCGGCCGGGCGAGCCCATCAATGACGGGCAGCTGGCGGCCGAGCTTGGCTACGGCCGCACCCCGGTGCGCGAGGCGATCAAGCGGCTGGAGGTAGACCACCTGGTTGTCTCGTACCCCCGCCGGGGAACGTTCGCCACCATCGTGGACATCACGGAACTGGCAGATGTCTCGGATATCCGCGAGCTGCTCGAGCCCCTGGCGGCCCGCCGGGCCGCCACCAACGCCGGCCCGGGCATGCGCGCCGAACTGCGCGAGGTTGCCCGGACCATCGCCGGCATTGATGCGGGGACCGACGCCGGGCCCGGCGACAAGCGCGAGCTCATGCGCTACGACCTCACCGTGCACCGGCTGATCTACCGCGCCGCAGGCAATCCCCACCTGGAAGACACGTTGATCCGCTACGACAACCTTGCCACCCGGATCTGGTGCCTGGTGCTCGACAAGCTTCCCTCGGTGGCGGGACATATCGCCGAACATGTGCGCCTGCTGGACGCCGTCGCGGACGGCGATGCCGAGCTGGCCGGAAAGCTGGCCCTGGAGCACGTGTCGAGTTTCGAAAAAAGCGTGCGGCAGGTTCTCTAGCCGCAGGGCCGCGAGCAATCGCTAGTTCCCCGTATTGCTTGTGCTGATGCCCCTGGGGCTGCGCCGGCATCCACATGGCACGCTCCTGTAGCGGTTAGCCGTCACGGGCTAGGGCGCATCTTTGTTGCAACGATATTTCGCTCAGCGCAACAGTCCTCGTGGCTGATCGCCCCTTCAAAATCCACCCGGGAGAAGCAGCCTCCTGGCGCGCTAATCGCCATGTGAGAACAAGAAACCATTGACTGTGTTCCACGTCACCCATACTCTGGTGCAACAGCGTTGCATCAAATGCAACCCCAAAACACTTTGGTGGATACATGAGTAACGAAACTTCATCCCCCGCCGCACTTGCGGGAGTGACCAGCCCGGAGTCGAATAGCGGGCATGGCAGCACTTCGTCCCCACGAACGACATTGAGTGGCCAGGCAGGGCCTGTAGGCCCGGACGGCGGCGTCAGCAAGGAAACACGCCGCCGGGTGATCGCCGCGAGCTTTATCGGCAATTTTGTGGAGTGGTTTGACTACGCCGTCTACGGCTACCTGGCCGTCACCATCGCGGCGGTTTTCTTCCCCGAATCCGATCCCCAGACAGGGCTGCTGCTGACTTTCGCCCTCTTCGCGATCTCGTTCCTCGTGCGGCCCCTCGGCGGCTTCGTATGGGGTCACATCGGTGACCGTGTTGGGCGCCGGGAAGCGCTCTCCCTGTCAATCCTGATTATGTCTGGGGCGACGTTCTGCATCGCGCTGATACCGGGCTACGACACAATCGGCATCTGGGCCCCGGTCCTGCTCCTGATCATCCGTGTTGCCCAGGGCTTCTCCGCCTCCGGTGAATATGCCGGCGCATCGGCCTTCCTCGTTGAGTATGCGCCGGCCGGCAAGCGCGGCCTGTACGCGGCAGTAGTTCCGGCCAGCACGGCCGCGGGCCTTTTGCTCGGCTCCCTGCTCGCCGGCCTCCTGACCACACTGCTGAGCGCCGAGGCCATGCAAAGCTGGGGGTGGCGCCTGCCGTTCCTGCTTGCGGCGCCGATGGGACTGATCGGACGCTACATCCGCACCAAGCTGGAAGATACTCCGGTGTTCCGCGAGCTCGCAGCAGAGGACAAGGCCATCAAGGCCCCTGTCTTCAGCCTGTTCCGGAATCACTGGCGGCTGCTTCTGAGGGCTGTCGGCGCAGTGCTGCTCAACGCCGTCGGCTTCTACGTGATCCTCAGCTACATGCCGACCTACTTGTCGTCGGAGCTCGGTCTCGGGGCCACCGAATCCTTCCTGGCCACCACCATCGCGCTAGCGACCTATATCGGGTTCATTTTCCTCACCGGGATGCTCTCCGACCGTTACGGCCGCAAGAAGGTGCTCATCGCGGCGTCCATCAGCTTCATCGTGCTGACAGTGCCAGCCTTCGCCCTGCTGGGAACGGGGAACTTCCTGGTCATAATCCTCGTCCAGGTGCTGCTGGGTGCCATGCTCACCCTCAACGACGGGACTCTGCCCAGCTTCCTGGCTGAAATGTTTCCCACCCGAGTCCGCTACAGCGGTTTCGCTGTCAGCTTCAACCTCTCAAACGCGCTATTCGGGGGCACCGCGCCCTTCATGGCCACTCTCCTCATCGCTGCCACCGCCAACGACCTTGCTCCCGCCTGGTACCTCGTGGGCGCCGCCGTCATCTCGCTGATCGCCGTGATTCTTTCCCGCGAAACCAGCCGGGAACCACTGAGCCACGGGTAGCCCCTACCCGTTCCAACTTTCCCCTCTGAAGTAACCATCGAAGAAAGGCACCACCAGCATGACTACCACCACCACCGACAACGCCTCGTCCATCGCCGAACTGGAGCGCCTCAAGGTCCTGAACAACGGCTCAAAGGTGAGCCTCACGTTCTCCGACGCCGAGTTTGAGCGCCGCCTGGCCGGCCTGCGCCGCATCATGGCCGAGAAGAGCCTGGACGCCGTCGTCCTGACGAGCTACCACTCCATCAAGTACTACTCCGACTTCCTCTTCACCTATTTCGGCCGGTCCTACGCCATGGTGGTCACCAAGGATGACACCGTGACCGTCACGGCCAATATCGACGCCGGCATGCCGTGGCGCCGGAGCTACGGCGACAACGTGGTCTACACGGACTGGCGCCGGGACAACTACATCTTCGCCATCCAGGAAGTGCTGCGCACCCGCGGCATCAACCCCCGCCGGCTCGGCGTCGAGGACGATTCCCTCCCGCTGGACAACCGGAACAAGATCCAGGCGGCGTTTGCCTCCGCCACGCTGGTCGACGTGGCCCAGGCGGCCATGCGCCAGCGGATGATCAAGTCGGCCGAAGAGATCGAGGTGATCAAGCACGGAGCCCGCATCGGCGACCTGGGCGGCGAGGCCATCCGCAACGCCATCACCGCCGGCATCACCGAGTACGAGGTCGCCCTGATCGGCACCGAAGCGATGGTCCACGAAATCGCCCGGACCTTCCCGGATTCGGAAATCCGCGACACCTGGGTGTGGTTCCAGTCCGGCATTAACACCGACGGCGCCCACAACTGGGCGACCACCCGCAAAATCCAGGAACACGACATCCTGTCCCTGAACTGTTTCCCCATGACCTCCGGCTACTACACCGCTCT
>DATIUQ010000286.1:0-22237 GCA_035466775.1 Arthrobacter sp.
TTAGTTGTAGCTTCAACAAACGTTTCCCCAGTAGAACAGAATCTGATGAAAACCCTCCTGGCCCGCATATTCGGAAAGAAGACTCCAATGACGAACCTCACCATCATCGGCAATGGCAACATGGCCCGCGGCATCGCAACCCGTGCCCTCGCCGGCGGCCTGGCCGTCGAGATCCTCGGGCAGGACGCCGCAAAGGCGCAGGAACTTGCCGCCGAGCTCGGCGCCGGCGTCACCTACGGCACCACGGTTGACGTTCCGCAGGGCAACATCGTGGTCCTGGCGGTCCCATTCGATGCCGCGAAGTCCGTCGTCAGGGCCTATGGCAATGCGCTGGCCGGCAAGACCGTCGTCGACATTACCAACCCGGTGAACTTCGAGACCTTCGATTCCCTGGTTGTTGAGCCCGGGAACTCAGCCGCTGAGGAAATCGCTCAGCTTGTCCCCGCCGGGGTCCACGTGGTCAAGGCGTTCAACACGACCTTTGCCGGCACCCTGGTGGCAGGCGAGTCAGGCGGACAGCCGCTGGACGTCTTCATCGCCGGCGACAATGCGGCAGCGAACGCTGCTGTCAGCACCTTCGTTGGCGCCGGCGGTATGCGCCCCTTGGTCGTCGGTCCGCTCAAGCGTGCCCGCGAGCTGGAAGGCTTCCAGTTCGTCCTCATGACCATGCAGGCCAACCCGGAGTTCGCCGACTTCAACTGGGACACGGGACTCCAGGTCACCAAGTAGTCACCGGCGGCCGGCAGCCGCAGTAAACAAGAGCACGACGGCGGGAACACTCCCGCCGTCGTGCTCTTCTTATTCGCCGCGGGCGGCCTTTTCCGCGGGACGGAAATGGCAAAGTAGCCGGCACTTCCCTACAGACAGGCGGAACCGGCGTCGGATAAAATCGGGGTCCCACGGTCCATCAACCCGACGCCCCGACGGTTCGGCCAGACCGATAGAACGCCGGGCTGAGCAGAGAGGCCAGCCATGGACTTCGTCCCGGCCAGTGAGCATCCGTTGGATCCCTTTCCCCAGTATGAGCGGATGCGGCAATCCGCACCCGTCTACCTCGACGAGCAATCGGGAAGCTGGCATGTTTTCCGGTATGACGACGTGCAGCGGGTGCTGTCCGAACACGCCAGGTTTTCCTCACGGATGGGCGGCGACGAGTCATCCGAGGCCGGCCACCTGTTCGCGTCGAGCCTGATCACCACAGACCCGCCGCGGCACCGGCAGCTGCGCTCCCTGGTCACCCAGGCGTTCACGCCGAAAGCCGTCGAAGCGCTTACTCCCCGAATTTCCGAACTCACGGACGGGCTGCTGGAGGGGGTCATGTCCCGCGGAACAGCGGACCTGATCGAGGTGCTGGCGTACCCCCTCCCGGTCATCGTGATCTCGGAACTCATGGGCATCCCCGCGGAGGACCGAGACCGGTTCAAGCGGTGGTCCGATGTGATCGTGAGCCAAACGCGCACCGGTGCGGCGACGGAGGACCACCAGGCCGCCAACCAGGAGATGACCGGGTACTTCCTGGACCTGATCGAACACCGCCGGCGCAGGCCGGGCGATGATTTGATCAGCAACCTGCTCGCCGCCGAGATTGACGGGCAGAAGCTGAACGTGGCTGAGCTGCTGGGCTTCTGCGCGCTGCTGCTCGTTGCCGGCAATGAAACAACCACCAATCTGATCGGCAACGCGGTCCTTTGCTTTACCGAAGTGCCCGGCACCATCGATCGGTTGCTGCAGGAGCCCGCGCTGCTTCCGCAGGCCATAGAAGAGGTGCTCCGCTTTCGCTCCCCCGTCCAGTCCATGTACCGCGTGTCTGTTGCCGACACCACCCTGGGCGGCGTCGAGATTCCGGCCGGCGCCCCGGTGGTGGCCTGGATCGGCTCCGCGAACCGCGACGAGCGGCAGTTCGAACATCCTGCCCAGTTCGACGTCGACCGCGGCCAGATCCGGCATCTGGCCTTCGGCCACGGCATTCATTTCTGCCTGGGTGCCCCGCTGGCACGGCTTGAAGCAAGGATCGCTTTGGAGGCCACCCTGTCCCGGCTGCCCGGGCTGGCCCTCGCCCCGGGGTCGCCGTTGGAACGGATGGACAGCACCATCGTCTATGGTGTGAAGTCGCTTCCGGTCAGCTGGAACGCGGCCTGAATGAACCCATCGAAGGCGCCGGCGGAGATCCTCGATATTGCCGGGGCCGAGGTGAGGATCTCGAGTCCGGACAAGGTCCTCTTTCCCGAGCCCGGGCTGACGAAGCTCGATGTGGTCCGTTACTACCTCGCCGTCGCGGACGGGGCGCTCCGGGGCGCCGGCGGACGGCCCATGGTGCTCAAGCGCTTTCCGAAGGGGATCGGCGCCGAGCCGTTCTTCCAGAAGCGGGTGCCGGAAAACCATCCGGACTTCATCGACACGGCGACGCTGCACTACGCGTCGGGGACATCGGCCGAGGAGGCCGTCATCCGGGATGCAGCGGGCCTGGCGTGGGTCGTGAATCTGGGATGCCTGGACCTCAACCCGCACCCCGTGCGCGCCGAGGATCTCGAGCACCCCGACGAGCTCCGGGTCGACCTCGACCCGATGCCGGGGGTCGACTGGAAGCAGATCGTCGACGTCGCCTACGTCGTGCGGGAGGTGCTCGACGACGTCGGCCTGGCGGGGTGGCCCAAGACGAGCGGGTCGCGGGGACTCCACATCCTGGTGCGCCTCGCGCCCCGGTGGTCGTACCGCGACGTGCGGCTCGCCGCCGAGACGCTCGCCCGGGAAGTCGAGAACCGGGCTCCGGGCCTCGCCACGGCGCGGTGGTGGAAGGAGGAGCGCGGCGAGAGTGTGTTCGTCGACTTCAACCAGAACGCCAAGGACCGCACCGTGGCCTCGGCGTATTCAATCCGGCCCCTGCCCGACGCCCGCGTCTCGACTCCGCTCACCTGGGACGAGGTTACTTCCATCCGGCCCGAACAATTCACGGTGCCCACGGTGCTCGAACGCTTCGCGGCGGTGGGCGACCCCCACGCCGGCATCGACGACGCGGCCGGGTCACTCGACGGGCTCCTCGCCCTGGCTGCCGAGCTCGGCCCCGCCGAGAAGCCGCCCCGCGGCGGCGACGGCTCGGGCCGCCGGCAGTCGGTGATGCCGCTGATCGAGGTGGCACGTACCAAGACCAAGCCCGAGGCGCTCGCGGCGCTCGAGGAATGGAAGATCCGGCATGCGGATGTCGTGCCGGCCCTGCATCCGGCCGACATCCTCGTCGACGGAATGCGCGGATCGAGTTCCCTTTGGTACCGGGTGCGGGTGAATCTGCAGCACGTCCCCGAAAAGGGGCGTCCGCCGCAGGAGGAGCTGATCGCCGACTACGATCCCTGGGCGGGCAGGGAGTGGCCGGGCCGAAGGGGTGTTTGAAGCGGCCGTGCAGGCGACGACGGTGTTGGTCGAGGGCGAGAGTGACCGGCTGGCGGTCGAGACGCTGGCCTTTCTCCATGGCCACGACCTGACGGCCTTGCGCGTGTCGGTTGTACCGATGGGAGGCGCTACCAGCATCGTCCGCTTCCTCGACCGCTACGGCCCGAACGGCGCGGGCCACCGGTTGCTCGGCCTGTGTGATGAAAAGGAATCCAGTGGCATCGCCCGCGCGCTCGGCCGCGCGGGTTTCGGGCCAGGTTCGCTGGCTGAGCTTGGCTTCCATGTCTGTCGCGCCGATCTAGAGGACGAACTCATCCGCTGCCTCGGGATCGATGGCGTGCTCAAAGTCATCGCCGCTCAAGGCGAGCTCGCGTCGTTCCGGCTCCTGCAACGCCAGCCGTCACTGCGGGAGCTGCCCATAACGGCGCAGCTGCACCGGTTCTTCGGAGGACGCAGCGGCAACAAGGTCCGATACGCGCCACTGCTGGTCGACGCTCTGCTGCCCGGGCATGCGCCTCCGCCGCTCGCGCGGCTCGTTGCATCATTGGCCGAGTGAGCGCCCGGGCCCGGGCTCAAATCCGCCGGCGTCGTAGGCGGTACCTGGCTTCGGGATCGGTCGCACCTGCTGAAGAAAACATCTGATGCCTGACAGTTCACCTGGTGGCCATGAGCAGTTCGACGCGAGGGCACAAAGTTTCGAGAGCGTGGGTGAACGAGACCGGCGCTTGCCGGTTCGGAACAGGAAGAGGTTATTCATGCGTCGCACAGAACGCGTGCTCGGGATCGCTACGGGGCTGGCAGTTGCCGCCCTTTGTGCGTTCACCGCGCCGGTCGCGCAGGCCGCCCAGAGCATGGCCCAAGGCAGCGGGCCCCATTCGACCGTCCAGGTCATCGCCCACCGGGGCTCCAGCGGCGCAGCGCCCGAAAACACCCTCGCTGCCGTGGAGCTGGCGCTGCAGCAGAACGCCGACGTCGTCGAGAACGACATCCAGCGCTCCGCCGACGGCGCCCTCGTGATCATGCACGACACCACGCTGGCCCGCACCACCGACGTCGAGGCTGTCTTCCCCGACCGGGCACCGTGGAACGTCCGCGACTTTACCCTCGCTGAGATCAAGCAGCTCGACGCCGGATCGTGGTTCGCGCCCGAGTTCGCCGGCCAGCGCGTGCCGACGCTCGCAGAGTGGGCGCACGCCGTCGGCCGTCACACCGGCATGCTGCTGGAGGTCAAGTCGCCCGAGCTGTACCCGGGCATTGAGATCGATGTCGACAGGGAACTGCGCACCCTTCCCGAATTCACCCAGGCCCTGCGGCACGGCCGGGTCATGATGCAGTCCTTCAACCACGAGTGGCTGCGCGCCTACGACGCCGTCGCGGTCGATGTACCGGTCGGCCTGCTGTTCGGCGGCGGCCCGCCGTCGAAGGCGCAGCTCGCCGACGCCGCCACCTGGGCGCAGGCCGCCAACCCGGCCCTCGGCGACATCACCCAAGACACCGTCGCCATGATCCACAGCTACGGCCTGAAGACGTACACCTGGACAGTGAACGGCGGCCAGGACATGCGCCGCGCCATCAACTGGGGCGTCGACGGGGTCATCACCAACTACCCGCAGGTGCTGCGCGACATCCTCTAGCTGTTGAACCTGCTCAACGCCTGACCGGGACCCCGGAGTGATGTTGGGGTAACGCGGAAGGGCCGGCGCCTGTGGACTGCACCCGAAACCTAGGCTTCGACAGTCCGGGCGCCGGCCCTCAGGTGTGCCGCTTCTGGGCGCTGACCAGACTCCGGGGGGCTTGCCTGGAATGTCGCGTTGTCGACTTCCGAGACTTCGAGCTGCGGTGTCATGTTCAGTGGAGCGAGCACTTGCTCCAGCATCGCGACCGCATGCTCGACCTCGCCCTGGGTGGCCGCGCAGCGCACGCACGTCTGCCCCTCCGGGTCCACGAGCCTCTGCCAGCGGATGGGTAGCAATCTCATAACCCAATTGTCACCATCGACCAGCACCCCCAACAATCCATTGGGGTGGTTCGTCGTGGGCGGGATCGAGACCTCCCCCAACAATCACGGCGGCATCCCGGCAGAAGATGGCACCATGGGGATATGACTCCGTCCCCAGGCATGTCCAGCTTCTTCCGGCCCCGGCCCATCAAACCCAAGGCCGGTCAGGAATCGGTGTGGGACTATCCGCGGCCGCCACGGGTCGAGCCGCGGACCGACCGGATTATCGTGCGGCTTGGCGGGCAGGTGATTGCCGACACCACCGATGCGGTGCGCGTCCTGGAGACCAGTCATCCGCCTGTCTATTACTTGCCGTTGAGCTCATTCCCTGCCGGTACACTCGTCCCGGTCGGGGGCACCAGCTTCTGCGAGTTCAAGGGTGAAGCGCACTACTTCGACGTCGTTGCCGGCGGAGTCGTTGTTCCCCGTGCCGCGTGGACCTACCCGGAACCCACCCGGGGGTTCGAGCTGCTCAGTACCCGGGTGGCCCTTTACCCCGGTCACATGGACTCCTGCGAGGTCAACGGCGAGCGGGTGACCGGCCAGGAAGGCGACTTCTATGGCGGCTGGATCACTACGCAGATCGTTGGTCCGTTCAAGGGTGGCCCGGGCACGGCCGGGTGGTGAGTGCTTCGCTCCCGGGAAACCCCCTGCGCGTCTCCGGTTAGGAGTCGACTTTCGACGGCGTTTCTCCGGTCCGTAGCTCGTCGCCGTGGGCGATGATCGCGTAGATGATTAGTACGTCGATGGCGATGACGATCAGCGACCACCATGGCTGCGCCGGAATGAGCATCAGTTGAACGACCGCGCTGACGCCCGCAACGACGACAGCAACAATTCGAGCCCACGTTGCACCGGAAAAGAGCGCTACAGCGGTGAGGATCAAGAGCACCCCGAGGGCCACATTCCACCAGCCCCACCCCTGCGCATCGAAGATGAACAGCGCGCCCGAAGTCGACAGGTAGTACGTGTCGGGTCCGGTGAGCGCGACGAGGCCCTGAAGGCCGCTGAAAACGCCGTTAATGATCAGAATGACTCCGGCGAAACGGACCCAACCGGTCCAGCCAGTCGAAGCGACAGGATGATGGGCAGTACTCATGTCGACCGCTTTCCGTTGAATGTTCCGGACCGGTCAATCGAGTTCCGACGGACCGCTGGAATTCCATCGTGTTCCCTCGGTGATGTCCGGCACCTCATCCGCGCCGGGTGACTTCATGCACCGGGTAGGGCCGCAGACCTCCAGCGAGGTGCCGGCGCCGGGCCGTGACCGCGGCGCGCTCTTGACGCGGCCGGGCCACAAGGGTAGACAAGGGCCATCCCAGCTTCGTCGCGTGGGCCACGACCGCAAAGCATCCGCCGGCAGCGCGGGGACCGTCATTCTGAACCACGGCGGAGCGGCGGAGTGGGGTGTGAGCGATGACCGGATTGTCAGCCCTCCGCTTTGTGGCGCTGGGCTGGGCAGGCTTCTTCGCCGCCGAAGCAGGGATTGCGGACGACTGGGGGTACTACTTCGGCGTCTTCGTGATTGTGCTGGCCCAGTGCGCCGGTGTACCGCTTCCCGCCGTGGCCGTGCTGCTGGGGGCTTATGCCTCGGCGCGCCACGGGGACCTGAACCTTGCTGCCGTTATTGCGGTCGGCAGCCTGGGCGCCATGCTCGGGAGCACTATTGGCTACGTGCTTGGGCGGGTGGGAGGCCGTCCGTTGATGCTGCGACTTGCACAGCGCTTCCACGCTGACGAGAATCGCATCGTTCAACTGGAGTCGTTCTTCGATCGGCACGGCGGGACTGCCTTGTTCTTCGGCCGCTGGGTCATTGTCGTCCGGCTCTGGGGCGCCATTGCCGCTGGGGCTGCGAAGATGCCGTGGCCCAAGTTCCTGCTGTGGACCATAACCGGGTCAATTGCCTGGGTCGCCAGCCTCAGCGTTCTCGCTTACCTGGCCGGGGCGCTGGCCCATGCCATCGGTGACGCTTTCGACATCGGCGGCTGGGTGCTGGTCCCCGTCGTCGTGCTTGGCCTGGTGATTGTCCGGCGCCGGCGCCGACGCCGGAAGCTCCAGTCAGCGGAAGGCGCAGGGGACGGCGTGCCCGACGCCGAATGAACCCGGGTCCCAATTGTCTTTGACGGGTTTGTCGTCAATTTTCTTGCTGAATGGCGCATTGATGCCATGCAAAGTCCGGCACATAGTGCCAACGCCGGCGTCATTGACACCCCTCCCTGGCGGGCGTGTACTTGAACCGACTTCTGCTTGAACAGAAGCCAAGCCACGGAGCGGTCTGACCTTCCGTGAGGCCGCCAATAGACGGAGGTCTGGAAATGGGACAAGCACGCGATCTACTGGACCGCTTGACCACAGCGGCGATGGCTAGAGACAAAGAAGCCCAGGCTGCCTGTTATGCAACTGATGCGGTAGCCGTCACCCCCGAGGAGGGCGAACTTGTCGGGCCGGAAGCAATCAGCAACTACCTGTCACAATTCGGAGAATCGTTCCCGGATATCAGCTATGAGTATTCACAGAAGTACGAGGCTGGAAATGTGGCCATCGATGAGGGCTTTGTCGTCGGAACGAACACAGGACCACTGACCCTGCCGTCCGGCGAAAGCCTGCCTCCCACGGGCAAGAGCATCAGGGTGAGAAGTTGCGACGTCGCCCACGTCGAAGGGGGCGTGATCACAGCTCACCACTTCTACTTTGACCAGATGGAATTCCTGGGACAACTTGGCCTTCTTCCTGAATCCCCGTCCAAGCCCTGAGCCCGCGTGACAGAAAGCCGATGCCGCATGGACCGACGCTTCCAACGACGAGACTGCGGGCAAACCTTCAGCCGGAAACGTCTTCCGGGCCGGAACTTAGCCGGGGTGGTGCACGCCCTCCGGGTCCTCGGGTGAGTCATCGCGCCGTTCCTTCACGAGTTTGCTGGCGCTCACCAGCCGTAGCGCGGTCACCAGCAGGATCCCGCCAAGCATGTTAAAGACCACGACAAAGGAAAACCAGCCGAGCCATTCAAGGTAGCTGATATCGGCACCTGTGTGGATGGCACCGAAAATCAGCAGCGAGTCCAGGATCGAGTGGAAGAGCTGCAGCCCGTAGAGCAGGAAAGCGCCCACGACGGCGGCCGCGATCTTTCCGGTGACGCTGTCCGTCCCGTGCTGCATCCGGGTCATCAGCGTGATGGTGCTCCCCGCCAACACGGCAAGACACACGGTTGTCCAGTTGAACCCGGCGTCGAGATAGTGGGTGGCTTCATTCGTGATCGTCTCGCTCCACTGCGGGAACGCGGTCATGATCAAGGCCATGAACAGCCAACCTCCCACCAGGTTGGCTATGAGGGTGCCGCCCCAGAGCTTCCCGAGTTGCGCGTAGCTTGCCTCCCGCGCGACGACGGCGGCAATGGGCACCAGGAAGCCTTCCGTGAACAGTTCGCTCTTGGCCAGCAGGAGGGCGATGAGTCCTGCACTGAACGCAAGCCCCGCCAGAAGGTGGTTCCCGGTCTCATAGAGAACACCGAGGTAGGCCATGATCCCAACGCCTATTTCAAACCCGCCGAACAAGCCGGTGATGAGCACGTCCCGGAAGGAGCGGTTCAGCCGCTGCGCGCCTTCCTCAACCGTGCGGTCGAAGGATTCCTCCACCTCCTCCTCAACCGGGCCTGCATTGTCGCCAAGTTCCCGCCGCCGTGCATCGCCGTCGGTGTCGCTCATTCGTGTCGCCTATCCGCCTGAAAATGTGTGGCCATTCTACTGTGACGGGGCTGCTGGACGGCGTACTCGTCGGCACGGCACGGGACAAACCTTGGCGGCCCGAGAGCCCAGGTCAAGAAAAGCCGGGCAGTCCCCAGGCTCAGAAAATCAACTTCACATACCCTCAGCGATCATGCTGAAGGGGGCAAGCAACAAGCCGGCGCCGCATATTGCCAGAGCAATAGCCATCGTCTGCACGACGCAGTCCGGCAGCGTCGCGATAAGCTGGATCGATCATGATCGGTGCGCCGCTCCGTCTTTTGATCTGGTTCGTCATCCTGGCGGCCCTCCTCTCGGCCTGCGCGCCAACGGTCAGACTCGATGAGGCCATCGCCGATCCACCGATCCAGACCTCCTCGGCCCCGCCGGCCGCACCCGGTGACATCACCGCTCCTCACCGGCCCACCTCCCCCACCCCGACGCCGGTTCCCACGCCGCCCCCGGCACCCCAGGCGTTCGCCCTCAACCTCTACCAGGAGGGGGACTTCGTGCCGCAGTACACCTTTGACTGGTGTGTGGCGGCGAGCATCCAGATGATGCACAACCTCATCGACGACACCGGGGCCGGCACGTGGACCGATCGCGTCCAGCAGGGGGAGCTCTGGGAGATGGCCCGGGCACGGTCGTTCAACTCGTTCAACGGTGCCAACCCCTTGGGTTGGGCGGAGGTGCTAACCGAGGTCGGGATGGGGCCGTACGCCGTCGTCAGCGTCGCCGACTATGAGGAAGCGTTGCAGACCGCAGCGCGCGCTATTGCCGACACGGATCGACCGGTCGGGCTGGTCATGTGGCGCGGCCGCCACGTATGGGTGATGAGCGGGTTCGAGTCACTCGGCGATCCCGGCCAGTTCCCGGAGTTCCCGGTCACCGGCATCCGTGTCCAGGATCCGCTCTACCCATACGGCGACGACCAGTGGGGACCGTCCCCAGCGCCCAACGCCCTGCTCACCCCCGAACAGTTGGCGACGCAATTCGTCGTCCGCGAGCCGCGACGCTGGAGCAGCGATATGCCGACCGGCTACATGCTGGTGCTGCCGATCGCCAAGGCCTGATCAGCCCCTGATAGTCCTCATTCCCTGATGCTGTAGATGGTCGCAAACTAAACACCCGAGGAGGTCACCATGACGGTCACTTTCAACCACACCATCGTCTACGCAACGGACAAGCGCCATTCGGCGGAGTTCCTGGCCCACGTGCTCGGACTGCCGAAACCCCAAGCGATGTGGTCTTTCATGACCGTGCCCCTCGACCACGGCGTGGCCCTCGATTTCGCCACGGCAGACCGACCCATCTCCCCGCAGCACTACGCCTTCCTGGTCAGCGAGGAGGACTTTGACGGAATCTTCGCAAGGATTCAGGCACAGGGCATCCCCTACTGGGCAGACCCGGGACGGTCTCGCCCGCAGCAGATCAACCACAACGACGGCGGACGTGGCGTCTACTTCGCGGATCCTGACGGGCATTTCCTCGAAGCGATCACGCGTCCGTACGGATCGGGTGCTGCGTGAACTCTTTGGTGGCACCGACTCCCACCGACTCGCCCACACCATGGCCCAGAAAAATGCTTAGCCTGCCTCGGGGATGCGCAATGATTCGCTTCCGCAGTGAAGGGTAAGGAGTGAATTCTCGGTGGTTGCCGTGCAGTTCCCGTTGATGACGGCCTCCAGGTTCGAAATGTTCAGCTCTCTCCGCCGCTCGTAGAGCGGACCGGCGTAGGGCGTCCAAACGCCCACGCCGTAGGACTGCCAGCCAACGAGCGCTTGCCTCCCGTCAGGCGCCGAGAATGTTGCATAGTTCCACGTCGAGGCCACGAAGCTGAATACGACGAACTCCCAGCCGTCCCCGTCAATGAGGAAATACAGCAGCAGGCGATCTCCTCGCGGACCCCTGAACGGATGAAGCTGCAACACCGTGAAAGCCATGCTCGACGTCCGCTGCTTCATTGGCTGCCGCCATCGCTTCCCCCACTCTCTCCGCTGTGCTTCGGCTGCTCTCCATTCAAGCGCTCTGGGCGGACCTGCTGTGGATCAGATAGGGAGCAGCTCAGTTGAACATACCGAAGGCTATGGCATCCGGATCATTGGCAGTTACGGTGGCTCCATGAGGGACAGGAGGCTGCTGAGCATGTGCGGGACGACAGAGTTCCATGACGCCCTCAACCACTACGAGACGGAAGGCTGGCGCCGTGCGGAAACTGATCTACGGCATGAATCTGACCCTGGACGGCTACATCGCCGCGGCCGGCGACGACATCAGCTGGGGCGGGCCGAGCAACGAACTGTTCCAGTGGTGGCTCGACCAGGAGCGGGCTAGCAGCCTGTCGCTGTACGGCCGCAAGCTTTGGGAGACCATGAGCTCCTACTGGCCCACCGGCGACCAGCAGCCCAACGCCACCCCGGCGGAGATCGAGTTCGCGCGGACCTGGCGGGACACGCCAAAGGTGGTGTTCTCCTCGACGATCGACAAGGTCGGCTGGAACACCCGCCTGGTCACCGGCGACGCGATCGCCGAGATCACCCGGCTCAAGGCCGGGGACGGCGGCCCGATGAGCATCGGCGGCGCAACGCTCGCCGGGGCTGCCATGCGGGCCGGGCTGATCGACGAATACGCCCTAGCCACCCATCCGGTCCTGGTGGGCGGCGGCACCCCGTACTTCACTTCGCTGGACAGCTGGGTGAACCTGAACCTGGTGGAGACGCGGACGTTTCCCGACGGCGTGGTCCTGACCCGGTACGAGACGAGGCGCTGAGCCCGATTCCGTTTCTCAGTATGTCGTGGGGTGCCGTGGGCGGGGTTTGACCGGGCCTAGCCTTTACGGCCGGGAAAAACGAGGAGTGCATCTCCGACCGGGCGTTCACCGGCCGCGTCAGACGGGGAGTTTACGACCTCGCCGCCCTGGACCATGGTTGTTGATCCTCCGCCGTCGAGGTTGATCGCGTTGACCATGCCCAGCGAGCGGGCGACGTCGGCGGCTTCTTTGATGCTCAGCCCGAGGGACGTCGTCTGGCGCCCGTCGGCTGTGACCAGGAGGGTGCGGCCCTGGGCGTCGACGCCTGCAATGGTGCGTGGGTTGCGCTTGTGCACCCACCCGTAGAAGAAGGAGTTGCTGTCGCCGGTGCGGACCATGCCGTCGCGCTTGGCAGTCACGTTGAGCTCCCCGTTTTGGACCAGTGTCGGTCCGCCGTTGACCACGTCGGTGGTGGGGCTGGTCTTGAGGGGCTTTCCGCCCTCGTTGAGGAGATCCGTGTCGACCGTCAGCCTGGAGCCGGACTTGGCCAGGGCGGCGAGCTTGTCTGCGTCCGTCCCGATGGCCTGCAGGGTGTGGCCGCCGGCCGGGACGGCGGTTCCCCGGCTGTTGTTGACGGCGGTGACCGTGCCTTGGGCGTCGAGGACGGCTTCAAGCCCGGGACCGGACGGTGTCGTGGCGCCGAACTCCGGGGTGAAGGCTACGATCTCGTTCGCGTCCGTGCAGGTGAAGTCGTGCAGCGGCAGGTTCGTTGGGGTGTCGTCGGTGCCGCCGCAGTTACGGATGAGGCCCGGCACCCGGTTCAATCCGTCCAGGGGGAGCTCTCCAGCGTTGCCGGGGGCCGTGATTTTCCCGTCCCAGTGCATCCGCTGGATGGAGGTCTCGTTCTTGGCGTTGATAACAAGGGACGGCCGGTCCCCGACGGGCTCGCTGAGGACCTTGCCATCCTGAACTGCCGCTCCTGCGGGGTCGCCCGGGGCTCCGGCGGCGGGGTCCATAACGAAGTAGCCGCCGTTGGTCGCAGCCAGGGCGTCCGAGGCGTCCGCGAGCTGGCTGGTCTTTTCCCGGTCTTCGAGGTTGGGACCGAATGAGGCAGTAAGGTCGCCGCGGAATTCTTTGGGGTCGATCGTAAGGACCTCCAGCTTCCAGAGCCCGTGGTCGTTCTCGCTGGAGCCTTCGTCGCCGTCCCAGCCGCTATAGATCACCGAGGATTTGTAGCCGGCCGCCTGGATCTGGGCGACAGTGGCGGAGCCGTCGGCTTTGGCCGTGAAGTGTCCGGCACGCACGCGGTAGCCGAGATCCCCTCCGGCGTCGGCCAGCTGCGGCGACTGGACATGTTCGACGCGGGCGACGACGCCTGCGGCGATGAGCTTGTCGGCAACCTTTTGGGCCTGCGCCTGGGTGGACAGTGCTGACGCCGGCGCGTCCGGATCCGGGGAGGTGGACGGAACGGCAACCTCAGCGGTCCAGAAGAAATCCTGGTTGGGCGTTCCCCGGGTAATGGATGTCCGGGTCAGGCCGGGAGCCAGCGTCGTGACGGTGCGGGACTCCGGGAGGCCGGGAGCGCCCAAGTCGAGCTTGGCGGAGGGGTCCGTTGCGAAGGCAGCAGTCTGATGTGCGGTGCCCGGCGCCGCTGTTGAGGCGCCGGCGGGGGCAAGGAATGCAATCGGCAGGGCTACGGCCACGGTGGCGATGGAAGCTCTGCGGAAACGATGATTGGGTGTGATCATGACCGCGACGCTACGGCGACTAGAGACGCGCGTTCCTACCCACACGCCGCAGTTCACGGTGTATTCGCCATCTGTTCACGGCGGATCGCACACTCCAGTGCCGTGTCTGCCTGTTCGACGCGCGACCCGGTACGGTTCACGCCGCCGTCGAGAGGGTGGTTAGGCTGGGTGGATGGCGACAGTTATTCTCGTGCGGCACGGCCGCACCACAGCCAATGCCACTGGGCTGCTGGCCGGTCGGGCCGCAGGGGTCGGCCTGGACGAGGTCGGGCGGGACCAGGCGGCTCTGACCGGAGACCGGCTCGCGGCCGTGCCCGTAGTCGGGGTGGTGTCGAGCCCTCTTGAGCGTTGTCAGCAGACTGCCCAGCTCATCCTCGATCGCCAGGCCGGCACTCCGCACGCGCCGGTCGATTTCGATCTCACCGAGTGCGATTACGGCCAGTGGCAAGGACGCACGCTCAGCGATCTCGCGACCGAGGATTTGTGGCCGGTGGTGCAGTCGCAACCGTCCGCCGTCGTCTTTCCCGGCGGTGAATCCATGGCCGCGATGCAGGCCCGGTCGGTGGCAGCGATTCGACGCCACGATGCAGCCTTCGAAGCCGAGTACGGACCCGAGGCCGTGTGGGTTGCAGTGAGTCACGGTGACATCATCAAGTCAATCCTCGCCGACGCGCTCGGCATGCACCTTGACCTGTTCCAGCGAATTAACGTGGGCCCCGCCTCCGTATCGATCGTGCGCTACAGCGCTAGCCGGCCGAGCGTCTACGCGACCAACACCGACGCCGGTGATCTGTCGTGGCTGTCAAAAGGCGTCCTCTCTGGCGACGCGCCGGTGGGCGGCGGTGCAGGGCAAAAGGCGCCATGAACCTCATGGGCCTAAAATACTGACATGCCTACACTTGTTCACGAGTTTGCCTGGCCTGATCGGGTCGTCGTCGGCACCCTTGGCCTTCCGGGGGCGCGCACGTTCTACCTGCAGGTGCGCGCAGGGACGCAGATCGTGAGTATTGCCCTGGAGAAACAGCAGTCGGCTCTGCTCGCGGAGACGATCGACGAAATTCTCGACCAGCTCATCACGCTTGAGGGCAACCCCTTCAGCGTTCCCACGAGTACTCCGATTGAACTTGTCGACAATGACCAGCTCGAGGCGGTTCAGGAGCAGTTTCGCACCGGCGCCATGAGCTTAGGTTGGGACCCAACCACGGCCCAGGTCGTAATAGAGGCCCACCCCATCACTGACGTCGATGCTGATGACAACGACGAATCGCTTGATGAGGACGGCGCTAACGAGTCCGAAATGCTGCTGGTGCGAATGCCGGTCGGCACCGCCCGCGCATTCGCCAAGCGCACTAGGGAGATCGTGGGCGCAGGGCGTCCGGCGTGCCCGCTCTGCGGTTACCCCATAGACGCCGACGGGCACATCTGCACCTTTCCCGAGGCCTGATGCCAGCGCCGGACCTCGTGACCGCCGAGCTGACGCTCACCGGCCGCATCACGACGGCGTCAAACGCCACATTTCTGGGCAGCATCGACGACGTCGTGGTCGTCTATAAACCGATAGCAGGCGAAAGTCCGCTGTGGGATTTTCCCCACGGCACCCTTGCTCACCGGGAGGTGGCCGCTTACCTGGTCTCGCAGGCCTTCGGCTGGGACGTCGTGCCGCACACCTGGCTGCGCGATGGTCCCCTGGGCGAAGGAATGGTGCAGCTCTGGCAGGAGCAAGACCCCGCCCAAAGCGCTGTGAGCCTGGTCGCGGCGGACCAGGTCCCGGACACGGGCTGGAAACACGTCCTCGAGGGACGAGATGAGACCGGACAGATGGTCGCCCTCGTTCACGAAGACTCACCAGCGCTCAGACGCATGGCGGTGTTCGACCTGGTCGTCAACAACGCCGACCGCAAAGGCGACCACATTCTTGCCATGACGGGCGGACACCGGCACGGCGTGGACCATGGGCTCACCTTTCACCCTGACCACAAGCTGCGCACGGTGCTGTGGGGATGGATGGGAGACGCCCTGACCGCCGAGGAACGCGACGGCATAGATCGTGTCAGCGAAGGACTGCACGGTGGGCTGGGCCGAAACCTGGCGGACTTGCTCAGCGACGAAGAAATCGCATCGCTCGCCGCGCGCTGCGCCCGGTTGCGCTTGGCAGGGCGCTTTCCGGCTCCGAGCGGCGAGATGCCGGCGGTGCCCTGGCCGCTGTTCTAAGGGAATTTCGTTTCGCAGGCTGTCACGTTGATGAGCTGAGTCTCCGTGGGGCTCGGCGCCTCGGGCCTGACCATGCCAGGTCAAGGCTGTAGCCGGGCTGAGACCCACAAGGGGATCCCTTATCGGACGGCCGCACCCTTGGCACCGGCGGGAAGCCTTTGCGCATCGGTAGGCTAAGCCCATGGCGCTGGGTACGTGGCGCGCAGCCGCAGACAGTTCGGCCACACGGAGAGGTCCTGGGTGCGTACGCGTTCAACAAGGGCTGGCCGTTCGCCACCTCGCTCTGGGTCGTTGCGGAACCAGGCGCGAGCGCCCACAATGACCTCATGCCTGCCGAGTCCTACTCCGCACCGGTTAGCGAAGAGCTGCAGTTGAGCCGTGCCGATGCGTATGCCCGCGGCCGCCAGCTGCGCCGGACCACGCCGCGTAGTGCACTGGCCGAGCGGAGCACGGCACATCGTGACGCCGTCGCTCATATCCGCGAACAGAACGAAGACCGCAACCAGGAACTGGTGCCCCTGCGGATGGAGCGCATGCTAGAGAACCCCTTCGCGTTCTTCCGAGGGACGGCCGGGCTGATGGCCATGGACCTCGCCCGCGACTCGCACTCGGGGATCGTGGTCGCGGCATGCGGTGACGCTCACATCAGCAACTTCGGCTTCTATGCCTCCCCGGAACGCAAACTCGTCTTCGACCTCAACGACTTCGACGAGGCCGGCGCAGCCCCGTGGGACTGGGACCTCAAACGGCTCGTCACGAGTGTGGTGGTCGGTGGAATGCACGCCGAGTACACGGAACGCGAGGTGCGCAAGGCAGCACAAGGGACCGTAAGGGCGTACCGCAGCGCACTGACGACGATGCTGGAACGAAACCCGTACGAGCGCTACTACATGCATAGCAACATCAAATTCGCCCGCAGCCTCCTGAGCGCCGACGCCCAGAAGGTGCTGCACCACGCGATCAGCACAGCCAGGAAGCGCACCAACCAGCGGGCTGTGCGCCGCACCACGCAGATAGACCACGACGGTCGCCTGCGTTTCGTTGAACGGCCTCCGGCAATGACGACTGCGCCCGCGCAGAACACCGACGTGGTTCCGCGCCTGTTCGCCGAATACCGCCGCACGGTCAGTCTCGACGTCCGCACCGTTCTGGCCCAGTACACCCCCACCGATCTGGCCCGCCGTGTGGTCGGCGTCGGGAGCGTCGGAACCCGTTGCTTCCTGCAGTTGCTGCAGTCCCCCGATGGGGATGCGCTGCTGCTCCAGGTGAAGGAGGCCGGGCAGTCAGTGTTGCAACGTTACGGCGGCATCCCGCAGTCGAGCAGCACCGCGCAGGATGTGGCAGCGCATGGTCAGGGTAACCGCGTGGTCCAGCTCCAACGGGTGCTGCAGGCAGTGTCGGATCCGTTCCTAGGGCATCTGCAGAACGACGAACGCGACTACTACGTGCGCCAGTTCCATGACATGAAAGGATCGATCGACCTGGCGGGACTCGACTTTGTCCCGTTCTTCGACTACGTCCGCACGTGCGCACTCCTGCTCGCACGCGCCCACGCGCAAAGCCCCGCGGCAGGTCAGATCCTCGGCTACCTCGGCAAATCCGAGGCCGCCACTGAAGCTGTTGTCGACTGGTCGTTCAGCTACGCCCGGCAATCGCTGCTCGACTATGAGGCCCTTCGGGCTGCGCACTGACCGTCAGGTGCGGACACGGGTGCGCGGCCGGCTCATGATTCCGTCCCGCACCACCGGGGACCTGCTGGGGGGATGTGGGAACTGCTGGAGGGTCTCGGTGCGGTCCCGCGGCGGCTGGT
This sequence comes from Arthrobacter sp., assembly GCA_035466775.1. GTDB lineage: Bacteria > Actinomycetota > Actinomycetes > Actinomycetales > Micrococcaceae > Arthrobacter. The sequence goes on from DATIUQ010000286.1 coordinate 17,621, forward strand.
CTGGGACAAGAGCCAATGCTCAGAAATTCTGCTTCACATACCCTCTGCGATCATGCTGTGAGGGAAAGCAATAAGCGCGACGCCGCATATTGCCGCTCCCGTAGGATCGGCAGGACAAGGTCCACCTACGAAAGGAAAACATGAACTTCCCAGGCGGCAGCATTGATCATTACGCGGTTCCGGCCCGGGATTTGAACGAATCCTTTATTGGGGCCCACTTCGGCCTCACCAAGGGTGCCGAGGTCATCTTCGGGAAGATCGGTGCAGTCCGGATCTTCGAGACGCACGTCCTGTTGACGCTGGCCGGCGTCACCGCCGATGACCTTCGCTTGGATGCGAACGAGGAAGTCATCTTCTCCCACGGACAGCACCATAACCAGTTAACGCGACGCGCGCCGATGACTGAATCCATCGATGCTGAGGTCGCGCGCAAACTCAGCACAATTCCAGTTCGTGTGTCTCGCCAAATGACCCCCGTCGAATATCAGTTTCGCGTGAGCGAGATCCTCAGGCTTTCTGACATCGATGCAGTGGCCGACGAAACGGGCGGCGTGTATTACGGGGACGAGGGCGTTGAGCTAGAAGATCAGCCTTTACTCGCGGCCATTCGCGTACTCATTGGGAGGCGATTCGGCGTCCCGGGTGATCTCATATAAACGAACCAGGGTCTACGACGACCTCAAGAACAACTGGTCGGGGCGGCGGATTCCGATCACCCACGCGACCGTCGACCTGATCACAGTCCAACAGCAGGAAATCCAGGAGCGGCTCCCCGGCAGCAACCCGGACGTCGCTGGTTCTGCTGTCCTCTGACGAAGACCCGGATGGCCGGCGTCCGCTGGCCCGGCATCGCATCGCATCGGCCCACACCGGAGACCGCCCGTTCTGAAAACAGCGACACGCCTCCCGATGTGAAGCGCGGCGGTAAGCGCCAAGCTTTCTCGCGGAGCTCTTTGTCACCCCCTATCGCTCTTGAGTCCGTCCGTGAATGGTCAATGGTGATGCGCGGTCAGGCGGTGGATCCGATGATCTGGCCGTGAAGCGTGGACGCGATAATGCCGGGTTGGCTGAACGGGATGTCGTGCGCAGCGCCCGGCACCGTGCGGAGAGTGCTGCCAGGAAGCGCCGAAGCGGTCAGCTCGGCGGATTCGTGCATGAGCTTTCGTTCGTTCGCTCCAACCAGTACGGCGACGGCTCCCTGATAGTCGCTCCATGTCGCGGGCAGCGTAAATCGGATGTTCTCGCTCACGCTGGACAGGAGGGTTTCGCGAGTCGTTGCGGTGCTGTCGTGAAGGTAGTCGTCCAAGAGGTGACTGGGGATACCGAGCTGGTGTGCTTGGGCCGCCGCGAACCGCCTATGCCGAGCGAGCGGGGCAGCCAGGCCGAGCAGTGCGAGCGTAGGTCCGGGAAAGGGCGCGGGTTTTGTTTCAGCGCTGACAACAACGACGCCCCGCACGAGGTGGGGCAGCTCGGAGGCGAGCAGGATCGCGAGCTGGGCTCCCATGGAGAAGCCGACGACGTGGGCTCCTTGCGGGGCGTGGCGTTCGATGACGCCGGTGAGTCCTTGCACGGTGTCTGCATGCGAGATGTACGGCTCTGCTGCGCTACGGCCGAATCCCGGGAGGTCGGGGACGATGGCTTTCATGTTCGGCCCGAGCAGATCGCGCAGGGGTCTCCACATCCATCCGCTCACGCCCGCCGCATGAATCATTAGAACCGGATCGCTGCCCTCGTCCACATTGACGTACATCCAGTCATCATCGCAGAGCGGCTGATCGCACAGGCGAGGCGATAAGGCCCGTAAGCCAGTCCCCCACCGCGGCAAGTTCCGGCCGCTCTGGCGATGCGGGAACTCCAATACGGATACCGGAATCCTGGATTCGCATATACCGCCAGCAAAATGCCCGTGACGCGGGGGCTAAACGGTACATTCAACACCACGACCGGACCCCCTGAACTGTGGGACCACGGCCAAAGACCCCGAGTCAACAAGAGCCCGGACAGTCCCGCCCGCAGCGCAGGTGCGTACGCAAAATGACAGCTGTCACTTTGTGGTGTGGTCTGCACGGAATGTCGGGGCCTAGCGTTGTATGCACTGCCGCGCAACGGCCAAGGAATCAGTTCGCCGTCTCATGCTCCCGCGCGTAAGTTATGTTTGTGACCTCGAATCCGGCTTTCGGCCAGTACCTTCAAGCGCGTCGCGGACTTATTGGCCCTGAAGATGCAGGCGTAGCCAGCTCTGGACGTCGCCGTGTTCCCGGTCTCCGGCGCGAAGAAGTTGCGCATCTGGCGGGCATCAGCGTCGATTATTACGTTCGACTGGAACAAGGCAAAGACCATCACCCGTCGCCGCAGATCCTGGATGCTCTAGCGCGGGCCCTGCATTTGGATCCTCCCTCGACTCTCCATCTGCATCGGCTTGCGCAGGGCGCTATGCGACCTTCCCCCGGCCCTGAGGTGTCTACCGTCGGGGTCGGCCTGTCATACCTGCTCGAGACCCTGGCCCAGGTACCGGCGTTTGTCCAGGACCGGTACATGAACGTCCTGGCGGCGAACCCGTTGGCGGTCGCGCTGTCACCGCGGAACAACCCGGGGACAAATGTCCTCCGGGAAGCATTTCTGGACCCTGCTGAACGGGAGCTCTACGCAGACTGGGAGCAGGTAATGGAGGAGGCCACCGCCGGTTTGCGGGCAGCTGTGGGAGAGCGGGTCAACGACCCGCTTCTGGAATCTTTGGTCGCGGAACTATCGCAGCGTAGTGCCTACTTTCTTCAGCTCTGGGGCCGGCACGATGTGCGCCCCAAGGTCGCCGGAAAGCGGATCCTGCACCACCCGGTGGTCGGGGACCTGGAACTGTTCCATGAAAAGTTGTCCGTCGCGGGCATGGAGGGGCATCTTCTGGTGATCCACCATGCCGAGCCCGGCAGCTCGTCCGAGGCTGCGCTGCAGAGACTGGCGAAGACTCTGTCCGATACGAATTGAACCTCCGCATCACCTTCGGAAGTTTGAAGGTAGCCCTGTCGTTCATATGAATTCCGGGGTTCTGGCTACCGCTTCCGGCTCAGCGCAGACTGGCTTGTGGGCCGCCGAAGACACGGCGTTTCCCCTGTGCCCCCGGGACGTCCCCGGGCACACCACCAGCCACTTACTGTCGAAGGAAGCTGCTTCATCATGACAAGCATCGCCACCAGGTTCGGGTTCAGTTCCACAACGTCAGATGTCACTGAGGGCATCGATTTCACCGGAGAGCGCGTCATCATTACCGGTGGCGCGTCGGGTATCGGGATTGAAACAGCGAGGGCCTTTGCCAGGATCGGCGCCGACGTGACACTCGCCGTGCGCAATCTCGCGGCCGCAGAACCGGTTGCAGCCGAGCTCCGTGAATCGACGGACAATCAGAATATCTCCCTGGGAAGGGTTGATCTGGCGGACCTTACCTCGATCGCTGAATTTGCCGAACAGTGGACCGGTCCGCTGCATGTCCTAGTCAACAATGCCGGCATCATGGCGCTTCCAGAACTGCAGCGAACCCCGGAAGGCTGGGAGATGCAGTTCGCCACCAATCATCTGGGCCATTTCGCTCTCGCAACTGCCCTCCACGGCGCCCTGGCCGAGGCCGGAAACGCCCGAATTGTTTCCCTGAGCTCCAGCGGACACCTGTTCTCCCCGGTCCTTTTCGATGACCCGCACTTCAATTTCATCCCCTACGACGCCTTCGTCGCCTACGGCCAGTCCAAGACCGCGTCCACGCTGTTTGCTGTTGCCGCTACCGGGCGTTGGGCCAAAGAGGGCATTACCTCCAATGCCGTGATGCCCGGAGCCATTGCCACCAACCTTCAGCGCCACACCGGCGGGCTGAGGACTCCCATCGAGCGACAGAAGACCCCCGAGCAGGGGGCTGCTACAACCCTGTTCGTCGCGACGTCCCCCGAGCTCGAAGGAATCGGCGGACGCTACTTCGAGGACGTCAACGAAGCCCGCGTCGTGGGTCACCGGGGCCCGGATTACACCGGGGTTGCACACTACGCGCTCGATCCGGCCAATGCAGATCGCCTCTGGGACCTTTCAGAAGCACTGTTGGCGCAGCGGACTGCGTGAACCCCACATCTCAACGCGGAAGGACCCCGGAATGACTACTCTTGATCAAAATGAGGACCAGCGGACCGAGCCGGCCCTGCCCGCTGCCAACAGTGGCTTGAAAGTGGGCTGGGTGGGCCTTGGAGACCAGGGCGCCCCCATGGCACGGGCCATAGCCGCGGCCGGCTTTGAACTGAACGTCTGGGTCCGCCGAGCGTCATCCCTGGCAGCCCTTGACGGCCTGCCGTACATACGTCAAGACACCCTTGCTGGGCTTGGTGCGGCCAGCGACATCGTCGGACTCTGTCTGCGGGAGGACTCTGACATCGAAGAAGTCCTCACAACAGGCGGTCTGCTTGAAAGTCTTGCCCCGGGCACCATTCTCATCAACCACGGTACCGGGCTGCCCGGGTACGCCCACAGCATGGCCCAACGCGCAGCTTCCACCGGGGTACTTGTCTTTGACGCCCCGGTCAGCGGCGGCCGGACCGGCGCCGAAGCGCGTCGGCTGACCACCATCGTCGGCGGGCCGCGGGAAGC
>DATIUQ010000287.1:0-61253 GCA_035466775.1 Arthrobacter sp.
TGGCCGGGGTCTCGCACCAGACCGTGTCACGGGTGGTCAACAACCACCCCAACGTGAGCGCGGGGACGCGGGAAAGAGTGGAAGCGGTGATAGCCCGGCTTGGCTACCGCCGCAACACCGCAGCCCGGAGCCTGGTCACCCGGCGCTCGCAGACCATCGGGGTCCTGGGCAGCGAGCTCTCCCAGTACGGTCCTGCCAATACATTGCTGGGCGTGGAACGCGCTGCAAGGGACGCGGGATATTTCGTCAGCGTCGCCGCGTTGCGGGAGGTCAGCCGCGACGCGATCCTTGACGCCGTCAGGCACTTCCTGGACCAGTCGGTGGACGGCATCGTGGTGATCGTTCCGCACCTTGAGACGCTGGCGGCGCTGGCGGAACTTCCCATCGGAGTGCCGGTGGTGGCCGTGGGACCCGATGGGAACGACACGGTTGGCGGCGTCAGGGTGGACCAGCGCCGCGGGGCTGAACTGGCCGTGCGGCACCTTATCGGGCAGGGGCACGTCCGGATCGGGCACGTCGCGGGGCCGCAGGACTGGATCGATGCCGTGGCGCGCGCCGACGGCTGGCGGTCCACCCTTGCCTCTGCCGGACTCGATACGGACCTGATCATCGAAGGTGACTGGAGCGCCGGCAGCGGCTACGAAATCGGCCGGCGGATCGCGGCGACCCGCCGGGCAACTGCCCTCTTCGTGGGCAACGACCAGATGGCCTTGGGAGTCCTTCGCGCACTGACCGAGGCCGGCATCAAAGTGCCGCAGGACGTGTCCGTGGTGGGCTTCGACGACCAGCCCGAGGCCGGCTACTTCAGTCCGCCGCTGACGGTGGTCCGGCAGGACTTCGAGGAACTGGGCCGGCGGTGCATGCAGATGATGTTCACGGCGTTCGACGGCACGGAAGGACCCCGGACACTCGTGGTGGAGCCGGAACTCGTCCTGCGCAGCAGCACGGCGCCGCCCGCCTGAAAAGTCCGCCCGGAGACCGGGCCGGCAGCTGATTTAATCCGGGGGAGACCGCCGCGAAACGTGGCCACAACAATCGCTGCGTAGGTTTCATTGCATGACGGACACCCTGCTCATCCGGCTCCGCGACTGGCTGCTGGATACGTTCACCTACGAATCCGAGTCCAATGCCGCCGGCGCCATGGCCGACGCCAGCCGGTGGGGCTGGCTTCCGGCCTTGAGTGGAGTGTCCCTGGGCGCCGACCAGGCCCGGTCCGAGCATGCAGGAACAGCGGGTGGAAGCGGCGGAATGTCTGCTTAGCCACACTATTGCGCCAGTAGGGCGATAATGCCCTAAACTGCTGCACTGAGGTGCCTGAATGGCGCTGCGCAGCAACGAAAGTGAACAGGCTATGGCTACCGATTACGATGCTCCACGCAAGCAGGAAGAAGAGTCGCCCGCCGACTCTCTTGAGGCCCTCCAGGCGTCGCGGAGCGGCAACGCGCAGACAGCGGTTATCGATGTCGACGAGAACGACACTGCCGAGGGCATTGACCTGCCGGGTGCGGATCTTTCCAACGAGGAACTGACGGTCATTGTTGTTCCCGAGCAGTCCGATGAGTTCACCTGCTCGTCGTGCTTCCTGGTCCGCCACCGCTCGCAGGTTGCCCGGGAAAAGGACGGCCTGAAGTACTGCCGCGACTGCGAAGGCTGACCCTTCTTCCGGATTGCCCGGCGCCGGCCACCCCCCTCGGGTGACCGGCGCTTCTTGTCTCCTGCCGCCGTCGTTATCCCGGTAACGGCAAGGTGCCGGAACAATGCCGAAACAACACGGAACGGGTTCCAAACGGGCCGGCGGGAGCCCTGTTTCGGCTCTCGCTATACAGGGGCGTGATGAAGGGCGCCGCGGGTTAACGGTTGCGTGGCGAAGCGGCAACAAACCTCGTTTCGCGCCGTAAACGCTCCTACTCTTGAGCTATCCATTCGCTCCACACATGGGTGGCTCCAAAATGAAAAAGTTCTACACCTGGCTGGCTGCCATCCTCCTGGCGGCCGGGCTGGGAATCGTGGTTCCGGGTCCCGCCTCCGCTTCCACCTCCTACTGCGGGCTCGTATGGGGGTCTTTGGCCAAGGCCGACCAAAGCATGAGCACCGCCACCGTCACCAACGTCCGGACCGGGCAGCACTACTGCTTCGACAGGATGGTGGTGGACCTCAACGGCGCCGTTGCGGGTTATACCGTGCGGTACGTTCCACAGATAGTCCAGGACGGGTCCGGCTTTGCCATCCCCGTCCGGGGGAACGCGCGCCTGCAGGTGACGGTGAACTCGCCCGCCTACGACGAGGACTACAACTCCACGTACAACCCGCCGAACCAGGCTGAGCTCTCAAACGTTGCCCGCTACCAGACTTTCCGCCAGGTGGTCTTTGCCGGCAGCTATGAGGGCTACACCAGCATCGGGCTGGGCGTACGGGCCCGCCTGCCGTTCCGGGTCTTCACCCTGGACGGGCCGGGCTCCGGGTCGCGCCTGGTGGTTGACGTGGCGCACTACTGGTGACAGTCAGCCAACCAGCACCGAAGGTGCCGTTCCCCCGGTTTCCAGGGGAACGGCACCTTCCTTCGCCGGCGGTGACGGCCTCCGGAAGCCTCCGCGCCTTTACTCCGGGACCACCAGCGCGGGGGTATCCCGCTTAAGGGTCTCGCCGCGGAAGAAGCCGGGGCGGACCCTGGCCATGATGAGCATGACGACGGCACCGGACGCCAGGATGCCGACGCCCAGGACAAAGACCAGGCCCACCCCGAACACCTCCGAGCCGCTGCCGAACTCCGGCGCCCAGCTGTCCACGGCGGTCTGCAGGAACACTACGAACAGTCCCACGCCGCCCAGCACCGGGCATACCAGGCGGAGGAGGAAATGGCGCATGCTGTTGAACAGGCTGTGGCGGAAGTACCAGGCGCAGGCCAGGGCAGTGAGGCCGTAGTAGAAGCAGATCATCAGCCCGAGCGCCAGGATGGTGTCATTGAGGACATTCTCGCTGACCACGTGCATCACGGCGTAGAAGCCCGCGGACATGATGCCGGCGGCAACCGTGGCGAAGCCCGGCGTCGCAAACTTCCTGCTGACCCGGCTGAACGGCTCCGGAAGCGCGCCGTAGTACCCCATGGCCAGCAGGCTGCGGGACGGCGACATGAACGTGGACTGCAGGGACGCGGCAGAGCTGGACAGCACTGCCATGGACATAAGGATGGCGAACGGACCCATGATGGGGGAGGCCAGTGCCGTGAAGATGTTTTCGTGGATCTCGGTGTTGTTCAGGCCGTTGCCGGTATCACCTACGCCGGCGAACATCATGGTGGCGATGCTCACCGTCAGGTAGATCGCCAGGACGATCACGGCGGTCAGGGTTCCGGCCAGTCCTGCCGTCCTCTTGCCGTTGGAGGTTTCCTCATTGACGGTCAGGCAGACGTCCCAGCCCCAGTAGACAAAGATGGACAGTGAGATGCCTGCGGCGATCTGCCCGAAGGTCTCGATCCTGGTGACGTCGAACCACTCCCAGCTGAACGGGATGGCAGTGTCAGAGGCGGACCAGTTGGCGAAGGCCATGCCTACAAAGAGGCCCAGGACAAGCAGCTGGAATCCCACCAGGCTGTACTGGACCAGCTTGGTGGTGTGCAAGCCGCGGTAGCTGACCCAGACGGCCAGGGCCACGAACACAAAGCAGGTCAGCACGTTCAGGGCCTTGTTTGCCGCCAGGTCGGCGAGCTCCGGCGAGCCCGTCAGCTGGGAAAGGAAAAGGTAAAAGAAGTCGACGGCGACTCCCGCGAGGTTGGAGAGCACAATGATGTTGGCCGCCAGCAGGCCCCACCCGCCCATCCAGCCAACCCACGGGCCGAAGGCCTTGGTGACCCAAGTGAAGGTGGTGCCGCTGTCCGGGGAATCGGCGTTGAGTTCCCGGTAGGCAAGGGAGACCAGGATCATGGGGATGAAACCGATCAGGAAGATGACGGGCAGCTGGAGCCCGGCTTCGTTGACCGTGGGGCCAAGGGCGCTGGTCAAGGTATAGGCGGGGGCGATGGTGGAAATGCCCAGGACGACGACGGCGAGGAGTCCCAGCTGCCCGCCCTTCAGTCCTTTGGGGCTCGTGCCGGCGGCTGCCGGTGAGGGCCTCCCGGAGCCGTAGGCGGATGTGCTGGTGCGGATGGTCTCGGTCATGGCACCACTTTCTGGAGAAGTTGAGACGACGGTCACTATATGAATGGCGTTCATTTAGTATGGAGGGGAGCGCCTCAGGAAGCAAGGAAAATAATGAACGGCGTTCTTTTGTTTCGGTTGTGAGCGATTTAGTAAGCTCACTGAGAAATTCCCTGCGAGCCCTCGGCCGTGCCGGCTGGTGCTGGTAGCGTCGGGCTTACTGGACCAATTGAGGAGGATGCATGAAAGCTTCACCGACACTGACCAACAACCTGCAGGCCGTGCTCGCCGACCTGATTGAACTGCATATCCAGGGCAAGCAGGCACACTGGAACATTGTGGGAACCAACTTCCGCGACCTCCACCTGCAGCTGGATGAGATCGTTGACGCTGCCCGCCAGTTCGCCGACGACACCGCCGAGCGGATGCGGGCCCTCCACGCCCTGCCTGACGGCCGCAGCTCCACCGTGGCCGGGTCCACTAGCCTGGCCCAGTTCCCTGACGGCCTGATCAGCACCAAGGATGCGATCGAGCGGATCGTGGCTGCCCTTGAGGCTGCCGTTGGCACCATGCGCAAGGTTCACGATGAGGTGGATGAAGAGGATCCCACCACCGCGGACCTGCTGCACGAGTTCATCGCCAAGCTGGAGCAGTTCGCCTGGATGGTCAATGCTGAAACCATGAAGCCCACCGCGAGCGTTACGGCGCCGGACTCCAAGTAGCAGCACCCGCGGCGAAGCGGCCTGCCTGGCGCCCGCGGCCGGAGCCACACGCTCCGGCTGCGGGCGCTTTGCTGTCACCGGCGGGGGCACGCCTTGCGGCCTTCAGCTGGCTGCCTTGGGCACCTTCCGGAGTACGACGGCGGCGAGGACTGCCGCCGTCGCCATCAGTACCAGTCCAATCGCTGCGGTGACGTGCACCCCTGACTCGAAGGCCGAGCCGGCGGCCTGCCGGAGGGTGCTGGCCATGGGGCCCGGCAGGCCGGCCGCCAGTTCCATGGCTCCAGCGAGGGTCTCTCGGGCGTGCGCGGTGCTTTGGGCGGGGGCGGTATCTGCCAGGCCGGCCGGAAGCCGCAGGTTGTGCTGGTAGGAAGCCGTGAGGATGGAACCCAGCACGGCGGTTCCCAAAACGGCGCCAATTTCGTACCCCGTCTCGGAAATCGCTGCCGCCGCCCCGGACTTTTCCGGCGGCACGCTTCCCAGGATGAGATCGTTGGAGATGGTCTCTGCCGTCCCCACGCCCAGTGCAAGGACCAGCAGCGCGCCGAGTAGCAGCGCGGGCCCGCCCCCGGTGCTTCCGAAAGCCACCATGCTGTAGCCGGCGGCGCTCATGGCGAGTCCTGCCGCCACCACGAAGCCCGGCCGTACTTTCCTCACCGCCGGCACCACGGCAAGGCCCGACACCATGGTGGCCACCAGTGCCGGGACCATGGCCATTCCGGCAGCCGAGGGGGACATGCCTTCAATGAGCTGGAGGTGCTGGGCGAGGAAGAGGATAAAGCCGTTGAATGAAAACAGGGCCAGGATATTGGCAGTGATGGCCATGCTGAACACCCTGTTCCGGAACAGGGACAGGTCCAGCAGTGGACTGTGCAGCCGCTGCTGCCTGCGTACGAAGGCCGCGCCCATTGCCAGGCCGAGCGCCATGGTTCCGAGGGCTGTGGCACCCGGGCCTTCGGTGGCCAGGTCCTTGATCCCGTAAACCATGGGAACCATGGTGAACAGGGAGAGCAGGATGCTGGGCACGTCCACCTTCCCCGGTGACGGGTCCCTGGACTCCGGGATGAAGGCCGGGCCCAGGGCCAGGAGCGGCAGCATGATGGGCACTGCCACCAGGAGTACGGCTCCCCACCAGAACTGTTCCACCAGCCACCCGCCAAGGATGGGCCCCAGTGCGGCGCCGCCCGAGAATCCGGCGGCCCAGATGGCGATGGCCAACCTCCGCCGGTTGGGGTCCGGGAAGATGTTGCGGATCAGGGACAGCGTGGCGGGCATCAGCATGGCGCCGAAGAAGCCAAGGAAAGCCCTGCCTGCGATGAGCCATCCGGCGCTGGGGGCAAAAGCGGTTGCTGCCGAGACTGCGGCAAAGCCGATGCTGCCGATGACCAGCAGGCGGCGCCGGCCGATCCTGTCGCCCAGGCTTCCCATGGCAACCAGCAGCCCGGCCAGCACCAGCGGGTAGGCGTCCACAATCCACAGCAGTTCTACCCCCGAGGTGCGGAGGGCGGCGGCAATGGCAGGCAGGGCGAAGGTCAGGGCTGTGTTGTCCACGGCTACCAGCAGGACCGGGAACATCAGCAGGCCCAGCGCCAGCCAGTCGCGCCAGCTGCCCCCGGGCAGGCCTGGCGCGGGCAATGCGGTTGGAGCCGGGCGGATGGTGCTCTGTTGGGAGGCGGCGGGCATGATCATGCTTTAACTATACCGTCTGGACGGTACAGTTAAAAAACAGGTTCGTGACCATGCATGATGGGAACCATGGCCAGAAAACCCGTTGCGCGAGATGCCGTCCTGGATGCCTTCGAAGAACTCCTGATCGACGTGGGGGAGCGGGCTGCCACCCTGGACGCGGTGGCCAAGCGCGCGGGCGTCTCCAAGGGGGGCCTCCTGTACCACTTCCCCAACAAGGAAGCGCTGATCGCCGCCACCCTTGAACGGCTGGACCGCCTGGCAGGGGAGGACCTCGCCGCCATGGCCTCCGCACCGGAGGGGGCGGCGGCATACTTCATCAAGTCGTCGCTGTGGTCCGATACTCCGATGGACCGCTCCTTTGTGGCCGTGACGCGGCTGGCGGAGGTGGCCCACGAGGAAGCCCGCCGCCGCTTCGCCGCCATCCAGCAGCAATGGCTGGAGCTTATCGGGCAGGACGTGGGCACGCCCATGGCAAAGGCAGTGCTGTACATGGGGGACGGGCTGTACTTCAACGCCATGTGGGAAAGCGGGCCGTCCGGGAAGGCGGGGAGCAGGCAGGCGGACGTGGCGGAACTCCTGTCAGCCGTGGAGCGGCTACGGGGCTAGCTGACATTTGCCCCCGGGCCCGCGGCATAGGAGAATTGTGCTGTGTGCGGGCCGTTACCCGTGCGCCAAAGACAACCCAAATGAATAGCCTTTGATCTGCGGCGGGAGAGTTCTGCCAGAAGGTACAAGCAGGCGCCGTAGGAGCAATACCTCCCCAGGAATCTCACAGGCCCATGTACCGCCGCGGCGAGGCACCTCTGGAAAGCAGCACGCCGTCCGCTTTGAGGTCCGCTCCCCGGATCCCTTGACTGACGTGCTCACCGACGGTGCAAGCGGTGCCCGCGTGTTCAGGCAACGCGGAAACTCTCAGGTACAGATACAGAGCGGGGAGGACCCGAATCGATGTGGCGTATCCTGCGCCGCCTTAGTTATGGAGTTCCTCGTGACTGTATCTCCGGCCTCCGCCGTTCCGGCCACTGCCACCCCGGCAACTGCCGAACCCGCTTCTGCCGCCACCTTTGTTGACCGGCACATCGGCGCAAGGCGCAAGGCCGACGTCGAAACCATGCTCCAGGCCGTGGGCTACGACACCGTGGACGCGCTGGTTGATACCGCCGTCCCCAAGGACATCCGGCAGGACTCTGCGCTGGAACTGGCAGGTGCGTTGAGCGAGGTGGAGGCCCTCACTGAGCTCCGCCGGCTGGCCGCCAAGAACAAGACCGCCGTGCAGATGATCGGCCAGGGCTACTACGACACCGTCACGCCGCCGGTGATCCGCCGCAACATCCTCGAGGGCCCGGCGTGGTACACCGCCTACACCCCTTACCAGCCGGAGATTTCCCAGGGCCGGCTCGAGGCGCTGCTGAACTTCCAGACCATGGTGCAGGACCTGGTGGGCCTGCCCATCGCCAATGCCTCCCTGCTGGACGAAGCAACGGCCGTGGCCGAGGCCGTGCTGATGATGCGGCGGGCCAATAAGAACGCAGATGCCCGGGACGGCAAGACTGTGCTGGATGCCGACTGCCTGCCGCAGACCATTGCCATCGTGAGGGGACGGGCAGAGGCACTGGGCTTCGAGGTGGAAGTGGCCGACCTTTCCAACGGACTTCCCGACGGCGCCATCAATGGTGTGGTGCTCCAGCAGCCGGGCGCTTCCGGCCGCGTCTTTGACCACGCCGCAGTGATTGCCGACGCCAAGAGCCGCGGCGCGCTGGTGACCGTGGCCGCCGACCTCCTGGCCCTCACCCTCATCACGCCTCCCGGCGAGCAGGGCGCGGACATCGCCGTGGGCTCCGCCCAGCGCTTCGGCGTCCCGCTGTTCTACGGCGGCCCGCACGCGGCCTACATGGCTGTGCAGAAGGGCCTCGAACGCTCCATGCCGGGCCGCCTCGTCGGTGTCTCGAAGGACAACGCCGGCGTTCCCGCCTACCGCCTGGCACTCCAGACCCGCGAGCAGCACATCCGCCGCGAGAAGGCCACGTCCAACATCTGCACCGCCCAGGCGTTGCTGGCCATCGTGGCTTCGATGTACGCCGTGTACCACGGCCCGGAGGGCCTGAAGGCGATCGCCCAGTCAGCACACTCCCACGCGAAGATGCTGGCCGCGTCCCTCAAGGCCGCCGGTTTGGACGTGCTGCACACCAGTTTCTTCGACACCGTCACCGTCTCCGTGCCGGGCAACGCTGCCGGGATCGTCGCTGCCGCCGAAGCCACGGGCATCAACCTGCGCCTCATCGACGCGGACACGGTGGGCTTCTCCGCCGATGAAACGACAACATCAGAAATTGCCGCCGGGGTGCTGAAGGCCTTCGGCGTCCCGGCCGCCGCGGACGGCGAGGGAGAATTCGCGCTGGACGCCGCCGTCGTGCGTTCCTCCGCGTACCTGCAGCACCCGGTGTTCAACACGCACCGTTCCGAAACCCAGCTGCTGCGCTACATCAGGAAGCTTTCGGACCGTGACCTTGCGCTGGACCGCACCATGATCCCGCTGGGCTCCTGCACCATGAAGCTGAACGCCACGGCCGAGATGGAAGCCATCTCCTGGCCGGAGTTCGCCTCCATCCACCCCTTCGCTCCGGAATCCCAGACCGCCGGCTGGCGCGAACTGATCGAGGACCTTGAAGCCCAGCTCACCGAGATCACCGGCTACGACCAGGTCTCCATCCAGCCCAACGCCGGATCCCAGGGCGAGCTCGCCGGCCTGCTGGCCATCCGCGGCTACCACCTCTCCCGGGGCGACGAGCAGCGCAACGTCTGCCTCATCCCGGCCTCCGCGCACGGTACCAATGCGGCGTCCGCCGTGCTCGCCGGCATGAAGGTCGTCGTCGTCGCCACCGCCACGGACGGCACGATCGACCACGCGGACCTGCGGGCCAAGATTGAGCTGCACCAGGACGCCTTGTCCTGCATCATGATCACCTACCCGTCCACCCACGGCGTGTACGACGCCGACGTCCGCGAGGTCTGCGACGCCATCCACGCAGCCGGCGGCCAGGTCTACATCGACGGCGCCAACCTCAACGCCCTCGTCGGGCTGGCCCAGCCCGGCCTGTTCGGCGGCGACGTCTCGCACCTGAACCTGCACAAGACCTTCTGCATCCCGCACGGCGGCGGCGGACCGGGCGTCGGCCCGGTCGCGGCCAAGGGCCACCTGGCACCGTTCATGCCGGGCAACGCGGCGGATCCGGCCAACGGCGAAAGCGGCACGCCGATCTCCGCCTCCCGCTACGGCTCGGCCGGTGTGCTGCCGATCTCCTGGGCGTACGTGAAGCTCATGGGCGGCCAGGGCCTGACCGAGGCCACCAAGTCCGCGCTGCTCGCGGCCAACTACATCGCGGCCCGCCTGAACGACTTCTTCCCGGTGCTCTACACCGGCGAGGGCGGACTCGTGGCCCACGAGTGCATCCTGGACCTGCGCGAACTCACGGCCAAGACCGGCGTCACCGCCGAGGACGTCGCCAAGCGCCTGATCGACTACGGCTTCCACGCCCCCACCCTCGCGTTCCCGGTGGCCGGCACCTTGATGGTCGAACCCACGGAGTCCGAGGACCTCGGCGAGATCGACCGGTTCATCACGGCGATGATCGCCATCCGCGCCGAGATCGACCAGGTGGCCCACGGTGATTTCAGCGTGGAGCACAGCCCGCTGCGCAACTCCCCGCACACCGCCGCTGCTGTCATCAGCACCGACTGGGCCCGCGAATACCCGCGCGAACAGGCCGTCTTCCCGGTCCACACGCTCAAGCAGGACAAGTACTTCCCGCCCGTCGGCCGGATCGACGGCGCCGCGGGCGACCGCAACCTGATCTGCTCCTGCCCTCCCCTCGAAGCCTTCGAGGACCACTCCGACGACTCCGCCAACTCCGACTCCGCGAACTAAGGACAGCGAACGATGACTGAGAACTACACGGCCCTTTACGAAGAGCACAAGAAGCTCGGCGCCTCCTTCACGGACTTCGGCGGCTGGCAGATGCCGCTCAAGTACAGCTCCGAACTCGCCGAGCACCACGCCGTCCGCAAGTCCGCGGGGCTCTTCGACCTCTCCCACATGGGCGAAGTCTGGGTCACCGGCCCGGACGCCGCAGCCTTCCTGGACTACGCCCTGGTCGGCAAGATCTCCGCGATGGCGGTCGGCAAGGCCAAGTACTCGCTGATCTGCAACGAGGACGGCGGCATCATCGACGACCTCATCACCTACCGGCGTGGTGACCAGAAGTTCCTTGTGGTCCCCAACGCGGGCAACGCCAAGGTCGTGGCCGCGGCCCTGGCCGAGCGGGCTGAAGGCTTCGACGTCGCCGTCGAGGATGCGTCCGCCGAGACCTCGCTGATCGCCGTGCAGGGCCCCAAGGCCGAGGAGATCCTCCTCCGCCTGGTTCCTGCCGCGCAGCACGAGCTCGTCACCGGGCTGAAGTACTACGCCGCCGTCGACGTCCCGTTCATGTTCGGCGGCGCCAGCCAGGAACTCCTGCTCGCCCGCACCGGCTACACCGGTGAAGACGGCTTCGAGATCTTCGTGTCCAACGACGACGCCGCCGCCCTCTGGCAGGCGCTCGTCGCCATCGCCGAAGACGGCGAACTGACCGCCGCCGGTCTCGCCTCCCGCGACTCGCTCCGCCTCGAGGCGGGCATGCCGCTGTACGGCAACGAGCTCTCCCTCGACGGCGACCCTTACGCCGCCGGGCTGGGCCCGATCGTGGCGCTGTCCAAGGAAGGCGACTTCGTCGGCAAGGCCGCCCTGGCCGCCAAGAAGGAAGCCGGCGCCGGGGCCACCACGGGCCGCAAGCTGGTCGGCCTCAAGGGCCTCGGCCGCCGTGCCGGCCGCGGCCACTACCCGGTCCTCAAGGACGGCAACACCGTCGGCGAAGTCACCTCCGGCCAGCCCAGCCCGACCCTGGGCTACCCGGTCGCGATGGCCTACGTCGACGTCGAGTTCACCGAACCCGGCACCGCCCTGGACATCGACCTGCGCGGCAAGGCCGAGCCCTTCGAAGTTGTCGCACTGCCTTTCTACAAGCGCCAAAAGTAGCCCGAGCCGGTCCGGGGCCGTGGCTGGCTCCGGGACCGTCCGTCTGGGTTTTCACGCGTGCTCGCTCGTTTTCGAAAACCCAGCCCGGCCGGCCCCTCAAGGTCACCTCACCTCCCGCTCCAATCACCTTGGGAGGCGCCTTCGAAAGCCCAAAGTGCTGGAGGATGAACCGCCTACCGAGGGTCGGCCCTAGAAAATATCGAACGGCCACGGTTCTTTCCGGAACTGGCAGACCGTCCGAAACTTTTGGCCCCGAAAACTGAACTGGATATTAGCGGCGGGGGCGCGGCATCCGGAAGCGTGCGTCTAAGGGAGCGTCGCGTCCGCCCAGCGGGCGCCTTCGCGACCGAGCACGCGGAGGATGGCGAACCCCGCCGCGTAACCCAGCCACGGTCAGCCCGTAACCCCGCAACAATAGATTTAGCACCAAGACCACTCCGAGACTTAGGAAAAACAAATGGCAAAAGTTGCCCCTGAACTGCAGTACTCCGACGAGCACGAGTGGGTTGCGCGGGAGGCCGGGAACGTTGTTTCCATCGGCATCTCCGCTGTCGCCACCGATGCCCTCGGCGACATCGTCTACGTGGACCTGCCCGAGGTGGGCGCCACGGTGACCGCGGGGGAGACCTGCGGCGAGGTCGAGTCGACCAAGTCCGTCTCGGACCTGTACGCCCCCGTCACGGGCGAGGTTACCGAGACCAACCCCGCCGTCGTCGACGATCCCTCGCTGATCAACAGCGATCCGTACGGCGCCGGCTGGCTCTTCAAAGTCGCCGCCGAATCGGACGGCCCGCTGCTGTCCGCGCAGGAGTACGCGTCAAAGAACGGCGGCGAACTGTGAGCGCGCAAGTAACAACGTTCGAGCAGGTCGTCTCCCCGAGCCTGGACGCCGAACTGTCCGCACTGGATCCGGAGATCGCCGCGAAGATCGACGCCGAGCTGACCCGCCAGCGCGATGGCCTGGAGATGATCGCCTCGGAGAACCACACCGCCAAGGCCGTCATGCAGGCGCAGGGCTCCGTGCTGACGAACAAGTACGCCGAGGGCTACCCGGGCAAGCGCTACTACGGCGGCTGCGAGCACGTTGACGTGATCGAACAGCTCGCCATCGACCGGGTCAAGGCCCTGTTCGGCGCCGAGTACGCCAACGTCCAGCCGCACTCCGGCGCGCAGGCCAACGCCTCCGTGATGCACGCCCTGATCCGTCCGGGCGACACCATCATGGGCCTGAACCTGGCCCACGGCGGCCACCTCACGCACGGCATGAAGATCAACTTCTCCGGCCGCCTGTACAACGTCATCCCGTACCAGGTCCGCGAAGAAGACCACCGGATCGACATGGCCGAGGTGGAGCGCCTGGCCCAGGAGCACAAGCCCCAGCTGATCGTTGCCGGCTGGTCCGCGTACGCCCGGCAGCTGGACTTCGCCGAGTTCCGCCGGATCGCCGACTCTGTCGGGGCTTACCTGATGGTTGACATGGCGCACTTCGCCGGACTCGTAGCCGCCGGGCTGCACCCCTCGCCGGTGCCGCACGCCCACGTCACCACCTCCACGACGCACAAGACCCTCGCCGGTCCGCGCGGCGGCATCATCCTCTCCAACGACGCCGACATCGCCAAGAAGATCAACTCGGCAGTGTTCCCCGGCCAGCAGGGCGGACCGCTGGAGCATGTCATCGCCGGCAAGGCCGTGGCCTTCAAGATCGCAGCCTCGCCCGAATTCAAGGAGCGCCAGGAGCGTGTCCTGGCCGGCGCCCGGATCCTCGCCGAGCGCCTGGTCCAGCCGGACGTCACCGCCAAGGGGATCAACGTGATCTCCGGCGGCACCGACGTCCACCTGGTCCTCGTGGACCTGCGCAACTGCGAGCTGAACGGGCAGGAGGCCGAGGACCGCCTCGCGGAAATCGACATCACGGTCAACCGCAACGCCGTCCCGTTCGACCCGCGCCCGCCGATGGTCACCTCCGGCCTGCGGATCGGCACCCCCGCGCTGGCCACCCGCGGTTTCGGCGAGGCGGCGTTCGCGGAGGTTGCGGATATCATCGCTGAGGCGCTGATCGCCGACGCCGGCGCCGACCTGTCCGGTCTGCGCTCCCGGGTGGAGGCCCTCGCCGCCGCCCACCCGCTCTACCCCTCGGTTGCTAACCTCGCCTAAGGGACGTATTACAGAAGTAGTAGCAGTACAGATCACGACGCCGGGCCGCCGCCACAAGCTGCCGCCCGGCGTCGTGCATCCGGCGGCACTGCCGCCAACCGGCGGCCACGCCGCCTTCCGGCAGGACCCTCTGCCGGGCCACAGTTTAAAGCCAGTTAGGAACCGACAATGGCCGTTGGAGTCTTCGACCTTTTTTCCATCGGAATAGGACCGTCCAGTTCACACACGGTGGGCCCCATGCGGGCTGCCGCGGTGTTCGCCGAAGAACTCAAAACTTCCGGGGTGCTGGACCGGGTGGCAGGGCTGCGCGTGGACCTCTACGGATCCCTCGCCGCCACCGGCCACGGACACGGCACCATGACCGCCATCCTGCTCGGCCTGGAAGGATTCCACCCCGAGTTGATCCTCCCCGAGGAAGTGGAGGAGCGGCTCGCCGCGATTGCTGAGACCGGGAAACTGCAGCTGGCAGGTTCCGTCCAGCTTCCCTATGGCGTGAAGGACATGATCCTGCGCCCCCTGACCATCCTCCCGCGGCACACCAACGGCATGACGTTCACCGTCTCAGACGCCGACGGCGAAGTCCTGCACTCCGCCACGTTCTTTTCCGTGGGCGGCGGCTTCATCGTGCGCGAAGGCGAGGAGGACGCCGCGCTCAAGGAGCTCGACGAATCCAAGAAGGAATTGCCCCTGCCCTTCCGCACCGCCGCGGAGCTGCTGGGCCGCTGCCAGTCCAAGGGCCTCTCGATCGGCGAGATCATGTTCGTCAACGAGCGGGCCTCCCGCACGGAAGAAGAGATCCGCGAAGGCCTGCTGCACATCTACTCCGTGATGGAAGGCTGCGTCGAGGTCAGCCTCAAGCGCGAAGGGCTGCTGCCCGGCGGACTCAAGGTCCGCCGTCGTGCGCCTGACTGGCACGAACGCCTCATGAAGGAAGGCCGTGACCACGATCCGGACTTCCGGGACCCGAAGTACTGGCAGGAGTGGGTCAACTTGATCGCCCTCGCCGTGAACGAGGAAAACGCCTCGGGTGGCCGGGTGGTCACCGCCCCCACGAACGGTGCCGCCGGCATCATCCCCGCTGTTCTCTACTACGCCCTGCACTTCGCCCCCGGAATGGACAAGGCCACCCAGGCGGACCGCGACGACGTCGTGGTCAAGTTCCTGCTGACCGCCGCCGCCATCGGGGTGCTCTACAAGGAGCAGGCCTCGATCTCCGGCGCCGAGGTCGGCTGCCAGGGCGAGGTGGGCTCGGCGTCGTCCATGGCCGCCGCCGGCCTGGCCGAAGTCATGGGCGGCACACCGCAGCAGGTGGAAAACGCCGCGGAAATCGCGATGGAACACAACCTCGGCCTGACCTGTGACCCGATCGGCGGGCTCGTGCAGATCCCCTGCATCGAACGCAACGCCATCGCCGCAGCGAAGGCAATCAACGCCGCCAAAATGGCGCTGTGGGGCGACGGCACGCACCGGGTCTCCCTCGACGAGGTCATCGTGACGATGCGGGAGACCGGCCGGGACATGAGCTCCAAGTACAAGGAGACCGCGATGGGCGGCCTCGCCGTGAACGTGGTGGAGTGCTGAGTCGGTTGTTGTTCAGCGGTCAGTGGTTCAGCGGTCAGTTGTTCAGCGCTGCCCAGAGGTTGAGCGACGAGGCGAACACTACCCAGGCGAGATAGGGCAGCAGCAGGAGCCCCGCCGTGCGGCTGATCGGTCCGAAGTAGAGAATGGTGACGGCCACGGCCACCGCCAGCGCCACGATGATGCCGAAGGCGATCCACAGCGCGGGCGTGCCAAGCACCGGGTACAGGCCGAAGAAGACCGGGGTCCACAGCAGGTTCAATACCAGCTGGACGGCATAGGCCGTCAGGGCGCGCCGGGTCTCCTCGCCCCGGCGGCGCCAGACCAGCCAGGCGGCCACGGCCATTGCGGTGTAGAGGAGCGTCCAGACCGGTCCGAACACCCAGTTCGGCGGCGACCACGGAGCCTTGTCCGCGGTGGCATACCAGCCGTTGACGTTGGTGGCGGTGGCAAGCCCGCCAAGCCCCGCAACCAGGGCGGAGGCCGCGAGAAAGACCAGCAGTCCCAGCACCTGCGGGCCCATGGCGCGCATCGGTGCCGGGTGTCCCTGGTGTTCGGTTCCTGCGGCTGGTGATTGTTGGTCAGGCGGCATGCTTCCAGCGTAGCGGCTCCGTTCCGGGCGGGACCATGGGGCGGGGCCGCCGGGCTGGAGCACGGGCCTTGGCGGATAGACTTGAACCTGCATGTCCGCATGCCGCCGACGCTCGTACCGCAATGATTGGATACCGCACCCTTGCGTGAATTCACTGCCCGCTTTGCCTCTGCCGAAGAGATCGCCAACTGGGATGCCCACGTCACCGCGAATCCCAACGGCGGCAATCTCCTGCAATCGGAGGCGTTTGCCGAGGTCAAGCAGCACTTCGGCTGGAAACCCCTTCACCTCGTGTACGAGACGGCAGATTACACGAGCTACAACCTCGCCCTGGAGAAGTCCTTCCCCCTGCTGGGCAAGCTCTGGTACCTGATCAAGGGCCCGGATGTGGCCTCCGTCGAGGACATCCCGGGCATCGCCGCGGCCAACGCCGAGTTCGTGAAGCGCGCCCGGCTGGGAGTCTTCGCCATCAAGATCGAGCCGGACATTGTGCGCTCCGAGGCCGCCAGAAGCGTGATCGAAAGCGCCGGCCTGGTCAAGACCCACAACCTGCAGCCCAACGACTCGACGGCGCTGCTGGACATCTCCCCGGAAGAGAACCAGTTGCTGCGCAACCTGCACTCGCGCGGCCGCAACGCCGTCCGCCGCGCCATCCGCGAAGGGGTGGAGGTGCGCAACGTGGAGCCCACCGAAGAGAACTTCCGCGCCATGTACGCGCTGATGACCAACACCGTGGAAGCCAAGTCCCAGGTCCGCGTCCGCGAATACGAGTACTACCGCCAGTTCTGGACCAACTTCATCAACAGGGGCCAGGGCCGGCTGCTGTTCGTCTACGAGAACGGGGTGCCTTCCGTGGGTGCCTTCGTCATCAACTACGGCCGCAAGGGCACGTACAAGGACGGCGGCTCGCTGCAGAAGCGCGGCCAGTACGGCGACTCCCACCTGGTGCAATGGACGGCCATCAACCAGCTCAAGGAAATCGGCTGCACCGAATACGATTTCTGCGGCACGCCGCCGAGCGACCAGCTCAAGGACACGTCCAATCCGTTCCACGGCCTGGGCCTGTTCAAGACCAGCTTCAGCAAGACCGTGACCGATTTTGTCGGCTGCTACGACCAGGTGCTGAGCCCGCTGAAGTACAAGGCCTGGACGGCCGCGGGGGAGCGCGTTGCCCGCCAGCTCTACACCCGCCGCACGGGCCAGCAGTTCTACTAAACCGGCTGCCACGGAAACTGAGGACGCCGGAATGACCAAGGAACCTGACGGCCGCCGCCGGCCGCACACCGACGGACTGCCCAAGACCGAGCCAATGTCGGCCACGCAAGTGCGGCAGAACGCCGCGGCCAAGCGGATGCTGCGCCGCCTGGTCCAAGGGGAGAACCCGCCCACCGCACCGATGAGCATCGTGGACCGGCTTGCGGGCAGCCCATACGCCAACCCCATGATCCAGGTGGGCGGCGTGGACACCTCGGCCCGCAAGACCATCGACTTCGCGCTGCACCTGGCCGAGTCCATGTTCCGGTACGGTGCCGGCGCCCTGGAAGTGGAAACCAGCATCATTGCCATTACAGCGGCGCTGGGCCTCAAGCACATCGAGGTGGACATCACCAACCAGTCGGTGGCGATCAACTACGCGCCCAAGGACCAGACGCCGATCTCGTTGCTGCGCGTCGTGCGGTCCTGGACCAATAACTACGCCGGGCTCTCCCTGGTCCACCAGCTGGTCACCGAAATCGTGGCCGGCGGTGTGGGCCGCGAGGAGGCCGTGCGCCGGCTGGAGGAGATCACCCGCAGCGCCAAGCCCTTCCCGCGCTGGATGGTCACAGTGGCGTTCGGGATCTTCTCTGCCGTCTTTGTCGGTGTCCTGGGCGGCGGGCCGGGCGCCTCTGCCGTGGCCTTCGTGTCGAACCTGCTGGTCAGCCTGCTGGCGCGGCAGCTGGGCCGCTGGCGCACTCCGGACTTCTTCATCACGGCCTCATGTTCGTTCCTGGTCACCTTCATTGCGCTGCTGCTCTGGCGGTTCGGCGGCTTGGCGGGGATCCAGATCGCCCCGGAGATCGTGGTGGTCGGCGGCATCCTGCTTCTCCTGCCGACAGGGCGGCTGGTCTCCTCGGTCCAGGATGCCATCAACGGCTTCCCGGTCACGGCGGCCGGCCGCTTCCTCTCCACCATGCTGACCTTCGGCGCGCTGGTCGCCGGCATCGCAGTGGGATTTGTGGTCGTGGCGATGACGGGCATGGAGCCGATCGATGTCACCAAAACATTCCCTCCGGCGTATCCCTTGTGGGTGGTGATCATTTTGATCGCCATCGCGGTGCTGATGATTGGCATCACCGAACAGACCAGCTGGACCCTGCTGCTGCCGACGGCGGCCGTGGGTGTGGTGGGTTATCTGGTTTTGATCGGGGCAGAGAACCTGGGCATCGGCCAGCGCTTTTCACCTGCCCTGGCCGCCGTGGTCATCGGCCTGCTGGGCAGGGTGGTGGCGCTCCGGATGGGCGCCCCGCAGCTGGTGGTGGCCGTTCCCGCCGCCCTGATCCTGTTGCCCGGACTCACCATATTCCGTTCCATGTATGTATTGACGATCGAGGAATCGGAGATCCTGCTGGGCGCTGGAGGCATGCTCAATGCCGGTGCCATCGTGATGGGCGTCGCGGCCGGCATCGTGCTTGGTGACACTCTCGCCCGGCCGCTGACCCGCGGCCTGGCCAGCAACGAACGACGGCGGGCGCGCCGCCGCTAAATCTGCTGTGCACCCCTGCGCCGCCGGATGTCCCCGCCTTTGCCGAACTTCACCACCTTTGCCGGGTCCCGTCGGCGTGGCGGGTCGCCGGGCCGGCGAGCCCCGGCGTCGTGCTGGCAAAGGTGGGGAAACCCCGCGGCCCCTTCAGATGGTGGGCTTGCTAGATCTGTCCGACTAAATCTGTCCGATGGGTAGCTTCTTCTCGGCCTGGAAGTCGTCCTCGACGCGGCCCTTCGCCCAGTAGCCGGACAGCGAGACCTGGGAGCGTTCCAGCCCGCGCTGCACATAAAGCACCTCCCGCAGGCTCTTCATGTAGCCGCGCTCACCATGCGCAAAGACCTGCACCCGGCCCTCTGGCCACGTCGCGTCCCGCACTGCCGCGACCAGCAGGTCACTGCCCCCGGCCGGGACGCCGCCGCGCAGGAGCCAACGCAGCTCGACTCCGGCCGGCGCGGCAATCGCCTGGATGTCGGCGTCGCCGTCCACCTCGAGGAAGGCGAGGCCGCGGGAATCCGCCGGCAGCGATTCGATCGAGGCCCCGATGGCCGGCAACGCGGACTCGTCGCCCGCGAACAGGTACCAGTCCGCGGCCGGATCCGGGTTGAAGCCCCCGCCCGGGCCGGTGAACACCAGAGCGTCGCCGGGCCGGGCGGACGCGGCCCACGGTCCGGCCAGGCCTTCATCCCCGTGGACCACGAAGTCGATAGCGAGTTCCCCGGCCGCCTCATCGACCCAGCGGACGGTGTAGGTCCGGGTGTGCGGCCACTGCTCCCGCGGCATGGACTCACGGATCTTCCAGAGGTCCAGCGGTTCCGGGTAGCTGATCCCGGGCTGCGGGAACACGATCTTGACGTAGCGGTCCACGAAGGCGTTATTGACGTAGCCGGCGAATCCCGGGCCGCCGGCAATGATCCGGACCATGTGCGGCGAAAGCTGCTCGCGGCGCAGCACGGTCAGGTTGGTCTGCGGGCGGGATTTCCGGGTGGCCGAGGTGGCGGCGGGCACTGATGTCATGGTGCCAAGCCTAGCCAAGAAACCAGCCAAGTAGCCGGGGCCGGCGCCCGACTGTGAGGCCCGGCTAGGGGAGCGGCGGCAGTTCCCAATCCACCGTGCCGTCGCCCTGTTCCTGGAGCAGGGCGTTGGCTCGGCTGAACGGCCGGGAGCCGAAGAATCCGCGCGCGGCCGAGAGCGGGCTCGGATGGGCGCTGGCGATCACCGGCGTGGCACCCAGCAGCGGCCGGACGGTCTCGGCGTCCTTGCCCCAGAGGATTGCCACGAGCGGGGCCGGTGTGCCGCCCGCGGTGCGGCGGTTCGCCACGGCGCGGATCGCCTCCGCCGTGACGGCTTCCCAGCCCTTGTTCCGGTGCGATCCGGCCTCTCCGGCCCGGACGCTGAGGACCCTGTTGAGCAGCAGCACACCCTGCTCCGACCAGCCGCTCAGGTCCCCGTGGATCCGCGGCGGCAGCCCCAGGTCGGCGTCGAGCTCCTTGTAGATATTTGCCAGGCTGCGCGGGATGGGCCGGGTGGCGCCGTCAACGGCGAACGACAGCCCCACGGCGTGGCCCGGCGTCGGATACGGGTCCTGGCCCACGATCAGCACCCTGACATCCGCCAGCGGCTGCCGGAACGCCCGCAGAACGTTCGACGGCGGCGGCAGGACGGCGTGGCCCCCGGCAACCTCCCTGCCGAGGAAACGCAGGACATCCCGCAGCTGTCCCTCGACCGGCGCCAGCGCCTCGGCCCAGCCGGGAGCCACGAGCTCGTTCAGCGGCAGGTCGGCCAGCCCGGCGAAGCCCACAGCCTCGGCCGCGGGGGCCTCCAGCTCGAACAGGGCATCGGAATCAAGGGAATCGGAGTTCGGCACATCGCCCATTCTCGCAGGGCTGCAAATGACAACCCTGTTATTCGTCCGTAGCATGGGGGAAGACTTTTCACCGGAACCAGCCGGACCGGAACAATCCTCACCGTAACCAGCAGGGAGTGTGTGGTGGCCGAACAAGCACAAGAGCACCTTTCGACGGCGGAGTCCGTTGCCACGGATGTCCGCGACGACTCGCCCCTGAGCAGCCGGGACCAGCAGATGCTGGCGCTGGAACGGCAATGGTGGAAGTACGCCGGCGCCAAGGAACAGGCCATCAGGGAACTCTTCGACCTCTCCGCCACGCATTACTACCAGATCCTCAACGCCCTCATCGACACCGAGGAGGCGCTGGCCCACGATCCGATGTTGGTGAAGAGATTGCGTAGACTACGTACGTCACGCCAACGTGCGCGCACTGCTCGCCGCTTGGGCTCAGACGCGTAAAAGCACAGCCGGACGCGCGGATTCCCGCGCAACAGCCGGCGTGGACAGTTCGTCGGAAATCAGCAAGGACGTCGTTTTACCATGACCAAATACGCTCGGGATGAATTTGATCGGGTCCCGGAGACCTCCACACGCCAGGGTGTCCACCGGGCGGTCGCCGGATCCCGCCGCCGCCGTCTGGCACCCATCCTGGCCGTCGGCGCCGCGGCCCTGGCCGTCGGCCTCGTGGCCTTCCTGATCCTGCCGAAACTCGGATTTTCCACCGGTGGAAACACTATGGCGGTATCGGCCGAGCAGGGCGGCAGCAGCGCCGCCGCGTCCCCCGCGCCGACAGCCTCGAGCCCGGCTCCGAGTGAGACACCCTCCGCGTCTGCCACTGCCACTGCCTCCGCGACGCCCACGACGGAGCCGACCGCCGCCGTCGACAAAACCCAGCCGGTGGCGATCTTCAACGGCACCACCACCGCTGGACTGGCGAACCGTGTTGGCGGAACCGTCTCCACCGCCGGCTGGACACTCGGCACGCTCGGGAACTGGGGAGGCGTGCCCCAGAAGCGTTCGGTCGTCTTCTACAGCGGCGCCGAGCAGAAGGGCAACGCCGAGGCCCTCGGCAAACTCCTCGGCATCCCGACCCTGGTGGACTCGGCTGAATTCCAGCTTCCGCTCGTCGTCGTGCTGGGGCCCGGTTTCAAGTAGCCCGTTCCGGTTACGCCTGAATAACTATTCCCGGCCGCACCTTCCGGCCCCCTGCGCGCCGGCCGGAGGGTGTGGGTAGAGTACTTGCGGACTGCGTTTGCAGGCCCGCATTCCGCGGCGCACAATGACGTGGGCCGCAGCAAGCCGACTGAAAGTGTGGACACCATGGCATTGGGAACCGTCAAATGGTTCAACGCCGAAAAGGGCTACGGCTTCATCACCGTGGACGAATCCGGGGCGGATGTCTTCGTGCACTGGTCAGCGATCGTGGGAGAGGGCTACCGCGCCCTGGACGAGGGCCAGCGCGTGGAACTCGAAGTCGGCGAGGGCGAAAAGGGCCCGCAGGCCGAGAGCGTCCGGCCCGCCTAGTGACTTTCGCCGCCGCAGTACACGTGCCGCAGGACCCTGCCGAAACGATGTCCGGCCGGGAGGCCGCCGGCAGCACGGTCCGGGGTGCCGCCCGGAGCCAGAGGGTGCGCCTGCGGCGGGCCCGGGTGCTGGCCGTGGCGGCCGCTGCCGCCCTGGCCACCACCGCGTGCCTGGGGCCCGCAGGCGGCGCCCGCGTCGGGCAGGCCGACGCGAGCGGCGACGGAACCCTGCGGATCGGGCTGATCCTCGACAACACCGGCCCGCAGGAATTCCTCAACGCTCCCCAGCTCGCTGCCGCGAAGCTCGCCGTCAAGGAGATCAATGCTGCAGGCGGCCACAAGGGCAAACCCGTGGAGCTGCTCCCGGCGACCGTAAGTGGCGACACCGCAGCCCAGGCCAAAGCACTCGTTGTCGCCAAAGCCGACGTCGTCATCGGTCCGACGGACTCCAGCCGGGCGCCCGCCGCGATCGACGTCCTGTCCAACGCCAAGGTGGCCATGATTTCCCCCGCGAACACCGCCAGCGGGCTCAGCAGCTACGAGAGCGACGGCTACTATTTCCGCACTTCGGCGGCCGACATCGCCCAGGCCCCCGTCCTCGTCAAGCTCGCCAAGGACGGCGGCGCTGCATCCATCGCGGTGGTGTACGAGGAAGACACCTACGGCAAGGACGTGTCCAATGCCGTGGCCGCCGCGGCCAAAGCGTCCGGCCTCGGGCCCCTGGCCGTCGCAGGGTTCGCCCCGGGACAGGCGCAGAAGGCTGCTGCCGCCGTGAAAGCAGCGGCCCCCGACGCCGTCGTGCTGGTTTCCCGCGCAGGCGCCCAGGGCGCCATCGCCGAGCTGAACAACGCCGGCCTGGCCGGCAAGAAGCTCATCCTCAGCGACGGCGCGGTCAGCCAATACGGTTCAGGCCTCGGTTCCAGTGCCCTCGACGGGGCGCGGGGGATCCTTCCCGGGACCTTTGCCTCCGCGCACTTCCAGGGCGAGCTGGTTTCCGTGGATCCGGGGCTGAAGGACATGACGTTCGCCGCCGAGACGTACGACGCCGTCAACCTTGCCGCCGTCGCCGCGGCCGCGGCCCAGGACGACGCCGGAACGTCCATTGCGGCCAGCCTGATCGCCGTCTCGGGCGGCACGACCCAGGCGCCGGGCACCGCTGCGCCCTCAGGCGAAGCCGCAGTCTGCAAGAACTACCAGGAATGCCTCGACGCAATCAGGGCGGGCAAGCGCCCCGACTACGACGGGGAATCCGGACCGGTCGCCTTCGATTCCCACGGGGACGTCAGCTCCGCCAACTACGTTGTCTACACCTACGGCCCGGACAACACGGCGACCATGAGCGGCAACGAAACTGCCAGCAGCAGCGGCACTTAATCGCCCGTAGCGTATTGGGCCTTGCCGGAGTGCCGCCAGCTTGCCGATGGAGGGTCCTCCGGCGCGGCCACTGCTTGCACTCTCCCCGGGGGAGTGCTAATTATTGAGTTAGCACTCCCGCGTATTGACTGCTAAAACGACGCCCGGTTCGCCCGGCCGCGGAGTTGGAGCAGCCGATCCAGGAGCGAAAGAAACACCTGGCTGGGGTGAGATCCCGGGTCCAGCGGCATACAGAGGCCGCCGGGTCAGGGATCGTCCGTCGCGGGCACCGCAGCAAAGGTTCATTCTTAACGACTGTCCCGAAAGGACTACTGCCGTTATGGCCAAGATCATTGCATTTGATGAAGAGGCACGCCGCGGTCTTGAGCGGGGCCTGAACATCCTCGCCGACGCCGTCAAGGTCACCCTCGGCCCGCGTGGACGCAACGTCGTCCTCGAAAAGAAGTGGGGCGCCCCCACGATCACCAACGATGGTGTTTCCATCGCCAAGGAGATCGAGCTGGACGATCCTTACGAGAAGATCGGCGCCGAGCTGGTCAAGGAAGTTGCCAAGAAGACGGACGACGTCGCCGGCGACGGCACCACCACCGCCACCGTGCTGGCCCAGGCCCTGGTCAAGGAAGGCCTGCGCAACGTCGCGGCCGGCGCTGATCCGCTGTCCCTCAAGCGCGGCATCGAGAAGGCCGTCGAGGCCGTCACACGCGAGCTCCTGGCCTCCGCCAAGGAAATCGAAACCAAGGAAGAGATTGCCGCCACCGCGTCCATCTCTGCCGGTGACAACGAAATTGGCGCCCTGATTGCCGAAGCCCTGGACAAGGTCGGCAAGGAAGGCGTCATCACCGTCGAGGAGTCCAACACCTTCGGCCTGGAGCTGGAACTCACCGAAGGCATGCGCTTCGACAAGGGCTACATCTCCGCTTACTTCGTCACCGACGCCGAGCGCCAGGAAACGGTCCTCGAGGATCCGTACATCCTGATCGTCAACTCCAAGATCTCCAACGTCAAGGAACTGGTTGCTGTCCTCGAAAAGGTCATGCAGTCCTCCAAGCCGCTGCTGATCATTGCCGAAGACATCGAGGGCGAGGCCCTGGCCACGCTCATCGTCAACAAGATCCGCGGCACCTTCAAGTCCGTCGCCGTCAAGGCTCCGGGCTTCGGCGACCGCCGCAAGGCGCAGCTTGCTGACATCGCCATCCTCACCGGTGGCCAGGTCATCTCCGAGGAAGTCGGCCTCAAGCTGGAGACCGCCGGACTCGAACTCCTCGGCCGCGCCCGCAAGGTCGTTGTCACCAAGGACGAGACCACCATCGTCGAGGGCGCAGGCGACGCAGACCAGATCGCCGGCCGCGTTTCCCAGATCCGCGCCGAGATCGAAAACTCCGATTCGGACTACGACCGCGAGAAGCTGCAGGAGCGCCTGGCCAAGCTGGCCGGCGGCGTTGCAGTCATCAAGGCCGGTGCCGCAACCGAAGTTGAGCTCAAGGAACGCAAGCACCGCATTGAGGACGCTGTCCGCAACGCCAAGGCTGCTGTCGAAGAGGGCATCGTCGCCGGCGGTGGCGTTGCCCTGATCCAGGCCGGCGCCAAGGCGTTCGCCAACCTGCAGCTCGAAGGTGACGAGGCAACGGGCGCGAACATCGTCCGCGTCGCCATCGACGCCCCGCTGAAGCAGATCGCCTTCAACGCCGGCCTTGAGCCCGGCGTTGTGGTGGACAAGGTCCGCGGCCTGCCCGCAGGCCACGGCCTGAACGCAGCCACCGGCGAGTACGTCGACCTGCTGGCTGCCGGCATCAACGATCCGGTCAAGGTCACCCGCTCTGCCCTGCAGAACGCGGCGTCCATCGCCGGCCTGTTCCTCACCACCGAGGCCGTTGTGGCCGACAAGCCCGAGAAGGCCGGCGCCCCGATGGGCGGCGGCGACGACATGGGCGGCATGGGCGGCATGGGCGGTTTCTAACCACCCGGCTACCAGGCCCTGAACGCCTGACCGACGGTTTTCCGTCAGCAACGGCACGTTCGACGACGGCGGTCCCACCTATGGTGGGGCCGCCGTCGGCGTTAACTCCCGGCGAAGCGCGCTAGCGGAGCATCCGCGGGGGCGGAGGTCTGGCAGGATGGTGCAGTGACGATTACAGCAGCAGCCGACGGTTCGGCTTTAGGAAATCCCGGCCCGGCCGGATGGGCCTGGTACGTGAACGACGACTGCTGGCGGGCCGGGGGATGGCCGCACGGCACCAACAACATGGGCGAGCTCATGGCCGTGCTGGATCTGTTCCGCTCCACCGCGCACCTGCCGGGCGAGGACCTGCACATCCTCTGCGACAGCCAGTACGTCATCAACTCCGTCACCAAATGGATGCCGGGCTGGAAGCGCAAGGGGTGGCGCAAGTCCGACGGCAAGCCGGTCATGAATGTCGAGCTGCTCAAGGAGATCGACCAGGCGCTGGTCGGCCGCAAGTACAAGTTCGAATGGGTGCGCGGCCACGCCGGGCATGACCTCAACGAGGCGGCGGACGACCGCGCCCGGGCCGCGGCCACGGCCTACCAGCAGGGAGTGGCTGTGCGCCAGGGCCCCGGGTTCGGCGGCGCCGCCGAAGCCAGGGCAGAGGCCCCGGCCCCCGGAGCGCAGGCAGGACCCGCTGCCGAGCGGGCCCCACGACCGGCGCAGGCCCCGGCCGCCCCGCAGCCCCTGTTCGGCGAGCCGACTCTCTTCGATGAGCCCGACCTCTTCAGCGAGCTCGACGAGGACACCACACCCGCGCCCGGCACGGACGCGAGCCCCGAAGCGATCGTGGAGGCGCTCGAACGTGAACTCCTGCTGCCGGAAACTCGCGCCGACTTCGGACGGACCGGGGTGCTGCTCCACCCGGACTTCACCGAAATCGGCAGCTCGGGCCGGATCTGGACCCGGGACGCCATGATGATGTCTTTGGAAGAGAAGCCGGGCGGGCCCGTCGAGCTGGAGTTGCTGGGCGCAGACCGGCTGGGCGAGCAGACCGTCCTCCTGACCTACCGCAGCCACGCACGCTCGGGGACGGCCCTGCGCAGCTCCCTGTGGGTCCATGACGGCGCCCAATGGCGGCTGCGCTTCCACCAGGGCACGCCTGAGACCTGAGCCCTCTCCAGCCGCTGCCTCCGGCGCGACGGAGGCAGGTCAGCTGAAACGCTGGGTGTTTGCCAGTTCAGCCTGGGCGTAGCTCGCCGCGGCCGAGTTCAGCGCCAGGTTGATCGACGCGAGGGACGCCTCCACCTTCCCCTGGGTCAGCGTCCACTCGGCGACAAGGGCCTGGAAGTTGGTCGCGGCCGAACCGCGCCACGTGCCCTGCAGCTCGTCGAGGCCGCGTTTCATGGCCTGGACGTCGGCGCCGATCCGGTCGACCGTGGCCTTGACGTTTGCCGACTTCAGCTGGAGGAGTTCCGTATCGACGGAGATAATGCTCATGGGATGCCCTCTCGACGGTGCCTGATCCGGACTCTCCGGACACTGCGAGCCTAGGCTGGCCGCGGGCACCGGGTACGAGGCAGGTCCCGGTATGTGGAAAAGCTGCGACGGATTCCCGGCTGGTTACTCCGCGGCACCGTCACGGACGCCGTCACGGGCGCCGGCGCCCGCACCGGACCCCTGGTCCTCCATGGTTTCGTCCAGGAATGGCAGGCTGACCACCAGCGTGGCGCCGCCGCCGACGGTCTCGGTGACCCTGACGGTGCCGGAATGCGAGCCGACGATGGCCGCGACGATCGCCAGGCCCAGCCCGCTGCCTCCGGTTTCCCGGGTGCGGGAGGTATCAGCGCGGTAGAACCGCTCGAAGATCCGCGCGGCTTCCTCTTCCGGCACGCCGGGGCCGTGGTCGCGAACCTCGATGACGGACTCCCGGGTGCCGTCCCCGCCGGCCCGGACGCCGACGGCCAGTTCAATGGGCGTGCCCTCGGGGGTGTAGCGCAGGGCGTTGCCCACGAGGTTCCCGACCACCTGCCGCAGCTTGGCCTCATCGCCCAGGACCGGCGCGGGCCTGGGCGGGCCGCCGTCGAGCCCCGTCAGGGTGATGACGCGGCCGCGGTCGCTCGCCTGGGTGTCCACCACAGCGTCGTTGGCAATCAGGAGCAAGTCGGCAGGCTTCTGCTGGAGCGGCCGCTGCTCGTCGATCCGGGCCAGCAGCAGCAGGTCCTCCACCATGGTTCCCATCCGCTTGGCCTCGCTCTCGATCCGCCCCATGGCGGTCGCCACATCCTCCGGGGTGGAGAGGGCGCCGTGCCGGTAGAGCTCGGAGAAGCCGCGGATCGTTACGAGCGGGGTGCGCAGCTCATGCGAGGCGTCGGCGGCGAAGCGGCGCATCCGGGCCTCGGAGGCCATCCGGGCGGCGAAAGCCGTTTCAATATGGGCAAGCATGGCGTTGAGGGAGCTGCCCAGCCGGCCCACCTCCGTATTGGGGTTTTCGATTTCCACCCGGCGGGAGAGATCGCCCGCGGCAATCGCCGCCGCGGTCTTTTCGACCCGGGCCAGCGGCCGGAAGGACCGGGAAATGCTCCACGTGGCGATGAAGAAGGCCAGGACAAGGGTCAGCAGTCCGACGCCGACCACCACCAGGACGGCATGCTCCATGACCGAATCGACCGGCCACAGGGGGAGCCCGATGACCACCACGGAGCTACGGTTGTTGCTGTCCACGACATTGAGTGCGACCACCCGCCAGTTGCGGCCGTCCGTGCCGCGGACCTGGAAGGGGTTCTGCTGCCGGTCCGCGGCCTCGGCGCCGGTGATGCTGGTGATGTCCGGGTGGACTTCCTTGTTCCCGCCGAACGGCACGGGCGACTGCCCCGGCGCGAAGAACATCAGCGAGTAGTCCGTAGGGATGCTCTCGTTTTGGTCCTGCAACTGGCTGAAGGACTGCTGCTGCCGGACCGAGGCGACCGCGGCCCGGAGTTTGTCGTCGACCTGCCCCTGGAGATAGCTGTGCAGAAGGGTCAGGGTCCCGGCGCCGGTGGCGGTAAGGGCCACCAGCATCAGCGCGGTCATAATGGCGACGAGCTGCGACCTCAGCGACGCCGACTTCCAACGGTGCAGCAACGAAGTCAGCGCTTCTCGGCCGTCCGCAGCACGTAGCCGACGCCCCGTTTGGTCTGGATCAGGGCCGGGGCGTCGGGATCAATGTCCACCTTGCGGCGCAGATAGGAGATGTAGGACTCCACAATCGAGGCATCTCCGTTGAAGTCGTATTCCCAGACGTGGTCCAGGATCTGGGCCTTGGACAGCACGCGGTTGGGGTTGAGCATGAGGTAGCGGAGGAGCTTGAACTCGGTGGGGGACAGCTCGATCACCGTGCCTCCGCGGCGCACCTCGTGGGCGTCGTCGTCGAGCTCCAGGTCATCGACGCGGATGACCGCGTCGTCGTCCTGCAACGGCTGCGTCCGGCGCAGCACCGCGCGGATGCGCGCCACCACCTCGTCGAGGCTGAACGGCTTGGTCACGTAGTCGTCGCCGCCCACGGTCAGGCCCGTCACCTTGTCTTCGGTGTCGTCCTTGGCGGTCAGGAAGAGCACGGGGAAGTGCTTGCCGGCAGCGCGCAGCCGCCGGGTGACGGTGAAGCCGTCCATATCCGGCAACATGACGTCCAGGACAGCCAGATCCGGGGAATGGAGATCGGCCGCCGCCAGCGCCTCGCGCCCGTTGGACGCCGAGACGACTTCAAAGCCGGCAAAGCGCAGCGAAGTGGACAGCAGTTCGCGGATGTTCGGTTCATCATCGACGACCAGCAGCTTGGCTTCGGGACCGTTCTTTTTCATAATTCCCATGATGCTCCCAGATTCTGGGAGTTTTCTGAACGGCAGATGTGTGTTTGGTGCAGACTGCTGGCCCCGGCACCCGTCTGACGCTGCGCTGACGCAAGTGGCTGGCCAAAGGCATTCCCCTCCGCAGGTGCCGATATTAGAGTTGCCGTATTGATCCACTCCGCCGCAGTGGCAGGAACGCCGCCGGCCAAGACAGAGGACGCAACGTGACGACTGAAAGCAACGCAGTTAGCAGTGCAGGTGCCGCCGACCGGAGCATCCGCGACTGGGCGGACCTGGCAGAGGAGATGTGGTCGTACCTGACCGGCAAAGGCGCCGCCATCAACTACAACTTCATCGACATGACCATCGAGGTGCCCCGCGATATCGGCCCGGACGCGCCGCGGGCCACCTGGAAGCTGAACGGGAGCCTCCGCGTGACCACCAGCGACAAGGACGCCGCCGGTTCCGACGAGAACAGGGCCTGACCATGCCCCCGCGGTTCAGGGCCGACATCAACCTGGACTTTTCCCTTCAGGAGGCCTCCGGCGAGGAGGCCCGCGGGTCGGTGCGGGCCTCCGGTACTGAAGTGGCTGTCTCGTTGGACCGTATCGACGCCCTGCAGTCCCAGCGGCTGCCGTCCCTGGGCGACCTCCGGCCCCTGGCCAAGACGCTCTCGGACCAGGGGCTGACCGTGGTGGTGGACGGACCGGACGGCAGAATCATCAGCATCGGCGCCGTCGAGGCGCCGGCCTCACAGCGGGTGATTACCAGGTCGTCCCACATCAAGCTGGGAAAGCTGGGCGCGCTGGCGCCCATGCTGAAACGGGGGCGCCGTGCGCCGGCGCGGGGCTTTAGCCTGCTGCCGCCCGGGACCCTCTTGCCGCTGCTGCCGACGGTCAAACGCAGAATTCCCCGGCGCATCACCACTACTCACTACACGAGCGGCGGCGGACGGCCGCGGTTGATCTTCGTTCAGGACTCGAAAACCTGGAACGGACAGGTACCGCGTGAGTTCAGTCTCACGGCCGAGCGTATGAGCATCGGCAGCGACGAGTCCGTGGACCTGCGGCTTCCGGGCCTGGATGCTGTACACGCGGAGATAGTCCATAACGACCGGGATGAATATGTCCTGGTGCGGCACGGCAAAGTCAGCGGCAGCTTCGGCCCCGGCTCATCGTCGGTCTTGCGCACTGGTTCCCGCCTGCAGATGGGCCAGTGGTGCCTGGCGTTCTTCCGGGAAGAATTCGCCGACCACGGGCGCCCTTTCGGCGGCCGCAGCGGCGGCGAATTCGCCTACCAGCGCCCTCAGCGCGATCCGCGTACCGGTGCCTTGGAAACGGACGGGTCCACCTACACCCGCTAGACCGGGGGAGCGGGCCTGCCGGGGCCGAAGCCCGCGGTGCCCCAGGCCGGGGGCGTCCCGCGGATCAGTCGGTGGGCGAGCTGGTCCCGACGTCCTTGGCGTCCATGATCCGGTAGGCGTAGCCCTGCTCGGCCAGGAAGCGCTGGCGTTTGGCCGCGAAGTCCTGGTCCAGCGTGTCCCGGGCCACCAGGGAGTAGAAGCGTGCGGCGCGGCCGTCCTTCTTGGGACGCAGCAGCCGGCCCAGCCGCTGGGCCTCCTCCTGGCGGGAGCCGAAGGAACCGGAGACCTGGATCGCGACCGAGGCCTCGGGGAGGTCGATGGAGAAGTTGGCGACCTTGGACACCACAAGGGTCTGCACCTCGCCGGCGCGGAAGGCATCAAAGAGCTTCTGCCGTTCCTTGACGGAGGTGTCGCCCTTGATCACCGGCGCCTGCAGGCGCTCGCCGATCTCGTCCAGCTGGTCGATGTACTGGCCGATCACCAGCAGCTGCTCGCCGGCATGCTCGGCGACGAGCTGTTCCACCACCAGGGTCTTGGATTCGGACGTGGCGCACAGCCGGTACTTGTCCGCGTCCTCGGCCATCGCGTAGGCCACACGTTCGTCGCGGGGAAGGTCGATCCGGACCTCGACGCAGTCGGCGGGTGCGATGTACCCCTGCGCCTCGATGTCCTTCCACGGCGCGTCGTAACGCTTCGGACCGATCAGGCTGAAGACCTCGCCCTCGCGGCCGTCCTCGCGGACCAGGGTGGCGGTGAGGCCGAGCCTGCGCCGGGCCTGCAAATCCGCGGTCATCCGGAAGATCGGGGCGGGGAGGAGGTGGACCTCGTCATAGATGATGAGTCCCCAGTCATTGCCGTCCACCAGCTCGAGGTGGGGATACAGCCCGCCCCGCTTGGTGGTCAGGACCTGGTACGTGGCGATCGTGACGGGACGGACCTCCTTGACGGAGCCGGAATACTCGCCGATCTCCTCCTCGGTGAGGGAGGTCCGCTTGAGGAGTTCATCCTTCCACTGCCTGGCGGACACGGTGTTGGTCACCAGGATCAGGGTGGTGGTGGAGCTCGTGGCCATCGCCGCGGCCCCCACCAGTGTCTTGCCGGCTCCGCAGGGGAGCACGACGACGCCGCTGCCGCCGGCCCAGAAGTTCTCCATTGCCAGCTGCTGGTAGGGGCGGAGCTTCCAGCCGGACTCGTCGAGCATGATGGGGTGCGGCGTGCCGTCGACGTAGCCGGCCAAGTCCTCGGCCGGCCAGCCGATCTTCAGCAGCAGCTGCTTGAGCTGCCCGCGCTGGGAGGAGTGCACCACCACGGTTTCGCCGTCGATCCTCGGGCCCAGCAGAGGGGCGATCTTCTTGGCGCGGCTGACCTCCTCGAGCACCGGATAGTCAGAGGTGCGCATGACCAGCCCGTGCTGGGGATCCTTTTCCAGCCGCAGCCGGCCGTACCGGGACATGGTCTCTTCGACGTCGATCAGCAGGGAATGCGGCACGGGGAATCGGGAGTACTTCAGCAGTGTGTCCAGCACTTTTTCGGCGTCGAGGCCGGCGGCCCGGGCGTTCCAGAGGCCCAGCGGCGTCAGCCGGTAGCTGTGCACGTGCTCGGGGGCGCGTTCCAGTTCGGCGAAGGCGGCGATGGCGTGGCGTGCTTCGGTGGCGAGTTCGTGGTCGACTTCGAGCAGGATGGTTTTGTCACTTTGGACGATCAGCGGTCCGTCGTTCACTGGAGCAATTCCTCTGCGGCTTCTACGTCGATAATCCGGTGGATGGACAGTACGCGTTCAGTGTCCTTCTCCGGATCGAATACCCGGACCCGTCCACCGTTCACAGCTACCGGAACAACAGTCTCCCGCACGGAATTCCCCAGGCTGTCGACGACGTTCATCACCACGCGCTGTTTGAGCCGGATCGCCTTCTGCAGGGTCTCCAGGCCCAGCTGGGTCGCCTCCTCGCTGCCGGGGGCCGCCGCGGGACGCCCGCCGCCCTCAGAGGGCCGCCCGCTGCGCAGCACGGCCAGCTGGGCGTCGACGTCGGCTTCCGGAGGGGCCGTGCGCGGCGCGCTGTAGACCGGCCGGGCACTGCCGGGCAACGCAGTGGTGCGGCGCAGCCGGAGGCCGCCGGCCTCCGATTCCTCGACCGCCGGGGACAGCCCCAGGCTCCGAAGGACCTGCGCCGTTTCCCGCGGCGCGGCGTGCGAGACCAGCACGGTGGGGGCGATCCGGACCAATCCGAGGCCGGAGGCGCCGGGAGCGTTCAGCAGCTCCAGGAGCGCCGTCTCGTCGTCGCTCTGGACGAAGCTCGCGGCCGCCCCCACCCGGAGCCTGGCATGGCGGGCTGCAGTGTCCTCGATCAGGTACTTCAGGGGCTGCGGGATCGCCGTGGCCGAGTGCAGGCCCAGGAAATCCAGCATGGCCTGGGCATCCTGGCCGGCGTCGAGAGCGCGCCGGACCGAGGCGACGGAGAAGCGGTAGATTGTGGCCGGCCCCTGGCCTTCTGCGTCGGCCATGGTGAGGAGCTTCTCGGTCAGTTCCGGAGCGAGGTAGCCGGGCGCGACGGCGGTGAGGTCGGCCTGGAGCAGCACATGGTTCAGGGCCGCCGGCAGGTGTTCGCCCAGGATTCCCAGCGCCTCGTCGGGCTGTTCCGCGGCGATCGCCGCCCCGATCTGGCTGAGGGCGCCCGAGCCGATGAGGCCGAGCATTTCCGCCTCGGCCAGGACACCCCGGATCAGGGAGCTGAAACGCCGCGCCATCCGGGGCTGGGTCCAGTCGGCACGCTCCAGCACTGCTGCGGCGTCCAGCACCGGGGCCTGCCCGTCCGAGGCCGCCGCTTCCTTCGTCAGTTCAGCCAGGATTTCCAGGATCCGTTTCCGGACCACCGGGGCGTCCGGTCGCTGGGCTTCGGCCGAAAGCGCGTTGATGGTACTCCCGGCGGAGCCACGGTGGCCGGCCTGGGCTGCAGCCTGGCCGTTGACGGGCTGCCCGACGAGGGAGGGCGCGCGCTCGCTGGCGAGCCAGGCATTTACGAGCCAAAGCCACTGCTCCTGCCGCGGAAGCGTCAGCCATTCAAGCTGCGCCGGCTGGACCCAGGCGGAACTGTCCACGTCCAAGCGGATAAGGCCGGCCAGGGCGCACAACTCAGCCAGCACGCCGGCGTCGTGCATCTCGAGCCGCAGCCCGTCCGCCAGGCGCTTCAGCTCACGGACGCCCACGCCGCCGCTGCGCAGGGTGACGAGGGGCTGCTCGCGGACGATGTAGAGCAGTTCACCGACCAGCCGCAGGGTCTCGGCGATCGCGCCCAGGGCGGCATTGCGGCGCAGCGCGGCAGAGGTGGAACCGAGCCGCGGCACCGGGGGGGCCAGCGCAAATTTCTCGATGACAAAGCCGCCGCGCAGCGAGACGCCGACGCTGTGGGGCAGTTCCACGTGGGCCGCATCCAGCGGCACCAGCAGTCCGCGGGCGAGGAGCCAGTCCACCGGCCCGACGTCGGCGGCCTCGTGCAGCACGGAGGCGCGCCTTTGCGCCTGGGGAACGGCGCCCATGGCCCAGTTCCCGAAGCGTGCCAGCAGCGCGGTGGTGCGTTCCGGAGCGGTTTCCAGGATCTGCCGGAGGGACTCCGGTGTGGCTGTCCAGTGCTGCAGCGACAGGGCGGCTTCCATCGGCGTGGTCGCGGGGGAGACCGCTGCGCCGCTGCGGTGAAGTTCCGCGACAAGCTGGACCACGCGCTGGGCGAAGGCCGGCTGGAGCCGCACGAGTTCGGTGTAGCTGCGCCCCAACCCGGCCGGATAGATGCCGATCACGTCCTTGAGGCTGCCCACCGGCAAGTAGTACCGCTGCTTCGGCCCGGAGGCCGGGGCGGCGCCGTGCGGGGGTTCCGCCCGGTGGACAAGGGCCAGTTCCTGCAGCGAATGCAGCATCTTTTCGATCGAGGCCACCGTGGAGCCGTTGATCAGTTTCTTCAGCATCGGGGCGGAGGCGCTGTGCCCGGTGTCGGTGTTCGTGCACAAGTGCAGGGTTTCGAGGACCTGCATTTCCGGACGGTTGAGCCGCTCCAGGGCACGTTGCACACTCACACGGCCGCTTGCCCGGGCGGCGAGGGCCGCGAAGTCCGGCACGCCCGGGGAAATGAGGTCCGGCCGCGCGGAGAACAAGGCTCGCAACGAATCATCGCTGCGTGCCTGCAGTTCCTTGCTGAGCGCGCGGATAAGGGACATCAGTGCAAGGCTACCTTTCGTCCGGCCCGCGGGTGCGGCGGCGGGCTGCTACGCCGTCGATCACGAGCAAGAGCATCAGCAGGAAGGCCACGGGAAGCCCGTAGAGGGCAGTGGAGGTGATCCATACCGGCGACACGGCATTGTTGAAGGCCATCGCCATCACGACGCCGACGGCCGCGAGCGACAGCACGGCGGCGACGGCCGCAACGATCAACAGTGGCCGCCGGAATCGCAATGGAGTCATGGAGCTAACGCTAACAGTCCGGCCAGTTCCGCGCCCCAAACGGTCAAAGTGGGCCAGGCAGGATAACCTTGAGGGAACAGACCAACACGGTCCGGGCAGTCACACCCTGAACCCGCATATCAATGCGGATGCGGTGGCTGCCGGCTGTGTCACCAGCAGAACGAAGAAGGTTGATTACGTGCCTACCGGCAAGGTCAAGTGGTATGACAAGGAAAAGGGCTTCGGATTCCTCGCGGGCGAGGACGGTCAGGAAGTCTTCCTGCCGAAGTCAGCGCTGCCCGAAGGCGTAACCGAGCTCAAAGCCGGCACCCGGGTTGAGTTCGGCGTGGCCGACGGGCGCAAGGGCGCCCAGGCCCTGGGCCTGCGCGTGCTGGACAAGACACCGTCCATCGCCAAGGCCAAGCGGCCCAGCGCTAAGGACCTCGCCCCGCTGGTGCAGGACCTCGTCACGGTGCTGGACAACCTGTCCGGAACGCTGTCCGCGGGCAAGTACCCGGAAGGCAACAAGGGCAAGGCGATCGCCGTCGCCCTGCGTAAGGTTGCCGACGAGCTGGACGCGTAAGGCCCGGCGATGACTCCGGTAACCGATCAGACCGCGCCCTCCTCCGGGGACAGCAGCGCCGACGGGGACAACGCCCAAGGGGACAAGAAGGCCGGCCCCAAGGTGGGCTCCAAGCCGCGCGCCGGGGTTCCCGTCTGGCGCACCGGCAAGCCTGATGCCTTCCTGGCCGCCGCCGTCGACGTCGCGCGCGCTGCTATCGAAGGCATCGCCCCCGCCGAACAGATCGGCCGGCACTTGGCGGCCAAGAGCGAAGGCGACCGCCTGGTCACACACCTCTTCGAGTCAAAGCTGGCCGGCTACGGCGGCTGGCAGTGGTACGCCGTGCTGACCCGGAACTCCAGGTCCAAGGTGGTGACGGTCGACGAACTGGGCCTGCTGCCCTCCGAAGACTCAATCCTGGCACCCGAATGGATTCCGTGGGCCGAACGGGTCCGCCCCGGCGATGAGCAGGGCGAGGACGAACCCGGAGAGGCCGCAGCAGCGGCGCCCGCGGAGGACGCAGACGAAACCGTCCCTGACACCGCTGACGATGCCACCTCCCACGCTGAACCCGCGCCGGAAGACGAGACCGACGACGGCGACGCTGAAGAAGAGCACGCTGAGGACGACGACTCCGACGTCGCTCCGGAAGGCGAGCTGACCGCCGCGGAGGCTGACTAGCGGTTGGAACCATCAGGGGCGCTGCACAGTGAGGGCTGGACATGATGTCCACCTTCAAGTCCCTGCATATCCTGAACTACCGGATCTGGTTCATCGGGGCCGTCATCTCCAACATCGGGACCTGGATGCAGCGCACTGCCCAGGACTGGCTGGTCTTTGACCACCTGACCGAACACGACGCCGGGGCCATGGGCATCACCATGGCCCTGCAGCTCGGGCCCCAGCTCTTCCTCGCCCCGGTGGCCGGGCTGATGGCCGACCGCTTCAACCGCAAACAGCTGCTCGTCCTGACCCAGTCCGCGATGGCGCTGCTGAGCGCAGCCCTCGGCATTCTTGTGGTGTCCGGCGCCGCCGAACTGTGGCATGTTTACGGTTTCGCGCTGCTGCTGGGCGTCGTTTCCGCCCTCGACGCCCCCGTGCGCCAGACCTTCGTTTCCGAACTCGTCCGCGACGACTACCTGCCCAACGCCGTGGCCCTCAACAGCGCCTCCTTCAACGTCGCCCGGATGATCGGCCCCGCTGTGGCCGGCATCCTCACGGTCGCCGTCGGCCCCGGCTGGGTCTTCCTCATCAACACCCTGACCTTCGTGGCATTGCTGCTGAGCCTGTGGAAGATACCCACCGGGTCGTTGCGCCAACTGCCCCGGGCCACGGCCGGCAAAGGCCGGATCCGCGAGGGACTGCGCTACGTGCGCTTCCGGCCGGACATTGTGGTGGTGCTGGTCGCCGTCTTCATTGTGGGCACGCTGGGCCTGAACTTCGTGCTGTTCATCGCCGCCATGGTCGGCACGGAATTCGGCCTGGACGCCAGTGCTTTCGGGCTGATGAACTCCATTATGGCCATCGGCTCCGTTGCCGGCGCCCTGCTGTCCGCGGGGCGCAAGAAACCCAGGCTGCGGATCATTTTCGGGGCGGCCGGAGCCTTCGGCGTCGCCTCCGGCGTCGCAGCGCTGGCCCCCAGCTACTTCTGGTTCGGCGTGGCGCTGGTTCCCGTGGGGCTCTTCGCCATCACGATGATGACCAGCGCCAACGGCTACGTCCAGACGACCACGGATCCCGTGATGCGGGGCCGCGTGATGGCGCTCTACATGGCGATTTTCATGGGCGGCACGCCCATCGGGGCGCCCTTCGTGGGGTGGGTCGCGAACGTCGCCGGCCCCCGCTGGTCCCTGAGCATCGCGGCGGCGTCCGGCCTGATCGCTGCCCTGATCGGGCTGGCCTGGATCATCCGCGCCAAGCAACTCAGGATCAGGTTCGACCGCCGGGCCCGCGGGCTTCGCCACTTCCGTGTCGTGGCCGCCGCTCCCGGCGCAACCGGCCCCGGAATAAACCGCCCTGACGGAGCCGGCCCCGGGGCAACCCCTGGCGAGGGCGGCCGCTAACGCCGACGGCGCCGCCCGGGTATGGACCCGGACGACGCCGTCGACACTGCCGGAAAGCTGACGCTGCCGGCAACGCCTGTTTCGGGGAAGCTACTTCTTCAGCTCGCCCACGACGAAGTCGATGCATTCCAGCAGCGCCGACACATCGTCCGGCTCGATCGCCACGAACGTTGCGATCCGGAGCTGGTTGCGGCCCAGCTTGCGGTAGGGCTCGGTGTCCACGATGCCGTTGGCGCGGAGCACCTTGGCGATTGCCGCGGCGTCGATCGAGTCGTCGAAGTCAATGGTCGCAATGACGTTGGAGCGGTCCTCGGCCCGCGCCACGAACGGGGTGGCATACGCCGAGGCCTCGGCCCAGCGGTAGATGCGGCCGGCGGAGTCCGCCGTGCGGGCGGAGGCGAAGTCCAGGCCTCCGTTCGCGTTGAGCCACTGCACCTGGGCGTCGAGGGTGACGAGCGTGGCCAGCGCAGGGGTGTTGTACGTCTGGTTCAGCCGGGAGTTGTCAATGGCCGTCTGGAGGTCCAGGAAGTCGGGGATCCAGCGGCCGCTGGCCTTGATCCGGGCCGCGCGATCCAGCGCTGCCGGGGAGAACAGGCCAAGCCACAGGCCGCCGTCGGAGGCGAAGTTCTTCTGCGGGGCGAAGTAGTAGACATCCGCTTCAGCGACGTCGACGTCGAGTCCGCCGGCCGCCGAGGTGGCGTCAACCAGCACGAGGGAGCCTGCATCGGCGCCGGCCACGCGGCGGACCGGGGCGGCCACGCCGGTGGACGTCTCGTTCTGCGGCCAGGCGTAAACATCGACGCCGGCCTCGGCCCGGGACTCCGGGCGGGTCCCGGGATCGGACTTGATGATGGAGGAGTCCGCGAGGAAGGGTGCCTTGTTGGTCGCGGAGGCGAACTTCGAGCCGAATTCGCCGAAGGACAGGTGCTGTGCTTTGTTTTCCACGAGTCCGAAGCTGGCAATGTCCCAGAACGCGGTCGATCCGCCGACGCCCAGGATGACCTCATAGCCCTCGGGGGCGCGGAAGAACTCGCTAAGCCCGGTCCGGACCGACCCGACGAGGTTCTTGACCGGCGCCTGGCGGTGTGATGTTCCCAGCAGCCTGGAAGCCGCGGCGAGGGCTTCCAGCTGTTCCGGGCGGACCTTGGATGGTCCGGCGCCGAACCGGCCGTCCTTCGGAAGGAGGTTGGCGGGAATCGTGATGCTGGTGTCGCTCACAGTGGCTCCAATTTTCGGCTGGTACAAAAGCGTGGCTCGGGAGGCGGCCCGGCAGGGTGGCTGCAACGGAGCCTTGCGTTTCATTCTGCCTGACTGCCCTGCGGAGGAGGCAAAAGAGACCGTCATAGTCCGGTCACCGAGATTATCCGGAGTAATTCAAAATAGGCTAAGCTGACCTGCGAACGTACGGCGGACCCCGCCCGGGCGCAAGCAGCACGCGGTACGGTGGGAACACGCAAGGACGGCGCTCGAGGAGCTGAGCTGAATGACGGATCTGATCGATACCACCGAGATGTATCTTCGGACCATTCTGGAACTTGAAGAAGAAAACATCGTTGCCCTTCGCGCCCGCATCGC
The DNA here is from genome assembly GCA_035466775.1 of Arthrobacter sp. Taxonomy (GTDB): domain Bacteria; phylum Actinomycetota; class Actinomycetes; order Actinomycetales; family Micrococcaceae; genus Arthrobacter. Next base: position 39,184 of record DATIUQ010000287.1, read on the forward strand.
CGAACGGCTGCGCCACTCGGGACCCACTGTTTCCCAGACCGTCGGCCGCATGGAGCGGGACGGCCTGGTGGTTGTTTCCGGCGACCGGCACCTTGAACTGACGGAAACCGGCAGGAAACGTGCCATCGAGGTCATGCGCAAGCACCGCCTTGCCGAGCGCCTGCTGGCGGACGTCATCGGGCTCGACTGGGCCTATGTTCATGAGGAAGCCTGCCGCTGGGAACACGTCATGAGCGAACGCGTGGAACGGCGGATCTTCGAGCTGCTGAACCACCCCACCGTGTCTCCCTACGGCAACCCGATTCCGGGCCTCGCGGAACTGGGTGGCCTGCCTTCCCAGCCCTACGGGGATGGCGTTGTGAACCTGCTCGAAGCCATGGCAGGCTACGGTCCCGATTCCCGCGTCAGGGTCAACCGGCTCGCCGAGCCCATCCAGGTGGAACCGGAACTGCTCGTCCAACTCGACGAAGGCGGCATTCGACCCGGCGCCCTGGTGTCACTGGAACGGGTGGGGGAGTACATCTCCGTCCGGGTTCCGGACATCGAAGGGGCCCTGGAACTCCCGCCCGAGGTTGCGGCCCACGTCTTTGTTACCGTCGGTTAACCGGCCTTAACCCATTGATCGTCGGACAACCTATGAGTTGTGCACAGGCTCGATAACGGATTTATCTCTGGCAGGCTTAATCGCCTATAGTTGATCACTAGTACCGATACCAAAGCGTTATCTGATCCGAAGCCGAGCTCTGCCAGCGGATCAGTAGCAGAGTCACCTTCTGGCAGGGGCGGGGGAACCACTTCCGGCTGTATATCAGCCTTGGGGTGAAGTCCGTCAGCGGCAAGCGCACACCACCGAGGGACTCTTTGGATGCCTCTGTGTCTGGACGCCTGCCACGGCGGACCGGGTCTTTGATCTCTCTGACCCGAATCCGACAGCTAACTTCGCAGGCTTTCCAGAGAGGAACCGTTCTTGACCACCCAGACCGCCAGGGGCCGCCGTCGTGCGACCGGTCCCGCTCCGGAGCCGCGTCCGGCCGTCGCCGTCATGGCTGACCGCCCACGCGACGCGCACCGTGACGAACGCAGAGGCCGCCGCAGCCCGTTCCGCCAGGTAACGGACTTTGCCGCCGCCAGTGGCGTGGGGCAAAAAGCCGGCATCGCCTTGGCCGCCACGGGACTGGTACTCACCGTCACCGTCCCCGCCACGGGCCCCGTCATGGCTACGAACACGGGATCCTCGGGATCCGTCTCGGCCGCGGTCCAGCCGGACGTCACGGCCAACGAGGCTAAAATCGACTTCAACCGGACCGCAGTCACCACCCAGGGTGACCCGGACGGAAAGCTGAAGCAGTTGCTGAGCGCCCAGTCCGTGGGTTCGATCACCCGCGCGGCCTCCGCAGGCAGCCTCGGGGCGCCGCTGGCCCAGCTGAAAACCGCGTCACCCTTTGGATACCGCGTCAGCCCCATCACCGGCGGCTCCGGCGAGTTCCACCGCGGCCAGGACTACGCCGCCCAGTGCGGCACGGCCGTCCTGGCAGCTGCAAGCGGGACCGTGACGTTCACTGGCTGGCACCCCTTCGGGGGCGGCAACCGCGTGGTGATTGACCACGGCAACGGCCTGGAGACCACCTACAACCACTTGTCCTCGGACAGCGTCAAGGTGGGCCAGCAGGTCTCCCGCGGCGATGTCGTGGCGATGAGCGGCACCACCGGCGCCTCCACGGGCTGCCACCTTCACTTCGAGGTCATGGTCAACGGCGAAGTTGTTGACCCGACCGGCTGGCTTTAACAAAGCTGATGGGACACTCTCGCATTCTTGTGACACGCCGTGATCTGAATGTGACATTGAGCCCCAACTGCTGTACCGTTTGACCTACGCCAACTTTTCCGAAGTTGGCGCTCTTGAGTGGATTGCCTAGCTCTGCCACCGCTCAAGGTCCGTTCGCATTACATCGTCTGGCAGGGGCGGGGGAACCAATTTTGGCCTTCGAAAGAAGGCCTTGGGGTTAAGTCGCAAAGCTTCCCAGGAAGCAGCGCGGCCGGGTGACTCCCATCCGAATCCGACAGCTCACCTCGCAGGCATTGGGAGAGGCTACTTTCGTGTCTTCACGCCACAATGCTGCGCGTCACCGCGCTTGCGCGGCTCTTACGAGCCCGCTGAAATCCGACTTCCGTGCTGCCCTTGCCGGCGCCCGGAACGGATCTCACACCGCCGACTCAATCTCTGCTGAGTCCGGCACGCAGGCCATGCACCTGCACGCAGTTCCCGCTTTTGGCGCGTCTTCGCAGTACACCCTTCGCTAAGTAACCCATTCGGGGCGATCCGGCGTACCCCCAAGATGCCGGAGCGTCCTCAGCCCGCGCCTGAAAGCGCGGCCACAGGATCACGAAAGAGAGAACTTAATGACTACTCGTGCAAACGCGCGGCACCGCGCCGAGGTCACCAAGACCAACTCGCTGGCTGTTATTGCTAAGACTGTCGGAGACAACGCCGGTGGCATGGGCCGCCAGGCCGCAGTCATCGCTGCTGCTTCCGGCCTCGTCCTGACCAGCGGTATCGCGGCCAACGCTGCTGAGGCCAATGTCCAGCGCGAATCCACTTCCGCTTCCACGCTCGAAGTCCAGTCCGCCGCCCCCGCGACGATCTCGGCTGCTTCCAGCATTGCGATCTCCTACGAGAAGCCGGCCGTCACCACCACTGCGGCCCCCGTCGTCGAGGCCCCGAAGCCCGTCGTCAAGGTCCAGGAAGCGCCCACCGCCAAGACCGCCAGCACCAAGGTCGGTGGCACCGCTGCCGTGGCAGCCGGTACCAAGGCTCCGGCTGTGGCCAGCGGCATGGGCGCCACGATCGCCTCTGCCGCCTACGCCCAGATCGGCGTTGGCCAGGACTGCACCGCGCTCGCCACGAACGCTCTGGCCGCTGCGGGCATCAACTACCACGGCTGGCCGGCAGGTTACCTGTCCCTCGGCCGCACTGTCAGCGCCGCCGAGGCACAGCCGGGCGACCTTGCCTACTACAAGAACGGTGGCGCGGGCATGGCCCACATCGCTGTCTACGTCGGCAACGGCATGGCCGTTCACGGCGGCTGGAACGGTGGAACCACGTCCCTGCAGAGCGTGAACGTCGGCTCCGGCCCGGTCTTCATCCGCGTCGGCGGCTAAAGACAACAGCTTCTTACGCAAAGGACCCCTGCCATTCGGCAGGGGTCCTTTGCGTTGCCGCAACGTGAACTTCAGCCGACACGGACCGCGGCCGGCAAAAAAAGATTCGGTGAAACGGCACCTCGGTGTTTACTCTTGTTTTGTCGATCCATAGCCCGACCATGCAGAGGGCAGCCGGCCCTCGTGCCCCTGGCGGGTGCGGCCGTGAAGAGGTATGCGGATGCGCACGCTCGTTCTGAATGCTGGATATGAACCGCTGGCGGTTGTGACCTTCCGCCGGGCACTCGTTCTTGTGCTGACTGGAAAGGCCAGTGTCGTGGCGGAAGGCGACGATCCCGTCGTTGGACCGCAGGATGTTCTTGGCCGGCCCTCGGTGATCCTCCTGAATCGCTATATCAGGCCCCGGTACAACACCCTGACGACGGTGAGCCGCCGCGGGGTGCTCCGTCGGGACGGGCACCGTTGCGCCTATTGCGGCAAGGCGGCCCACACCATCGACCATGTCCAGCCCAAGTCCAGGGGCGGTGCGGATTCCTGGGAAAACCTCGTTGCTGCCTGCCTGCGGTGCAACAACGCCAAAGGCGACCACACGCCGGGCGAAATGGGATGGAAGCTCAGCTTCAGCCCCGCGCCCCCCAAGGGCACAACCTGGCAAATCAAGGAGCTGGAGAAGCCCACCCCGGCCTGGGACCCGTTCCTGCTGCCGGAATCTGCCGCCTGAAACGGCCCGCCGCAGCCTGACGTTCGCCGCCTGACTGTCCGTGCCGGACGTGCGGTGCCGGACCGCGCTAGGCTGGGCCGGTGGAATTCGATGCTGTCATCCTGTCCGGGGGCCGGTCTTCCCGGCTCGGAGGCGTGCCCAAGCCGGGGCTGCTGCACGACGGCGCCACCCTCCTCGATCTCGCCCTGCAGGCCGCAGGGCGTGCAGCGGCAGTCGCCGTCGTCGGGCCCGACCCGGGAACGCTGCCGGAGGGTGTCCTGAGTTGCAGGGAGGACCCGCCCTTCGCCGGACCGGCCGCAGCGATCGCGGCTGGGCTCTCCGCCCTGGCGCGGCACCGTGGCGCGGACAGCCGCCACCGGCCGGCGCTGTTCACCCTTGTCCTCGCCTGCGACATGCCGCGGGTGGGCGCGGCCGTCCGGACCCTGCTGGAAGCGGCAGGGGAAGCTCCTCCGGATGACGGGCTGATGGCGGTGGCCGCGGACGGGCGGCGTCAACCGCTGGTGGGTTTATATGGCACGGCCGCGCTACAAAGGTGCGTTACGGAAGCCCGGCAGCGCGGCGCACTTGAAAATGCCTCGGTGTTCGCCCTTCTTGCTAGTCTGGAGGTGCGGGAAGTCACCGTCCCCGAGGGGTCTACGCAGGATGTGGATACCTGGGACGATGCGTCCGCATTAGGGGTAACCGTTCCGCCCGGCAGCCATGGCCGCGACAGCCAGAAGCCCGTCATCCGGCCCGGGGCCCCCGGCAGAAATCGACCTTGGAGGCAAGCGGTGAAGAGCCAGGATGAAACGCTGGAAGACTGGTGCCGCGCCCTGCTTCAGGCCCTGGAACTGGAAGACGTCGAGGTGGATGTGAACGCGGTGCTGGCCTTGGCCGGGGTCGCAGCGCACTCCGTGGTCCGCCCGGCTGCACCGTTGACGACATTCATCGCCGGCTTCGCCGCAGGCCTGGCCTCGGGCTCCGGCCAGGCCACTGATGCCGTCTCGATGCAGGCCGCGATGGGCGTAGCCCGCAAACTTGCCGAGGATTACGCAGCCAACGAATCTTCCGGAGCATGACGCCTGCACCCCCTGACGGCAGCGCCGCTGCCGCCGGGAATGAGCATGCCGGTGACACGGCCGTTGGAGCCCCCGCCGGCGCATCTCCCGACGACGGTGCCGCCAACCCCGTCCCCGGCGACACACCGGAGGTGCCGCACCGGCACCTCGCGCACACCTGGCAGGAAGCCTGGCAGCTCGCCTTCGACTGCGCGACTCCCATCCCCGCCGCGCCCGTTGCCCTTCGTGAGGCCCTGGGGAGAGAACTCGCCGCCGACGTGGAAGCCCTCGTGGACATGCCGCACTACGCCTCGTCCGCGATGGACGGCTGGGCCGTCAACGGCAGCGGACCCTGGATCCTAGCGGAGTCCGGCCAGCGGCTGGCCCCCCACCAGGCGTGCCCGATCTCAACGGGCGGACTGATCCCGCCCGGTGCGAAGGCCGTGCTGCGGAGTGAGAGCGGCGAGATAGCCGCCGATGAGGACGGCCTCCCGGTCCTTCGGCTGGCAGGCGCCGCCAAGCCCGGTGAGCCGCGGAACGGGGAACACATCCGGAATGCAGCGGAGGAAGCCGCCGCCGGCGACGTGCTGATCAAGCGCGGCACCCTGCTCAACCCCGCCCACCTGGCCCTCGCCGCCCTCGCCGGGCACGACGCCCTCCCGGTCCTGGGCAAGGCGCTGGTCCGGCTGGTGTTCACCGGCTCCGAGGTGGTCACGGCAGGCATCCCGCAGCCTGGGGAGGTGCGCGACACCTTTGGTCCCCAGCTCGCGGCCGTCGTGGAAATGCTCGGAGGGATCTGCGCCGGTGAAACGAAAATTGGCGACAGCTACGGCGAGTGGCTCGCCGCGCTCGAGGACACCGAGCCGGGCGAGGGCGCCGGCGAAGGTGCGGAGGGGCCACCCTCCGGGCGTCCCGCCGCCGAACTGTTGCCCGCCGACGTCGTGATCACCACTGGCGGCACCGGCCGGTCCGGCACGGACCACCTGCGGCGTTCGGTTGCCGAGCTGGGCGGACGGCTGCTCATCGACGGCGTCGCCATGCGGCCCGGCCATCCCGCCGTGCTGGCCGAACTGCCCGACGGCAGGTTCATTATCGGGCTGCCCGGCAACCCGCTCGCTGCCATGATGGCACTCTCAACCATCGGGGCTCCGCTCCTGGCCGCGCTGGGTCACCGGACGTTGCCGCCGGTCACCGAGGTGCCCTGCGGCTCCATGATCGACCCGGACCCGGGCCGGACCCGGCTGATGCCTTTCAGGCTGGTCTACGGCATGGCATCTCCCGTGCAGCATGCCGGCCCGGGAATGATGCGCGGACTGGCCGCCGCCGACGGTGTGCTGGTGGTCCCGCCGCACGGCGTGCAGCTGGGGGAACCGGTCCCGGCCTTCGCCCTTCCCTGGGGCACGGCCCTCCCGGACCTGACCGCGAAGGATAAGCCCGCCCCCAAGCGGGCCGCCCGGAAGCCCACGGGCGCCGGCGGCCCCGTGGACTGGAGCGGCCTGCTGGGGTAGCCCCGTTCTTGAACGTGCGCTGGCCACCCGGCCCGGCGCTTGCCATGATGGAAATATGTTGGTTAGGAGTGCCTGATGGGCCGCGTCACGCAGCGCCGCAAGGTGCACAAATATGTCCTGGACGGATCGCCGCAGGCCCTCGAATTCCCGGTCCGCCACCGGGAGGACGTGTTGGCCGTGGAGGAGCCGCTGGAAATCCGGATCGGCAACCTGTCCTTTTCCGTGACCATGCGGACCCCCGGGAACGACTTTGACCTCGTGGCGGGCTTCCTCGTATCCGAGGGCGTCATCTGGAGTCCCGACCAGCTCGTCTCCCTGCGGTTCTGCGCCGGGGAAGACGAGGACGGCGTCCAGACGTTCAACGTGGTGGAGGCCCAGCTCAGGCCCGACGTCGCCCGCCCTGACACCGGACGGAACATTTACACCTCCAGCTCGTGCGGCATCTGCGGCACGGACTCCATTGAGGCCGTGCACAAGTCCTCGCATTTCAGCCCCGCAGCCGACCCGCTGGTAGTCCCCGTGGCCACGCTCGCGTCGCTGCCGGACCAGCTGCGGGAAGCCCAAGCCGTCTTCGACGTCACCGGCGGCGTGCACGCCGCCGGCCTGTTCCGGATCGCCGACGACGGCTCCGCGGAACTCCTGTGCCTGCGCGAGGACGTGGGACGCCACAACGCCGTGGACAAGGTGGTGGGCTGGGCCCTCCGCGAGGGTCTGCTGCCGCTGCGCGGAACCGTGCTCCAGGTCTCCGGGCGCGCGTCGTTCGAACTGGTGCAGAAGGCCGCACTGGCCGGTATTCCCGTCCTGGCCGCGGTCAGCGCGCCGTCGAGCCTGGCCGTGGAGCTGGCCGAGGCCAGCGGCATGACGCTGGCCGGATTCAGCCGCGGCACATCGCTGAATGTTTATGCCGGTGCCCACCGGGTGGGGTTGCCCGCATCCGTCACCGGGTGAGGCCCTGCGTTCCTTGGCTTGGGGTTCCTTGGCTTGAGGGCCGGCGGCAAAGTAAGTTATATCCATCGATTGGATGCATTTCAGCGTCATCCACGCCAGCGCTAAGAGGATCACATTGCACGACGACCGTCGTCTCACGGAAGTCCGGCTCGACCGCTTTGTTCGCGAACGCCTCGCCCCCGCGGTCTATCCGCGCAGCGTTCCGCTGACACTGAGCAGCTGGGATGTCCCGGATGAGCCGGTACCTGTTCTGGATGCCCTCCGGCAGCAGTTCGCACCCCAGGAGCACGGATCGGCCTGGGGGCGGCCGTGGAGCACCAAATGGCTCCGCCTGCAGGGGCAGGTACCGGACGGCTGGGGTACGGCGGCCGATACCACGGTCGAAATCATCGTGGACCTGGGCTTCAGCAGCGATTTGCCGGGCTTCCAATGCGAAGGGATCGCCTGGCGTCCGGACGGAACCATCGTCAAGGCCATCTCGCCGCGGAACCAGTACATTCCGCTGAAGCTCCTGGGCAGCGGGATGTCCGTGGATTTCTACGTCGAGGCGGCCGCCAACCCCGATTTGTCGCAGGGGTGGACCTTTGCGGCCACCCCGTACGGGGACAAGGCTACGTCGGGCACTGACCCCAAGTACCGGCTCGGCCGGATCGTCATCGCCGAACTCAACCAGACCGTCTGGGAGCTGCAGCAGGACGTCTGGACCCTCAGCGGCCTGATGCACGAACTGCCGATGGAATTGCCCCGCCGCCACGAAATCCTCCGTGCCCTGGAACGGATGCTGGACGTCATGGACCCCGACGACGTCCCCGGCACGGCCGCGGCGGGCCGGGAGGCCCTCGCCGGTGTCCTGGCCAGGCCCGCCTATGCCTCTGCGCACCACCTGCTCGCCACCGGCCATGCGCACATCGACTCCGCCTGGCTCTGGCCCGTCCGTGAAACCATCCGCAAATGCGCCCGCACGTTCTCCAATGTCGTGGCGCTGATGGATGAGGATCCCGGGTTCGTGTTTTCCTGTTCCTCGGCCCAGCAGTTGGCCTGGATCAAGGAACTGTATCCGGAGCTCTTCGGGCGGATCCGGGAGAAGGTCAAGACCGGCCAGTTCGTTCCCGTGGGCGGCATGTGGGTCGAATCGGACACCAACATGCCAGGCGGCGAGGCCATTGCCCGCCAGTTCCTGGAGGGAAAAAGCTTCTTCCTCGCCGAGTTCGGCGTGGAATGTGAGGAAGCGTGGCTTCCGGACACCTTCGGCTATTCGGCTGCCATGCCGCAGATCGTCAAGGCCGCCGGCAGCAAGTGGTTCCTGACCCAGAAGATCTCCTGGAACCAGGTCAACCGGATGCCGCACCACACCTTCAATTGGGAAGGAATCGACGGCACCCGGCTCTTCACGCACTTCCCGCCGGTGGACAGCTACAACTCCGAACTCAGTGGACGGGAGCTAGCCCACGCCGAGCGGAACTACCGGGACCACGGCCGCGGCACCACGTCGCTGGTCCCGTTTGGCTACGGTGACGGCGGAGGCGGCCCCACCCGCGAAATGCTGGCAGCGGCCCGCCGCACGGCTGACCTGGAGGGTTCACCAAAGGTGGAACTTGGCTCCTCTGCCGACTTCTTCGCCCGGGCCCAGGCCGAATACGAAGCGCTGCCCGTCTGGGTCGGTGAGCTGTACCTCGAACTGCACCGTGGCACCTACACGAGCCAGGCTAAGACAAAACGGGGCAACCGGCGCAGCGAGCACTTGCTGCGCGAAGCCGAGCTCTGGTGCGCCACCGCCGCGGTGCGCACCGGCTACAGCTACCCGGCGGCGGAGCTCAAGCGCCTCTGGCGGTTGGTGCTGCTGCAGCAGTTCCATGACATCCTCCCCGGCAGCTCCATCGCCTGGGTGCACCAGGACGCCGAACGGAACTACGCCGCCGTCGGCAAGCAGCTTGAGGCGATCATCGACGGCGCCGCCGGGGCAATGCTGGGGACCGGGGACACGGACTTCCTGCTCAACGCCGCTCCGCACGGGCGCAATGGTGTTGCGGCTCTCGCCGCGGCCGAGCCGGTCCTCGCCGGGCAGCAGGTGCTGGTCACCGAGTCGGCCGGCGGCTACATCCTGGACAACGGGGTCATCCGGGCCGTCATCAACGCCGGCGGCCTGCTCGAATCCCTGGTCGACCACGCGAGCGGGCGCGAAGCGATCGCCCCCGGACAGTTCGGGAACCTGCTGGAACTGCACCGGGACACCCCCAACGAATGGGATGCCTGGGACATCGACGCCTTCTACCGCCGCAACGTCGTCCAGCTCACCGCCGCCCGCTCGATGGCGGTGGAACACAGCGGCCAGGACGCCGTCGTCGTGGTGGAGCGGCTGGCGGGAACGTCGGAGGTGACGCAGCGGATCTCGCTGGGGCCGGGAGCTGAATCTTTGGCGATCTCGACGGCCGTGGACTGGAAGGAAAGCGAAAAGCTGCTCAAACTCGGATTCGCCCTCGACGTCCGGGCGGACCGCTCGGCCGCAGAGACCCAGTTCGGCCATGTGTTCCGCCCGACTCACGTGAACACCTCCTGGGAGGCTGCGAAGTTCGAGATCTGCGCCCACCGGTGGATCCATGTCGCCGAACCCGGCTACGGCGTGGCTATTTCCAATTCGTCGACCTATGGCCATGACGTCACCCGGAACATCCGGGTGGACGACGGCGGGACCACCACCACCGTGCGGCTCTCGCTGCTGCGCTCGCCCAAGTTCCCCGACCCCGGTGCCGACCGCGGCCGGCACGAATTGCACGTCACCATCCGGCCGGGTGCCAGCATCGCCGATGCCGTCCGGGAAGGCTACCGAACGAACCTTGCCCCGCGGGTGCACAAGGGTGCCCACGGCGCAGAACCCCTCCTTGCGGTCTCCAACCCGGCCCTGGTCGTTGAAGCCGTGAAGCTCGCCGAGGACGGCTCAGGCGACGTGATCGTGCGGATCTACGAATCGCTGGGGGAGCGGTCCGCGGGGCTCGTGACGGCCTGCTTTGACGTCAACGACGTCCGGACCGTGGATTTGCTGGAGCGGCCGGCCGCTGCGCCGGGCGTCACGCTGGCGGGGAAATCGGCAGAACTGGCGCTTCGGCCCTTCCAGCTGGTGACCCTGCGGTTTGTGCGCTGAGGACCGGGACCTGCAACAGAAGACGGCCGGTGGGCCTCGCCGGCCGTTAAACAGGCTGAGTGGGAGCGGTCCAGCCGGACCGCTACCACTCATCCCCCCAATGGCGCTTGGGCGGCTGCCTCGGCTCCGCACGGATGGTCCCGTTCACGAAGCGAATGCCGCTTTCACACATTCATGATTCTCTCACGGTCTAATGATTTTGTGAATGCCTAGCCGTCGTTCCGGCGTAATGTTGTCTTAGCGTTACCTGATGGGTTGCTGATCAGCCCGGAGAACCACAGGACGGCGAGGCCCGCAACGTAGCCCAGGACCGCGGCGTAGTTGACGAAGCGCAATCCCGCGGCCCACGCGGCCGGGGCGAGGGAGACCGGAAGGCTGAGGATCGCGAACACGGCGCCCAGCAGGACCAGCAGGGCTCCGGCCCTGACCAGGCGCGGCTGCCGGCTCCTTACCGTGGCCAGCAACGGGGGCAGCAGAACGAGCGATACGAACGCGGGGTACGTCCTGCCGGCGGCGGTGTAATAGGGGGCCCGGGCGGCGTTCCTGCCGATATCGGAGGGGACCTGCGGCCCCGCGGACGCCCCGGTGGTGTCGATCAGGAGGAACGTCGCCAGCACCGCCAGGCAGCAGAGCGCCAGTGCCCAGCGCCCGGTAGCGCCCGCGATGAGTGAGTATCCGCGCGTGGCTGCGAGACCCCGCGTGATGCGGAGGCCCACCAACAGGACAGTTGCAAAGACCAGATAGCGCAGGATCAGGCTCGTCACATGCCGTCCACCCAGGGCTCTGTCGATCACCACGTACACGTCGGAGACGGCGAGCAGGCTGCACAGCGTGGCCAGCAGGAGGATTCCGAAGACGGTTCTGTTCCGGCCCTTCACAGCGTCCGGGACCCGCAGAAGTAGCGCCACGCAGCAGACCATCAGTGTCGCCCACTCAAGGGTTGCCATCAGCAGGGATCTCCCAAATCGCTTGGCGGCTCAGGCCACAATGACTATCCGGTCAAGTCAGTTTGCATCTTCGGGGTCCGCTTAGCCACTGCCTTTGACAGCCAGATCGTGGCAAGTCCGGTCAGGAGGCAGAGGATGGCGGTGTAGTTGAAGACAAAGCGCAGATAGGCCAGCGACGCAGGAATCACCGGAGAGAGGAGGCCGAGGGTTATGGCCACGGAACCAACGGCCAGCAGTGCGGCGCTGAGCCGGACGAGGCCCGGCAGCGTGCTGCGGACCGTCCTCACCATGGCCGGAAGGAGGGCAAGGGTGATGTACGCCGGGTACAGGCGTCCGGCCGCTCCGTAGTATTCCACCAGCGCCGCATTGCGGGCGTCTTTGTCATAGACCCCGATCAGCCCTGCGGACGAACCTCCGGTATCCATCATCAGGAAGACCACCACCACTGCCACAGATACGGTCGCAGCGACCGCTATCCCGACCCGGCCGGTAATGAGCCTGAGAGCGTCGTCGGCGCCGAAGCCCCGCGCGATCCTGAGCCCGAGAGCGAAGATGGCGCCGAAGATGATGAAGCGCAGCATCAGGTTGGCCAGGTTCACGCCGCCCAAGACCTGGTCAACGGCCACGTAGGGTGCCTCGATGCTCAAGAGGATTGCCGCCGTCATGAATGCGTAGATGAAGAACAGCGATCTGTTCTCACCTCGCAGCGCGCTGGGGACGCGGAGTGCGGCCAAGAGGGCGCAGACCGCCAAGGTGGTCCACTGCAGGATCGCGATCATCTGAGGGTCATCCGTAATGCGCGCCCTGCCACCAGGCTGGAGATCCAGATAAGGGCGAGACCAAGCGCAAGGCACAGTACTGCGGTGTAATTGATGATGGCTTGAAGGTATGCAACGTCCGCCGGGATGAGGGGGAAGAACGTGCCGAAGGCCATGGCGGCGAAAGCGATGGTCAGCAAGAATGCTCCGATGCGGATGGTTCTGGGCAGTTGCTGACCGATGGCCACGAAGGTGGCGGGCAGGATGCATGCGGCCACGTAGGACGGGTACAAGCGCCCCGCCGCGGCGTAGGATTCGATGAATGCCGCATTCTGGGGGCTTCTGGCCCCCAAACCGCTCAACCCAGTGGCGGTTCCCGCGGTGTCGGCCCACAGGAACAGAACCACGGTGGCGATGCCAACCACAGCTAGAACCGTCTTGCCCAGGGGGCCGACGATGAGGCGAATGCTCTTTGGCGCATCGAAAGCCTTGGCGATCCGATAGCCGGCCAGCAGCACCGTCCCGTAGACGACAAAGCGAAGGATGAGGTTCGTATAGTTATCGGACCCGAGCCACGCATCGACGGACCGGTAGCTCACGTCGATGCTGAGCAGGATAGCCACGGTCGACATCGCGAAAATACCGAAAATTGAGCGGTTCTCACCCCGGAGCGCACTGGGGACACGGAATATTGCGACGAGGGCGCAGACCGCCAAGGTGGTCCACTGCAGGATCGCGATCATCCAAGGTTCTCCCAGATCTTTTTTGTTTGTTCGTGTTCCTGCTCCTGGCGGCGCAGTGTCCTGCCAAGGGACTGCAGGCGCTCGCCGGCAAGGGCCGTGAGTTCGCCATCCGAGAGGGCGTCCAAGGCGGCTTGCCTTGCCTCCGGTGCCCAGCCGGCCTCATGTTCCGTCAAGAGTCCGGTGGCGACGAGTCCGCCCGTGAAGCCTACGCCAGCTGCTCGGGCGGTAGCGACCGCCAGCTCCGGGGACAACCGGTTCGCGGTCAACTGGGCCGAATAGTTCTGCGGCGCGACTCCCGTGGCCGCCGAGACGCGGTGCCGCAATTCGCCGTCGTCGATCGCGTCCACCCAGTTCCGGACGGAGGTGGCGTGCGGGGCCGTGCTGAGCGGGGGCGTCAGTGAGCTGCCGTTGTCTCCGAAACCGCCATACGCCGGGGACGAGCGGGAAATCACCGCGCGGAGCAGATCCATCGTCGCAATCTGGCTGACGAGTTCGGCAGGAGTGGGCGGCTTCGGCTGCGCCGCGAGCCCGGCATAGCTGTCAAACGAGGCGAGGTCGTCCAGCGGGCTGCGTTTCAGGGCACGGCTGATGCTGACCAGGGTGGTTTCCGAGACCTTTCCACGCACCAGCTGCTGGGCGAGGGTGGTGCGCTTGATCCCGGAAATCCTGCAGATATCGGCCGTGCTCGCCGTCGGAGCAACACCATGGAGCCAGAGTTGAAACGCCTTGGCGGGTAATGGCATCTATGGTTTCCTGCGGAGTCGAATGGAAGTGGTGCTTCTGAAGTTCGGTGGAGCAAGGACTGCATTGATTTTACGGGAGGTGCTGATTCAACTATGCTAGATGCTCGAACCCGCTGGTCCGTACACCCCCCAAGTCCGGACCAGCGGGTTCTTTTATGCCCTGCGGCTTTTTGGCCGCCCGCAACGCCTTTCGGCGGTCGGTTTTGGGCCGCGGTGAGAGGATGGACTAATGACTGCAACCCTTGTTGCCAAGGACCTCGCCGGTGGTCACGACCACCGCACACTCTTCTCCAAACTCTCCCTGACCGTCGCGCCGGGCGACGTCGTCGGCGTCGTGGGAGCCAATGGGGCGGGCAAATCCACCCTGCTCCGGCTGCTTGCCGGTGTGGACGAGCCGCAGGAAGGCACGGTCAGCCTTGCCCCGGCCGACGCGTTTGTGGGCTGGCTGCCGCAGGAGCACGAACGGATCGCTGGCGAAACGGTGGGTGCCTACATTGCCAGGCGGACCGGCTGCGCCCAGGCAACCCTGGAGATGGAGTCGGCCGCGGAGGCCTTGGGCGGCGGCGAACCCGGCGCCGACGACGACTACTCGCTTGCATTCGACCGCTGGATGGCCTCCGGCGCCGCTGACCTGGAAGAACGCGTCCCGGCGGTGCTGGCCGACCTCGGCCTCGAGGTCGGCCAGGACGCCGACATGACCGGGCTTTCCGGCGGCCAGGCGGCCCGCGTGGCGCTCGCGGCGCTGCTGCTCAGCCGCTTTGACGTCGTCCTCCTGGATGAACCCACCAACGACCTGGACCTCAACGGGCTGGCCAAGCTCGAGGCGTTCGTGCAGGGGCTCCGCGGCGGCGTTGTGCTGGTCTCCCACGACCGGGAGTTCCTCGCCCGCTGCGTGACCACCATTGTGGAACTGGACCTCGCGCAGAACTCCGTGGCGGTCTACGACGGCGGCTATGAGGCCTACCTGGAGGAACGCGCGGTGGCGCGCCGGCACGCCCGTGAACGGTACGAGGAGTTTGCCAACACCAAGGCCGATCTGGTCTCCCGGGCCCGCACCCAGCGCGAGTGGAGCTCCCAGGGCGTCCGGAACGCGATGAAGAAGAACCCGGACAATGACAAGATCCGCCGCGCCGCCAGCACGGAGTCGTCCGAGAAGCAGGGCCAGAAGGTCCGGCAGATGGAATCCCGCATCGCCCGGCTCGAGGAGGTCGAAGAACCCCGCAAGGAATGGCAGCTGCAGTTCAGCATCGGCCAAGCGCCGCGTTCCAGCGCCGTGGTGGCGACGCTCCGCGATGCCGTTGTCCGCCAGGGCGGTTTCACGCTCGGACCAGTGAACCTGCAGCTTAACGCCGGGGAACGGATCGGCATCACCGGCCCCAACGGCGCCGGCAAATCCACCCTGCTCCGCCTGCTGCTGGGAATCCAGCGGCCGGATTCCGGCGACGCCTCGATGGGCGCCTCGGTGGCGGTTGGCGAGATCGACCAAGCCCGAGGGTTGCTCGCCGGTGGGCTGAAACTGGCAGACGCCGTCGAAGCCGTGCTGACGGACCAGTCCCCGGCAGAGGTCCGGACCCTGCTGGCCAAGTTCGGCCTCAAGGCAGACCACACCTCCCGGCCGGTGGACTCCCTGTCGCCGGGGGAGCGGACCCGGGCCGCGCTTGCCCTCCTGCAGGCGCGTGGCGTGAACCTGCTGGTGCTCGACGAGCCCACCAACCACCTGGATCTGCCGGCGATCGAACAGCTTGAAGAAGCCCTTGAAAGCTACGACGGTGCCCTGCTGCTGGTCACCCACGACCGCCGGCTGCTGGAAAACGTACGCCTCGACGCGCGCTGGAACGTGGACAACGGCGTCGTCACCGAGCTCCTGGGCCATACCGCCCCGAAAGGCAACAACACATGAGCATGGACCGGGTAGCGTGGAGCTCCCTTTACAACATCACGCGCGCCTCAAGCGGCTCGAAGCCGTTCTCGAAGGAAACGCTCAAGCGTGTGTTCGGCTTCGCCCGTCCGCACAAGGGCAAGCTGATCGCCTTTGTCCTGCTGTCGGTCGTGATGGCCGTGCTGGCCGTCGCCACCCCGGTCCTCGCCGGGCAGGTCGTGGATGCGATCATCGCCGGCGCGGGCACCGACGTCGTGGTCTGGCTGGCCGTGCTGATCGCCGTCGTGGCGGTCGCCGAGGCGGGGCTGGGACTCGTCACCCGCTGGCTGTCCTCCACCATCGGCGAAGGCGTGATCGTCGATCTGCGAACCAGGGTCTTCGACCACGTGCAGAAGATGCCGATCGCCTTCTTCACCCGCACCCGCACCGGGGCGCTGGTGAGCCGGCTGAACAATGACGTGATCGGCGCGCAGTCGGCCTTCGCCGGCACCCTGTCCGGCGTCGTCAGCAACGTGGTGGCCCTCGCCCTGACGCTGGTGGTGATGCTGGGCAAGTCCTGGCTCATCACCGTGCTCGCCATGATCCTGCTGCCAATCTTCCTGATTCCGGCCCGCCGGATGGGCTCCAAACTCGCCGACCTCCGCCGCGAGGCCGCCGAGCACAACGCCAACATGGGCACCCAGATGACGGAGCGCTTCTCCGCCCCCGGCGCCACCCTCGTGAAGCTCTTCGGCCGCCCCGACGAGGAATCCCGGGAATTCGCCGTCCGCGCGGGCCGCGTGCGGGACATCGGCGTCCGCACGGCCATGCTGCAGTTCACCTTCGTCACGGCGCTGACCCTGGTTTCGGCGCTGGCCCTCGCCCTGGTCTACGGGCTGGGCGGCTTCCTGGCGCTGCAGGGGCAGCTGGCCGCGGGCGACGTCGTGGTGCTGGCCCTGCTGCTCACCCGCCTCTACGCCCCGCTCACCGCGCTCTCCAACGCCCGGGTCGAGATCATGAGTGCCCTGGTCAGCTTCGAGCGGGTCTTCGAGATCCTGGACCTCAAGCCGCTCATCGAGCAGAAGCCCGACGCCGTGTCGTCGCCGCCCGGGCCGCTGTCCGTGGAGTTCGACGATGTCCGCTTCTCCTACCCCTCGGCGGACAAGGTCTCGCTCGCCTCGCTGGAGGACGTCTCCACCCTCGACACCCGCGGCGGCGAAGAGGTGCTGCACGGCATCAGCTTCCGGGTGGAGCCCGGCCAGACGGTCGCCCTCGTGGGCTCCTCGGGCGCCGGCAAGTCCACGATTG
Source organism: Arthrobacter sp. (assembly GCA_035466775.1). Taxonomy (GTDB): domain Bacteria; phylum Actinomycetota; class Actinomycetes; order Actinomycetales; family Micrococcaceae; genus Arthrobacter. The sequence goes on from DATIUQ010000287.1 coordinate 56,053, forward strand.
CGCAGCTGCTCTCCCGCCTGTACGACGTCGATTCCGGCGCGGTGCGCTTTGGCGGAACCGTTCCCGGCGCCGGCGTGGACGTCCGGGACCTTACGTTCGATTCCATGCGGCACACCCTCGGCATGGTGACCCAGGACGGGCACCTGTTCCACGAGAGCATCGCCTCCAACCTGCGCCTGGCCCGGCCGGACGCCAGCGACGAGCTCATGTGGGATGTGCTGCGGCAGGCCCGGCTGGAAGACATGATCCGGTCGCTGCCGGACGGCCTGGACACGGTGGTGGGGGAGCGGGGCTACCGGCTCTCGGGCGGAGAACGCCAGCGCCTCACCATCGCCCGCCTGCTTATCGCGCAGCCGCGGGTCGTGATCCTGGACGAGGCCACCGCAGCCCTGGACTCCACCAATGAGGCGGCCGTCCAGGAGGCGCTCGGCGCCGCGCTCGAGGGCCGCACCGCCGTCGTGATTGCGCACCGGCTTTCAACCATCCGGGCCGCCGACGCCATCCTGGTGGTGGAGGACGGCCGGATCGTGGAGCGCGGAACGCACAACGAGCTGCTGGCCGCCGAGGGCCGGTACGCGGAGCTGTACCGGACCCAGTTCGCCGAGGCCAGCGCCGTGGCCGAGGAGTCCGTGCCCGGGCTTTAGTGTGCCCGGGCTCTAGTGTTCCCGGGCTCTAGCCCGGCTGGCCCGAGAGGGCGGGCAGGACGTGGTCGGTGAGCAGCGGGGCGAGGTCGTCCGGCAGTTCTCCGGCCAGGTCCAGCCACCGGATCTCGGCGATCTCGGCTGAGGGGTGGGCGTGCCAGATGCCGGGGGCCGTGAAGACCGTGGCCTGGATCCGTGTCGCGGCCTCGTTGGCGGCGTCGGCGAACCAGACGCCGAGAAGCACCAGTTCGTCGGCCGCGAGGACGATCCCCACTTCTTCCGCCAGCTCCCGCGCGGCCGTCTGGGCGGCTGTCTCGCCCGCCTCGGGCTTGCCGCCGGGATGCATGAACTTGTCCGTGCCCCGTTTGCGGACGGTCAGGAGGCGTCCCGCCTCGTCGAAAACACAGACGGCGGAGACCACGATGAGGGGGTTGACGTTCAGCGCGTTCATGCGGCGGCGTCCGTGGCCCGGCGCAGCACGGACGTGAGCAGCTGGTCCTTCGCTGGGCCGGTGACATCCCACTCGTAGCGGAATTCGTCCGGGCCGGTTCTGGTGTAGTCCACGCGGTAGCTGTCCGGGTCGCACCAGTGCTGGTCCCGGTGGCTCCGGGGCCCGAAGCCCATACGGTGGAACGGCCGGCCGTCAGGGAAGAACATGTCCATCGTGTCCGGCGCCCCGGTGGGCCGCAGCAGATATTCCCGGCTGGCCGGCCCGGAGAACGGTGTGCCGGGCGGCCCGCCCGGGACGGACGCCCAGGAAACGGTGCCCTCTTCGCGGAACCGGAGGCCGCCGTCGTCGGGCGTTTCGGTAAAGCGGACGACGCCGGTGAAGGACCCGCGGGTGCCGGTGGACCTGTCGAGGAGGATACGTTGCACGGTCCAGGGGCCCAGCAGGTAGGCGCGGAGATCGAAGTCCGGAGCGGCGTCCGGCGACTGGGGATTCAAGTGCCCTCGATTGGAATCGAACCAACGACACCGGCTTTAGGAGAGCCGTGCTCTATCCACTGAGCTACGAGGGCGGGCATCCGTGCTGGACGGCCGCGGGCCGGCCTGTTCGGACACGGATATAAGCATACAAGGTGGCGGGCCGTACTACGCTCTTGGCATGGCCGTCCCCACTGATTCGCCCTCCCCGGACATCATCTACATCCCCGATCTGCCGTCCACGCGGTTTTACGCGGGCGCACTGGCATTGCTCAGCGTGCTGCAGTATTTCGTGGCGGAGGCAGCCGTGATCGGCGCGTGGGCGGGGCAGCAGCCGTACAGCCGCCGGACCGGTTACATCAGCGATCTGGGCGCCGCGGGCTGCGGCGTTTTCGACGGCCGGGACGTCTGCTCGCCGGCGCACGTGCTTATGAACGCTTCGTTTGTGGTCCAGGGCATCGGGATGATGGTCGGGGCCCTGCTGCTCGGTACGGCGCTGCTGTGCACGGCGGCGCGGCCCGGGGCGCAGTTCAGGCTGGTTCCGGCCGGCAGGGTTCCGTGGGCTGCCGCGATCTCCGCGCGTGCCCTGACCGCCGCAGCCGGCGCCGGCACCGTCCTGGTGGGGCTGGTCCCTGAGGACGCCGGCTCCGTGTGGCACGCCGTGGGCGCCATCATGTACTTCGCGGCCGGGGGCCTGGCCCTGGTGCTGCTGGGCTGGGTCTGGCTCCGGCAGACACCGCTGAGCTGGCCCATCCTGGCCTGCGGCGTGGTGTCTCTCGGCGCCCTGGTCGCCGGCGGTGTGACGGGGATGGACGTGCCGGAGCCCGGCACCCTGGAGCGGTTCATGGGTTACCCCATAACCATCGGCGCGGCTGCCGTGGGCCTGGTGGTCGCGCAACGGGTGGGGAAGCAGCGGGCCGCCTTGCGGCGGCGCCGCTTACTTGCCGAGGAACTGCCGGTAGCCGGTCAATGACCCGGTTCCGGAATACCCCAGATCCGTGGGTGAGACAGCCGATGCCCCGTCGGCGGAGATGACTTGGATCGCCAGGTTTACTTCGGGGTCGCCGGCTGCGGCGTCCACAATGGCCGGGAAGGCATCCTGTAGAACGCCCAGCATGGTTTCCCGGTCCGACGTGTCGGCGTGCAGGAAGACGTCCCCGCTCCGGCCCATGCCGCCGGCGGACTTGTAGCTGGCGTCCACGTTGGCCACGTGGGCCAGCGGCTCGACCGCCGCTTTGTACTTGGCGGCATACTCCGCGTCCGGGGTCCCCGGGGTTGTCCCGCAGCCCGCCAGGACCATGGCCAGCAGACCCGCGGTCAGCACGGTGAAGATTATTCGCATGTTCCGACTCTATTCTTTTCGGCCGATGCCGGACGTTGTTGACCTGACCTGGTTGGGATCTGCCGTGATGAATGCTTGCGTTGACGCGTCGTTCCGGAGGGTGACGACTTTGGCGCCGTTACTGCTTTCCCAGGCAACCAGGCCGGGGCGTCGGCCGTTCGTGACGGCGTTGTTGTTCCGGGGTGTCTTATGTCTCACAATGGCCCGGCCGTGGATTATCATGAGGGCATTCACCGGAACATTCCGGTGCCGCCTGCGCCACGTGACTCCGGCGCTGGCCAAATTGCCGACCTTGGAGTCCAATGGGGACAAATGTCTGATCAGCTAGCCTCGCCGCGCCATGCCGCAGCGACTGCCGTGGGTGTCCTGGCGGATCGCATTGTCCGACCTGAACGCGGCCGGAAAGCCTGCGGCTTGCCGGCGTCGGCCCGTTGCCGTTGGGTTGCGGACCTGTGACGGTCGAGGCCACGGCGGAACCCGGCGAGTTGCTCCCGCAGGAGCCCGCGGCCGAACTCAACGGCGGGCTGAAAGTCCGCGCCGGCGCCCCGATCGGCGTCCGGATGCTCGACGGCGGCATCATCGAAGTTGCGCTCCCGGCCAACGAGGAAATTGAGGGGCCCGAGGCGCGTGTGGCCGGCGCCACGGTCCGCGCGATGGCCAACGGCCGGCGGATGCCGGTGATGCTCGTAATTACCGGCGTGGTCGGCGTCAGCGTCGAAGCCCGGCAGGTCTATGCAGGTTCCATCGCCGCTTCAGCGTTTGCCCTCGTCGGCGAAAGCCCCGTTGACCGCGTGATCGCGCACTACCTGCTGCGTTCCAAGACCGAGACGATCCCGGCGCAGTTCTTCACATCCGAGGTCGAGGCTATCGATTGGTTAGGGCAATACGCGAGTGAAGATTGATCCGCCGGACCCCAGGCTGCACGCCCTTGTCGAAGGCATCGTCCGAATCGCAGGCGGCGACCTGACCACCAGAATTCCCCACTCCGGTGCCCGCGACGACGTCGCCGCGGTCATTGCCGGAATCAACCTGATGGCCGACGACCTGCAGACCATTTACCAGGAGCTTGAGGAACGCGTCGAAAGCCGGACGGCGATGCTGCGCGAGGCCCAGGTCGAGCTCGAACGGATGGCGCTGACTGACCCGCTCACCCAGCTTGCCAACAGGACGGCGCTCAACTCGGTCCTCAGCCATGCCCTTGCCGAAACGTCCCGGGGCGAAATGCCGCCGGCACTGCTGGTCCTCGACCTGGACTCCTTCAAGGGCATCAACGACACGCTGGGACACAGCGCCGGCGACGACGTCCTCCGGGTGATCTCGAAGCGGCTCCAGGACGCGGTCCGGGAGACAGACACGGTTGCCCGCCTCGGCGGCGACGAATTCGCCGTCATGCTGCCGAAGTCCAACCTTGTCCGGGCACGCAGGGTCGCCAACAGAATCCTCAAGGCGCTCGGCGAGAGCCTGGAAATCGGGGACCTGCGCATCACCTGCGGTACCAGCATCGGACTGCGCGTCGCGGAACCCGGGCAGTCGGTGGACGACCTGGTCATGGAAGCGGACACCGCGATGTACGCGGCCAAGGCCCAGCCGCACAGCAGTATTAAGGTGTTCGAACCGGCACTCCTCTACGCCCGCAGGCTGCAGAGCGTCATGATCACCGAAATGCGCGAGGCAATCCTCCAGGACCAGCTCACGCTCCACTACCAGCCGGTGGTGGACCTGGCCACCGGCAGGATCGAAGGCGTGGAGGCGCTGGTGCGCTGGAACCACCCGGAGCGCGGCCTCCTGATGCCCGATTCCTTCATCCCGCTGGCCGAAGAGACCGGGATGATTGTGGACCTTGGCCACTGGGTGCTGCGGAACGCGGTGCGCCAGCTGCGGCGCTGGCAGCAGGACCTGAACGTGGATGCCGACTTCAACGTCCGCGTGAACATCTCAACGACCGAGCTGCAGAACCTGGACCTGATCGAACACGTCCGCGACATCCTCCGCGAAACAGGGGTGGACGCCGCCAACCTCATTGTGGAATTGACGGAGTCCATGGCCGTCAACGGCGGGGATGTGGACAAGTACTCCCTCAGCGGCCTGCGGCGGCTGGGTGTGCAGCTCGAAATCGACGACTTTGGGACCGGCTATTCATCCATCAGCTATCTGCGGAAGCTGCCGGTCAACGTCGTCAAGATCGACAAGAGCCTGATCGACGGGCTGGGCTCAGATGCGGACGAGAGCAAATTCGTGGAGGCGGTGCTTCATCTCATCCACGCCTGCGGGCTCAAGGCTGTGGCCGAGGGCAT
>DATIUQ010000288.1:0-1923 GCA_035466775.1 Arthrobacter sp.
CTGAAGTCGGTGATCGGCCTGTCCGAGTTCGACTGCGTGCGGCTGGCGGCCAACTCGATCCGGTCGTCCTTCGCGAGCGATGAACGCAAGACGGAGCTGCTGGCCGAACTGGCCGCGTCCGGGCACTAACGCCCCACTTGCCTGAGGAACCGGCACGTTCCCCGGTTGCCCTATCACTTCTGGTTGCTAAAACCGGCGGATGGGCACCAAAACTGACAGGGCAACGCGGGGGAGCTAGGGGACCTCCTTGGGTGGCAGCGCTTTGGCTGAAGGCGCGGGACCGGCGAAGAGCCCAATCAGGCCGTCGATTTCCCAGGCCGCGGTGGCCGGGTGACGGAAGTGCTGGTGGGGCTCAACGGCATAGCTGGTCCGCCGCCCAGCATGGACGCGGTGCAGGTAACCTCCGTCTTCGAGGTCCTTGAGGATCTGGAGGGTCGAGCGTGGGGTGATGCCGACCCTCGTGGCGATATCGGTAATGCGGGCCTGCGGGTGCGCCGCCACCGACAGCAGGACGTGCCCGTGGTTCGTCAGGAAGGTCCAGGGGCGGCGTGCGGGCGCCGGTGTTCCGGGCACTTCCGGGACCTTTTGCGGTTCCATACTTTGTCCTCGCGGTTCGGCTGTCATGGTTGGTCCTTGCTGATGGTCTGCGACGGCGCCTCCGCCTCAGATTCGGCCGCGGCGTCGGTGCCTGGACGTTTGCGCCACAGGGGTTCCAGGGCGGCGATCTGCTCGGGCGAGGCGGTTCCGAAGGGGGAGTGCGCCGGCCCCTCGGGAGCCCTGCGTTCCTGGCCGCGGGTGGCCCAGAGGCTTGCGCCGATGGACACCCCAAGGATGGTGGCGATGACGGCCAGGGACAGTGGGGTGGGGATGTAGTAGATGTCGATTTTGAGGAGCATTTTGATGCCTACCCAGATCAGGACGAGCGCGAGTCCGATCTTGAGGTAGACGAAGCGGTGGATCATGTCAGCGAGCAGGAAGTACATGGCCCGTAGGCCCAGGATGGCGAAGGCGTTGGCGGTGAAGACCAGGAACACTTCGTCGGTGACGGCGAAGATCGCGGGGATGGAGTCCACGGCGAAGATGATGTCTGTGACCTCGATGAGGACCAGGACGGCGAGCAGCGGGGTGGCCAGCAAGACGCCGTTCCTGCGGATCAGGAACCGCTGGCCGTGGAAGTCGTCCGTCATGGGCACGCGCCGGCGGAAGAGTTTCAGCGCCCGGGACTTTTCCGGGTCAAGCATGTCGTTGCGGTGGCGGATCATCCGGTAGCCGGTGAGGAGCAGGAACGCGGCAAAGATGTACAGCACCCACTCGGCACTGGCGATGATGACGGCGCCCGCGGCGATGAAGACGCCCCGGAAGATCAGGGCGCCCACGACCCCGAAGAACAGCACCCGGTGCTGGTATTCGCGGGGGACTGCGAAATAGGTGAAGATGATCGCCCAGATGAACACGTTGTCCACCGCGAGGGATTTCTCGATCAGGTATCCGGCGAAGTATTGCTGGCCAAATTCGGCCCCGTAGATGTGCCAGACCAGGGCGCCGAAGCCTACGCCGAAGGCGACCCAGAGACCGGACCACAGCGCGGCTTCGCGGACGCCGATGACGTGCGCCCGGCGGTGCGCGAACAAGTCGACGGCCAGCATCAGGACGATAACAGCAAGAACGGCCAACCAGGCCCAAAAAGGAACATTCATCAGGGGACACCCGCTTCCAGTTAGTTCAACTAACTGGAGGTCTTTCCCGGTCCCAGGGGACCTGTCCCGCCGGGCCGCTCAGGGTCGGCCGTACTGACGACGGGACATTCAGGGGATACTCCCCTCCGTACGAAATAGTGAAACATACTTCACCTATTGGGGCAAGGGCGGACGGCTGCCCGGATCACCCCCGGCGGGGGATGCACCGGGCACGGGTGCCCGGCAG
>DATIUQ010000289.1:0-3891 GCA_035466775.1 Arthrobacter sp.
ACGGGGATCGTGTAGGGAATTGTCGTTGTGCGACTCTGCGGCATAGTGGACGACGACGTCGGCATCCGCGACGAGTCCGTCGACAAGGGCGGCGTCGCAGATGTCTCCCTGAACGAACCGGAACCGCTCCTCCGGAAGACCAGCGAGCGAATCCAGGTTGCCGGCGTACGTGAGCTTGTCCAGGACCGTCACATGGTCCCGCCCCTGCGTCATGACATGGTGGACAAAACTGGCGCCGATGAAGCCTGCGCCACCTGTGACGAGTAGTCGCTGCATGCCTCAGACCCTACCTGTTGCGCTTGTTCCAAGAAACATAAAGGATGTGCCCATGCGCGGAATCATTCTGGCCGGGGGAACCGGATCACGGCTGCATCCGATTACCTTCGGCATCAGCAAGCAGCTGGTCCCGGTCTATGACAAGCCGATGATCTACTATCCGCTATCCACGCTCATTCTGGCCGGAATCAGGGACATCCTGATTATCACGGCGCCGCAGGACTCAGATCCTTTCCGCCGGTTGCTGGGCGACGGCTCACAATTCGGGGTCTGCATCACATACAAGGTTCAACCGTCGCCGGACGGGCTCGCCCAGGCCTTCATCCTTGGCCAGGAGCACATCGGCCACGAATCCGTGGCCCTCGTCCTTGGTGACAACATCTTCTACGGCCCCGGAATGGGTGCCCAACTCGGCAAGTACGTTGACGTGGACGGGGGGTCAGTATTCGGCTACTGGGTCAACGATCCCGGCGCCTACGGCGTGGTCGAGTTCGACGGTTCCGGCCGCGTGCTGACGCTGGACGAGAAGCCCGCGCAGCCAAAGAGCAACTACGCAGTACCCGGACTCTACTTCTACGACAACGACGTCGTGGAGATTGCCCGCGAACTGAAGCCATCGCCCCGTGGGGAACTCGAAATCACGGACGTCAACAAGGCATATCTTGCCCTGGACAAGCTGCACGTCGAGATCCTCCCCCGTGGAACGGCGTGGCTGGACACAGGCACCTTCGACGACCTCAATGACGCATCAAATTTTGTCCGGACCGTCCAGAAGCGGCAGGGACTGATCATCGGTGCGCCCGAGGAAATCGCGTGGCGCCAGCGCTTCCTCAGTGATGACGAGCTGCGGGCCAGGGCCGAGCCGCTCGTGAAGAGCGGCTACGGATCCTACCTGCTGGGGCTCCTGGCAGACCAGCCCCTATAACCGCGCGGCCCCTCCGCTGGTCCGTGTCTCTGAGCCGGGAGAATACCCCGACGGCGAAAGCGGGCGCCAGCCACCGGCTGGCTCTATATATTGGGGAGCATGACTGAGACTCCCGCCATTGGTGGCCCTACCCTCGCCGCGGCAAACTCCGCCGTGACCGCACCCGTTGCCAAGAAGATCCCCGCCCTCCGCACGCACCACGGCGATGCCTTCGAGGACAACTACGAGTGGCTGCGGGACAAGGAATCCGCCGAGGTCGTGGAGCTGCTCAAGGCTGAGAACGCCTACCAGGAGGCCGTGACGGCCCACCAGGAGCCGCTGCGCGAGGCCATCTTCCAGGAGATCAAGGGCCGCACCCAGGAAACGGACCTCTCCGTTCCCAACCGCAAGGACGGCTGGTGGTACTACAGCCGCTCGGTCGAGGGCCAGGAATACGGCATCCAGTGCCGCGTCCGGGCCGAGGACACCGGGGACCGGGTCGCCGACTGGACGCCCCCCGCCGTCGAGGTCGGCGTCGAAATTCCGGGCGAGGAAATCCTGCTGGACGGCAACGTCGAGGCCGAGGGCAAGCCGTTCTTCGCCGTCGGCGGCGCCGCCGTGACCATCGACGGGAACCTCTACGCCTACGCCGTGGACAACGCCGGCGACGAGCGGTTCACGCTGCGCATCAAGGACCTGCGGACCGGGGAACTCCTTCCCGATGTGATCGAGAACGTTTTCTACGGCATCTCCTTCTCCCCCGACGGCACGCGGATCTTCTACACCGTGGTGGATGACTCCTGGCGGCCCTACCAGGTGAAATCCCATGTGCTGGGGACTCCCGTCGCCGATGACGAGGTCATCTACCAGGAGGACGACGTCGCCATGTGGCTGGGCTTCGAGCTCTCCGCCGACCGGCGCCACCTGGTGCTGAGCATCGGCTGCTCGGAATTCAGCGAGACCCGGCTGCTGCGTTTCGACGCGCCCGACGCCGGGCTGGTTACCGTCATCTCCCGCGACGAGCGCATCCTTTACGAGGCCGAGCCGTTCCTGCTGGCCGACGCCTCGGGGCAGCAGGCCGAAGCCATCGTCCTGACCCACAACAAGGACGCCATCAACTCCATGGTCTCCCTCGTGGACCCGGCCGAACTCGCCAAGCCCCTCGCCGAGCAGCACTGGACCACCGTCGTCGAACATTCCGACGACGTGCGCGTCAACGGCGCCGGCGTCACCTCGACGCACCTGGTGGTCTCCGTCCGCAAGGACACGATCGAGCGCGTGCAGGTCCTGCCGCTGGCCGGGCTGGGCACGCCGGAGCAGGGCGCGCCGGTGGAGCCGGCCTTCGACGAGGAGCTCTACACGGCGGGGGTAGCGGGTTCCGACTACGAGGCACCCGTCATCCGGATGGGCTACACCTCCTACTTCACGCCGTCCCGGGTCTACGACTTTGTGCTGCCCACCGCGGAGCAGCCCGCCGGCGAGCTGCTGCTGCGCAAGGAAAGCCCGGTGCTGGGCGGCTACTCCGCCGCGGACTACGTCGCCACCCGCGAGTGGGCCACGGCCGAGGACGGCACCCGGATCCCGCTCTCCGTGCTGCGCCACGTCTCCGTTGCCCGCGATTCGACGGCGGCCGGCCTCGTGTACGGCTACGGCTCCTATGAGATGAGCATGGATCCGGGGTTCGGCATCCCCCGGCTCTCGCTGCTGGACCGGGGCATCGTGTTCGTGATCGCCCACATCCGCGGCGGAGGCGAACTGGGCCGGCACTGGTACGACACCGGCAAGAAGCTGCAGAAGAAAAACACGTTCACGGACTTCATCGCGGCCACCGACTGGCTGGCCCAGTCCGGCTGGGTGGACCCGGCACGGATCGCGGCCATGGGCGGCTCGGCCGGCGGCCTGCTGATGGGCGCCGTCGCGAACCTGGCACCGGAGAAGTACGCGGCGATCGTGGCGGCCGTGCCGTTCGTGGACGCGCTGACCACGATCCTGGATCCGGAGCTGCCGCTTTCCGCGCTGGAGTGGGAGGAGTGGGGCAACCCGATCACCGACCGCGCCGTGTATGAGTACATGAAGTCCTATACGCCGTACGAGAACGTCCGTGCCGTGGCGTACCCCAAGATCGCTGCGGTCACCTCGTTTAATGACACGCGCGTGCTCTACGTGGAGCCCGCCAAGTGGGTGCAGCGGCTGCGAGAACTGAACACGGGCAGCGAGCCGATCGTGATGAAGATCGAGATGGAGGGCGGCCACGGCGGCGCCTCGGGCCGCTACGTGCAGTGGAAGGAACGCGCCTGGGACTACGCCTTCGTCGCCGACTCCCTCGGTGCCACGGAGCTCCTGCCGGGGGCCGGGCTGAAGTAAGCCTCCCTCTCCTGCCGTCGATTGCTCCGTAACTGCCCTTTTGGGACCCCATAACGGCAGTTACGGAGCAATCGAAGGGCCAGGGTGTGCCTGTGGCGGCGGGCTGGCCGGGCCGCCACTTCGGCGGGGCCCCGCTGTCGCCCGTTCACCACGGATGGCCGCTATGAGACGCCTAGTAGCGGCCATTTGTGTCCCAACGGGCGGGCCAACCTCCGGCCAAATCGCAGGCGGCTCGACGGCGGTCCGACTCGACGGCCAAATCGCCGATTCGCGACCACGGGCGGGCCACCCTCCGGCCAAATCGCAGGCGGCTCGACGACGGTCCGACTCGACGGCGATATGGGGCG